>JBBQNT010000231.1:0-6085 GCA_038330215.1 Gemmatimonadales bacterium
CGATACGATCGGCGGTTTCGTGTTCGGCCAGTTGGGCCGTCTGCCGCGTGTGGGCGATGAAGTGAAGTTCGAGGGCGGCCGCATGCGCGTGCTCACGATGGACAAACGACGGGTCGCGCGCGTTCGCGTGCGATCGGAGGCGTCCAAGGCCGAGCAGGAGACAGAGGCGTGAGCAACCACGCGGAACTCGTGCATCTTCGGGATGCTTCAGTACAGGCTCGCCGCGCGCGACCGGACGTTCCGCTCGCGCTGGCCACGCTGGTGGCAGTGGACGGCTCGTCCTATCGTCAGCCAGGTGCGCGCATGTTGTGCGACGCGGAAGGGCGCGTGCTGGCCGGCGCCATCAGCGGCGGCTGCCTCGAGTCCGATGTCGCGCAGCGTGCCGCGTCCGTGTGTGCAAGCGGCGTCGGCTCTCTCGTGTCGTACGACCTGCGAGAGGATCTGGAGACGATCTGGGGCTTTGGCACCGGCTGCGATGGTGTGGCGCATATCATGCTGGCGCCGTGGCGCGACGGCGCCGCATTCGATGACGCGTTGCGTTCAGCTCAGGCGCGCGAGCTCGGTGTGCTGCTCACGGTTGTGGCGTCGGCCGATGAGCGCCGAATTGGTGAAGCGTCATTCGAAGGCGCGCGCGCAGCTTCGGGAGCGCGCGCTCGCGTCGCGGAGACACCCGATGCACGCTCGCGCACGTCCGGCTTCGACGGCTTGCGCGATCGTGTGCTGCATGCGGTCCAGCGTACCGGTGCAGCGTTTCTTGGCACGAATGAATCCGGCGTGCGGGTGTTCGGTGCGCCGGTACATCCGCCCGTGCACGTTGTGGTGGTCGGCGCATCGCGCGGTGCGGAAGCGTTCGCGCAGGCGACCGCCTCGGCGGGATGGCTCGTCACGGTGGTCGATCACCGCGACGATGCGCTGACCGCGCTCACACTCCCGACAGACGCATCTCGCCGAACAGTGTTGGCTGAGCACGTCGCCGGCGCGCTTGCGGAGAATCGCTGCGTGAGTGATTCGCGCACGTGCTTCGCGCTGTGCACCCACCGGTTCGACCATGACCTCGCATGGCTGCGTTCGCTCATTCCCACGCGCGTGCCGTACATCGGCCTGCTGGGATCGCGCCAGCGCGCCGCACGATTGCTACGCGCGCTGACGGAATCGGGCACCATCCTGCGCGCGAGAGATCGCGCCCGTGTGTATGCACCGATCGGCCTCGACATCGGCGGTGACTCGCCGCAAGCGATCGCCCTGGCGGCCATCGCGGAAATGCACACGGTGCTGCATTCGCGGCCAGGTGGTCCGCTGCGCGAGCGCCAGGCTCCGCTGCACACGCGCTCGGCAACGCCTTCAATTGCGACGGACATCGCGATGCAGTCCTGTCCACTGCCCACTACTCCACCCATCCCTCACTCACGAGAGCGACGATGAACGTGCACGAATCCACTGGTCCGACCGATCCCGCCGGCATTCCACACACGCGCATCGCGGGGCTGCTGCTCGCGGCCGGTGAGTCCCGCCGTCTGGGCGAGCCCAAGCAGCTCATCCGTGATGCAAACGGCGAGGCGCTGCTCTCGCGCCTCGCGCATGACGCGCTCACTGCGGGATATGCGCCGGTGGTGGTCGTTGTTGGCGCGTTCGCCGATGAAGTGCGCGACCTGCTGTCCGAGCTGCCTGTACTGTTCGCCAACAACGACGAGTGGTCCGACGGCATGGCCAGCTCCATTCGCCTGGGCATCGAGGCGCTCGAGGATGCCGAGAAGGATGCGATCGCAGCAAGCCTGCGCGACACCGCCGACCATATCACCGAAGGCAACGCGCGCGACGCCATGCTGCACGGCGTTGCGCTGATCGCCTGCGACCAGCCAGCCGTTGACCAGGCGCACCTGCGTGCGCTGCACGCACGATTCGATGCGCTGCGTACACGCGTGGTGTCCTCGTACGCGGGCGCGAACGGCATTCCGGCCATCTGGCCGCGCGATGACTGGCCCGCGCTCGCTGCGCTCCAGGGTGATCACGGCGGCAAGGCGCTGCTCACTGGAGATGAGGCGGCCGTTGACCTGCCGGGTGGTGCGCTCGACCTCGACACGCCGGACGACGTGAGTGCCTGGCGCGGCGCAGGGGCTCGGGCCGACGAATAGCACAGTAGCGTCTGGCATCGCAAGCGGCGCGACATCGGGAACTCAGCGCGGATCGTCGGACTAGTCGGGCACAGAGTCCGGTGTATGTCGCGTGCTCGCGTCACATCGTGCTGCTATTCTGCGCAACCTTTCCCCGTTCGCCGTGCACGCATCCACCGCAGTCCCCGCGACCTCCGCCGCCTCCGAGTCCTCTGTGTCGACTGTGTCGTCCACTACGCCACTGATCCTGCCGGATGACGTGCACAACCGCGCGCTGCTGGCGCATGTGCACCCACCCGACTGGCAGAATCCCGTTGCGGCCGAGCGCTACCAACTCGTCGTAATCGGGGCGGGAACAGCAGGGCTCGTGAGCGCCGCCATCGCCGCCGGACTCGGCGCACGCGTGGCGCTGATTGAGCGACACCTCATGGGCGGTGATTGTCTGAACGTCGGCTGCGTGCCATCCAAGGCGGTGCTGCGGGCCGCACGATCCTGGCATCAGGCGCGTACGTCCAAGGACGAGTTTGGCGGACCGGCCGCCGAAGGCGAGGGCAACTTTGCCGCCGTCATGGAACGTCTGCGACGACTTCGCGCAGGCATCGCGCCCATCGACGGTGCACCACGCTTCGCCTCGCTCGGCATCGATGTCTTTCTCGGTGAGGCAATGTTCACGTCTCCCGAGGCAATCACGGTTGGCGGCCAGGCGCTTCGCTTCCGCCGCGCGATCATAGCGACCGGTGCACGCGCGTCGCTGCCCCCGATTCCGGGTCTGGCCGAAGCGAATCCGCTCACCAACGAGACCGTCTTCGAACTGACGACGTGCCCGCAGCGGTTGACTGTCATCGGTGCGGGCCCGATTGGAGTCGAGATGGCGCAGTCGTTCGCGCGCTTTGGCAGCGAGGTCACGGTGCTCAACGCCGATGCGCGCTCGATGCCCCGCGACGATGCCGACGCCGCGGCCGTGATCGAGGCGCAACTGCGCAACGATGGCGTGACATTCCACCATGGTGTCAAGATCACGCGTGTCGAACGCGTCGGTGACGAGACGACCTTGTATTTCGCGGTGGGCGGCGAGGAAGTTCACGTGACTGCCGACGCCGTGCTCGTCGCCGCCGGTCGCCGCCCGAATGTCGATGGGCTCGGTCTGGAGCAGGCTGGCATCGCGTTCAACAAGAAGGGCGTCGAGGTGTCGGACAAGTTTCGCACCTCCAACAAGCGCGTCTTCGCAATCGGCGATGTCTCGTCACAGCTTCAGTTCACGCACGCCGCGGACGCGCAGGCGCGACTCGCTGTGCCGAACGCGCTCTTCTTTGGCATTGGCGGCGGCAAGAGTTCGTCGCTCGTGATTCCGTGGGCCACGTACACGTCGCCCGAAGTCGCGCATGTGGGAAAGGCCGTGGCCGACTTGTCTGCGTCGGAGACCGATGTGATCACCATGCCCATGCACGACAACGACCGCAGCATTCTCGAGGGTGATACGGAGGGCTTTTTCCGTGTGCATCTCGAAAAGGGATCCGATCGCATTCTTGCGGCCACACTCGTGTGCGAGGGTGCTGGCGACATGATCGGCGAGGTGGCGTCCGTGATTCGTCGTGGTGAAGGCTTGCGCGCGCTGGGCAAGACGATTCATCCGTATCCCACTCGCCCGGCCGTGTTTGGGCGCGCGGCAGACCACTTCAACCGGGGTCGCCTCACTCCCCTCGCGCGCCGTGTGTTTGATGCCTTCTTCCGCGCAACCACATGAAGGAGCGCGATCCGCACAATGTCTCGCCGCCTTCGCAGGCCGATTCCAAATCGCCCAAGCCCAGCAAGCGCGCTTCATTCATCCGGCTTGGGCTGCTCGCGCTCGTGCTCGCGGCAGTTGCATTTGCGGCCATACGCGCTGGCGTGCTCGACTTGCGTGATCCCGCCACGCTGCTCGCCGCCATCGAGCGTGCGCGTGAGGTGCCGTACATTCACGTCGTCTTCGTACTCACGTACATCGTGGTCGCAACCTTCGGCCTGCCCGCCACACCGTTCACGCTGGCCGGCGGTATTCTCTTTGGCACGGTGCTGGGTTCGGGACTCAACTGGCTGGGCGCGACGCTGGGCGCAACGGGTACATACCTGCTCGCACGCACGCTCGGAGGTGACGCGCTACGCGGACTGCTCGGCTCACAGGCTGCGCGTCTCGACCTTCTGGCCGGCAAGCGCGGTTTCAGCACGCTCTTCCGTTTGCGGCTGCTGCCGGTGATCCCGTTCAACGCGCTGAGCTTTACCGCGGCGCTGTCCGGCATTGCGCTTCGTCCGTACGTCGCCGCGACGGGACTTGGCATCATTCCAGGCACGATCATCTACACGTATTTCGCAGGCAGTCTCGTTGGCGGCGTGTCCGGGGCATCGAGCGCGGCCCGACTCAACCTGATCATCTCGTCCGTGCTGTTGCTGGCGCTGTCGTTCCTGCCCACGATCATCTCGCGCGTACGTGGTGACCGCAAGCTGGCCACCGCCGACGCTCCGGAGCCGAGCGCATGATGACGCCACTTGCGTTGCGCAGTGCCCAACCGGCGCGCAGCTTATCCCTGCAACTCATATTCGCTCACGTTTGCCACTCAGACCCCTGCTGCCGTGTCCGACGCAGTGATCGACAGACAACAGAACTTTCACGAGATCGCGCTTCGCTGGTTGCCCGACGTCACGCGATTCGCGCAATCGCTGACGCGCGATGAGCCGGCCGCCGAGGATCTTGTGCAAGAAACTTATCTGCGCGCGTGGCGCCATTGGGACACCTTCAAGCCCGGCAGCGAAGCGCGCGCGTGGCTGTTCACCATTGCGCGCAACGCCTGGCGCAAGCGTGCGCCGCGGGACGCGCGACTCGTTGCGGTCGAGGATGACACGTTGCAGGCATTGAGTGATGCCGAGTATCCGCTCGGCGCTTCACGCGACATTGCGCAGTCGCTGGCCGGATCCGACATCGGGCCAGCCATCGGGCGCGCCATTGACGCGCTGCCGGACGCGTTCCGGGAAGTCGTGCAGCTCGTCGAGCTGCAGGAGTTGCCATACGCAGAGGCAGCCCTCGTGCTCGACATTCCCGTTGGCACCGTGCGCTCGCGTCTGTTCAGGGCGCGCCGGTTGCTGCAAGGCGCGCTGCTCGAGCACGCGCGCGACGCCGGACTGGTGAGCGCGAACGCGCCGGAGGACATCACATGAGCGTGCAAGTGACGGATCAGCCCATGAGCGACGAGATGCTCGACTGCGGAACCGCCGTCCGCATGCTCTGGGATTACCTCGACGGTCACCTTGGCGCGCCGGATGAAGCCGCCGTGCGCCAGCACGTCGCACGCTGCTCGCATTGCTTCCCGCACGCGGACTTCGCTCGGGTCGTGCTTGACGCTGTCGCGCAGGTGCGCACCGCGCAGCCAGCGCAGCCGTCACCCGGGCTGCGCGACCGCATTCTCACGCAGCTGCGTGCGGAAGGCTACGAAGGCCCATAGCGGGCCGTCGTCAGGATCGCCCAAATCCGCCAAGGTGCTTGGCGGCGTACTTGCTGGAGCAACAGCGCTTCAGCAGTTCTCTTCCGACTCGTTTTTCATGTCCCGTTTGTTCAGTTCTGCAATGTTGTGGGCGACGTGTCTTGCGTCGCTCACGCCATCCTCGATGTCGTCGCAGGAAACCTCAGTCGTGACCGGCGTCGTGCGCTCGGCCGGCGGCCTGCCGCTGGTCGGTGCGCAAGTCAGTTTCTCGGCGCAGGCTCCTGGCAGCGCGAGCACCGCCGTTTCCGACGCTGCGGGTGCGTTCACTCTGCGTGCGGTTCCGCTGGTCGCGGGCTTCGTCGTGGTGCGTGCCGTTGGCTACGTTCCGGATTCCGTTCGTGTCTCGGCGCAGGGCACGCGCCGCGTCGCACTCACACTTCGTCCGCTCGCGTCGCTTGGCGTGATCTCGGTGATCGCGCCGCGTCCGCGTCCGCTGCTCAACACCGCGAATGCCGCCACGGG
>JBBQNT010000232.1:0-6078 GCA_038330215.1 Gemmatimonadales bacterium
ATGCTTGGCCGTGGCCAGCATGCCGGCATCCTGCATGCCGCGAATGAACGCCGTGCCCATACGCGCAACGAGCGCCGGATCCTCGCCAAACGATCGTGCACTGATGACCGGGTTGCCCGGATTGTTGTTGACATCGAGCACGGGTGCGAAGCCCATATGCACGCCGAGCGCGAGCCCTTCCACTGCGGTGACGCGCCCCATCGCGTACGCGACGGCCGTGTCGCGCGTCGCGCCGATACCCATCTGGTATGGAAACGACGTAGCGCCACCGAGTTCGATGGCGTTGGGCAGGAACCAGCCACCGCGCGCGCGGAAGGCCGCACCCGTCTCGAAGTCGGCGCCGATCAGCAAGGGCAACGATGCTGCGCGCTGCAGCGCATTGGTCCTGGCGGCGATATCGAGCGGTCCGCCCACCGACACGATGGCGCCGCCGAGTTCCTGTTCGCGAATGAGACGCGTGATGTTCGCAAGCGCCGGTGCGTCAGTTGCCGCGTAATCGCCGAGTGTCCACACCCACACCATTTGTGCGGCCTTCTGCCGAAGCGACAATGTGGCGAGTACCGAGTCGGCCCATTGCTCGCTTGGCGTTGCGGTGGTGGTCGCGTTGCGGGGCGCGTCGGCGACTTGCGCAGTCCCGGATTGCACCGTCGCTGCAGGCACGGGCGAAGCGGGATCAGCCGCCGATTGCGCCGACGCGCAGGCCACACCGCCTAGCGCGCACAGCGCGAGCAGCGACGCAACACGCAGACAGTGGGAAACGAGATCAGCAGCACGAGGGCGCATGACGACAGTCGGGCAATGGTGAGTGCGAGACCGCTCAGCGGTGGACAAGTCAGTCCCCCGGGCGGATCTTGAATGATCGTGCGAAACAGTACGGCAGGCAACACGCGACGCCTGCAGGCCTTGGCAAGAGCCTTACACGGGAGGCTGACACGCATGCGACTGGCCCACGCCCTCATTTTCCTCGGGTGCATGAGCGCGCAGGTGCCCGGTGCGCTGGTGCCCGGTGCGCTGGTGCCCGGTGCGCTGGAACTCAGCGCGCAGTCTCCGATAGTCGTGCAGTCCACCAATCCGCCGGTGTGGGGCACTGCGGTGCGACTGGTCGAGCAGGTGCGCATCGGCGTGCTGGACGGTGATCCGGACTACGAGATCGGGCGTGTTCGTGCTGTGGCTGTCGGCACGCGAGGAGAGATCATCATTGCCGATGACGCGACACCTGCGCTGCGCGTGTACGACTCCACCGGCGTGTTCGTGCGAATCATCGGACGCAACGGCGAAGGTCCGGGCGAGTATCGCTCCATGGGCGGAGTGGGCACTTTCCGCGACGGACGCATCGTGCTCTGGGACAATCGATTGCAGCGGCTCACCACCTACTCACCGTCAGGCGACCGGCTTGGCGAAGTCAGCGTGCCGAGCGGACTTTTCGCGTCGGATCTGTTCCGCATCGATCACGAAGATGTTGTGTATGTGCGCGACATGACGCGATTGCCCGGCAGCGCTGCGCCAACAGCGGGCGCACCGTTCGGTTATGGGTGGCTACGCGTAGCTCAGGATGGCAGGGTGCTCGACACCATTCAGATTCCCGACTCCCCCGACGAATCGTTCGTGCTGTCCACCGCCTCCGGATTTGATCGCCCCTTCAATCACGAGGTGGTGAGCACCATGAGCACGCGTGGTGCGCTGCTGGTGGGCGACAACCGGCGTTACGCGTTCGAAGTTCGCCGTCCAGGTTCGCCTGTCATGCGCATAGAGCGCCGCTACACGCCGGTGGAGCTGGCCGGCGATGAGCGCAAGGAGTGGCTCGCGTGGGCCTCGTTCTTCGAAGAGCGTGCGCGAAACGCTCCGCCACCGCCGAAGAATGTCATCGTGGCCGGATCCGGCCGAAAGGACTACAGCATTCCGCGTGAGAAGCCGCCCTTCAGCGAGCTGACGAGCGATTCGGACGGCCGCATCTGGGTGCGTCGCTACGTGCCCGCTGTGTATCGCAAAGGCCCCGACCGTCCGGCGAACGATCCGCGTCCGAGACGCGACTGGAAGGAACCACCCACGTACGATGTCTTCCAGCTCGACGGGCGGCTGCTCGCCACGATCGTGCTGCCGTGGGATACGCGCTTTGCAGAGGCACGCGGCGCGCACGTGTGGCTTACAGGCACTGCCGAGACCGGCGAAAACTACGTCGCGCGCTATCGCATCAATACGTCTTCTCGGTAGCTGCTGGAATGTTGTCGGTGCACCCCAAAAATTCTTGCAGTTCCTCCGCGGCTCCGTGCCTCCGCGGTAAGAGCAGTTCCCCGCGACCTCACGCCGAGCGCAGCGGCTTGCTCATGGTGGACTCACGGTGGAACGTGTGACTTGCGCGGATGCGCGACGGAGTGCCCGTACAGCGACTCGACCTTGGCGCGCGCCCACGGCGTCTTGCGCAGGAACTTGAGCGACGATGGCACGCTGGGATCGTGCGTGAAACACCGGATGGCGATGCGCGTGCCAAGCCCATCCCACCCATAGCGCTCGACGAGGTGCTCGATCATGCGCTGCAGCGTGACGCCATGCAGCGGATTGGGGTTGGGCTGGCTCGTCATGAGTGTATTGCAAGTATCGTCATCGAACGGGCGCCTGTCGAGGGGGCGGACGCACGGTTCCGCTTCACCAGCGGATTCGCAACCTGTTCGGTAGCCGGCGTGCGCTTCGCGGCATTGGGACGAGTGGTAGCCAACGGGGTTGTCCACACATGCCAGCGTGACGAGCGGCACACGCTAGCGAATGAGGTAAAACCGCTCCTGACGCGGGCGGAAGAAGCGATAGCCGTCATTCGTGAGGTACGCGTCGTCCTCGAACATCACGAACACCTTCTTCCCATTCCACTCCGGAACCGGCGTCGCGGTGTTGAGCTCGATCGAGATGTACGAGTTTGCGCGCAGCCGCGAGTTCTGCGTGGTGGTATCACTGCGCAGCGGACTGCGAAAATCGATGGACGCGCCGAGTCCGTGGCCCTGCGCGCCTATGGGATGCGAATAGATCATCGCTTCGATGCCATGCTCGCGCATCTCGGCCATGATCGCGTTGAACACGCTGCCCGCCGTGAGGCCGGGTCGGGCGTGACGCAGCATGAGCGCGTCCTGCAACGTGTTGGAGTTCGCCATCGCGCGCTGCAACCCGGCAGGCGCATCTGATTCGCCGGGCTTGAGCACGTAGGCCATCTTCTGCCAGTCGGTGTCGAATCCCATGTACGTGATGCCGAAGTCGATGTGCACCACGTCTCCGGGCACAATGGTCGTGCTCTCCGGTGCCACCGCCAGAAAACCGCGCGAGGTGGCGATGTCTGCGCCCGCACGCTGCACGCGCAGGTCGGGCTGGAACCATGTACGTACGCCGGCCGCCCACAACATGTCGAAGAGCGCGTTCCGCACATCACCGACGGTGGTACGAGCGGGCGTGATCACGTCGTTCGACAGTGCGCGCCTGACAATCGCTTCGGTCACCGCAACGGCGGTGCGGTAGTGCTCCATTTCCTCCGGCAGGCGCGTGTCCAAAAACTCTTCAATCAGGTCGCCCGCACTCGTGAACCGCGACTCCGCCTCGTCGCCAAGCGTTTCAGCCAGGAAACGATAGGCATCGTAGCCGAGCGAACGGGTCTGTCCACGGCGTCCACGAATGCCGAGCCCGATCGTTGCCGGTTTCCACTCCTGATAGAGCGCGCGCAATGCCGCGGCCGGCGGACGCGGCTCATCGCTCGGCGCGTCGAAGAAGCGCGTGAGATTCTCTTCGGTGTATCCGGTGATCGCGTACTTCCTGAGTCCCTCAGCGCCACCGTCGATGAACACGAAGATGTCGCGGTTCCCGGTATAGGGCCGAGGCGGCGCGATGTACTGCGTGAGCGGATCATCGTGGAACTCCTCATTCACCACGATCCACATGCCGATGCCGTGGCGCCGCATCATGGGCAGCAGCATGGCATGCCGCTTCGTGAGCCAGGATTCGCGCACCGAGATCTGCTCTGACCAGGGCAGTAGCGCCGAGGCTTCGGCCACGCGTACCGGTGACTGGGCGTCGAGGCCGCTGTGCGGCAGGAGCGGCAGCAGGCTGCCAACGACGGCGACGGCCCGGAGAATCGCTGCAAGAGTGAAAGTAGACATGCGCGGTAATCTGCACGGACTGGCAGGCGCTGCCAAATGCGCCTTGCCCATTCGACGAAATGCCCGGCCGCTGCTAGACTCCGGCATCACCCCATCCTCCTTGGAGCCCGCATGTCCAGCGATCGCCGCCAGTTCCTCACGCATCTCTCCCTTGGCGGCGCCGCACTGGCCGCACTTCCGTCAGCGCTTCACGCAAGCGAGCCGAGGTCGGCTCCCGCGAATGCATCGATGCGCGAAATGGCCGAGGCGCTCGCGCAGCCGGCAGCGCAGCTGCAGTTCGACACGACATGGACACAGAAGCTCACCGGCAAGCACAAGGCGGTCTTTGACGTGCCCGAGATCAACGGCGGCAGCGGTGTGTGGCGCGCCGGCCTCTGGTCAACGCACTATCGCGACTTGCTCGGCGCACAGCCGGCTGACCTGAGCCCGGTGATCGTGATCCGACACTCGGCCATCCCGCTCATCATGTCGCAGGAGTTCTGGGAGACGTACGACGTGGCCAAGGCGAGCAAGGTCATGCATCCGCTCACCGAGAAGAAGACACGCCGCAATCCGGTGCTCATGACCGCCGAGGACGACGCGCTGCCGCCGATGTTCGCCGCCCTTGCGCTGCACAAGCAGATGGAGCGTGGTGCGGTGGTGCTGGCGTGCAACATGGCGTTCAGCGCGATGACCGCAATGGTGACCAAGCGTGACAAGCTGCAAGGCGCCGATGCCCGCGCCAAGGCGATGTCGATGATGGTGCCAGGTGTGATCCTGCAGCCCAACGGCATCTTCGGCGTCACCCTGGCGCAGCAGCATGGCTGCGTGTTCGTGGCCGCTTCCTAGCGAGCGTCTAACAGCAGCGCACGTCGTTCGATCCACCGATCGGCCGAGAGACACGCGGCGAGACGGTTGGACCGGCGAAAGGCACGTTTCCCGTGCCGGGGTGGAGACTCACCCGCTGTTACGCAGTCCTGCCGAAATTCCGTTGATCGTAAGATGGATTCCGCGCTCGATCCGGTTTTCCGGCTGCTCCCCGGCTTCCCGGGCCCCTGTCGCCCGGTGCCTCCGCAGCAGGGCAATCTGAAGGTGATTGAGCGGGTCCATGTACGGCACCCGGTTGGCGAATGAGCGTTCGAGGTCCGAGTTGTCGCCCAGCAATCGGCTCTGGCCGGTGATCGCGAGCAGTGCGTTCCGGGTGCGATGCCACTCCGCCTCGATGGTGCCGAAGATCTGTTCGCGCAGCGCGACATCGCTCACCAGTTCGGCGTACCTCGAGGCCACTGCCAAGTCCGACTTGCCGAGCACCATGTCCATGTTGGAGAGCAGCATGCGAAAGAATGGCCATGTGCGCGCCATGCGCTGCAGCGTCTCCATGCCTTCGGCATTCTCGTCGAGCCAGGCGTCCACGGCGCTGCCAAAGCCATACCAGCCCGGCAACAGCACGCGGCACTGCGCCCACGAGAACACCCACGGAATCGCGCGCAGGTCCTCGATGCGTCCCGACGACGCGCGTGACGACGGACGGCTGCCGATGTTGAGCGTGGCGATCTCCGACAACGGCGTCGATTCGTGAAAGTACTGCGTAAAGCCGGGCGTCTCGTACACGAGCGCTCGATAGGCACGGAATGCCAGCTCCGACAAACGGTCCATGACCGGGTGAAACGTGTCCGCTGGTTCGACCGCCGATTCGTGATCAGTGAGCGTGGCCTCGATGGTCGCTGCCATTAGTCGCTCCAGGTTCCGGCGGCCGACTTCCGGCGTAGAGTACTTCGAGGTGATCACCTCGCCCTGTTCGGTAATGCGGATCTGTCCATTCACGACACCGGCCGGCTGCGCGAGCACCGCCTGGTAGCTCGGCCCGCCGCCCCGCCCCACCGAACCACCGCGACCGTGAAAGAGACGCAGTTGCACGCCCTCATCGCGGAACAGTTGCATCAATGCGAGTTCCGCCTGATACAAC
>JBBQNT010000233.1:0-6066 GCA_038330215.1 Gemmatimonadales bacterium
GTGCGACTCTTGTTGCCACTCTCGTTCTGCAACACCCACGCGATGTAGGCGCGCTCGATCGCTTCGAGTGTAGGCGTGGAGGGCGCACGATCGGCCACCAGCGGTTCGGCGCGACGTTCGACAATGCGTGCTGGCAGTGCCGCCGCCTCTATCGTAGTACCGGCGGACAGGATTACCGCGCGTTCCAGCGCGTTCTCGAGTTCGCGCACGTTGCCGGGCCACTGGTAGGCCATCATTGCATCGCGCGCGTTCTCAGCCAGCACCTTGATGGGTTCACTGCGCTGCTTCGCGACGCGTGACAAGAAGTGCTCGGCGAGTAACGGAATGTCATCAGCCCGATGACGCAGCGGCGGAAGGTGCAGCGCGATCACATTCAATCGATAGTACAAGTCGCCGCGGAACGAACCGCGCTTGATCTCCTCCTCCAGATCGCGATTGGTCGCGGCGATCACGCGCGCGTTGATCGGAATGGAATCCGTTGCGCCCACAGGAATCACCTCACGCTGCTGCAGCACGCGCAGCAACTTGACCTGCGTTGCGGCCGTCGTCTCGCCAATTTCGTCGAGAAAGAAGGTGCCGCCCGCCGCCGCCGCGAAGAGACCGGTCTTGTCTTTCACCGCGCCGGTGAACGAGCCCTTCACGTGACCGAACAGTTCGCTCTCGAGCAGCGACTCGGGCAGCGCACCGCAGTTGATCGACAGGAAGGGCAGCTCGGTGCGTCCGCTCAGGTCGTGCACGTAGCGCGCGATGACTTCCTTGCCCGTACCTGATTCGCCAGTGATCAGCACCGTACTGTCGGTGGGGGCAACCATTTCTGCCATGCGCATCGCCTCCTGCCACGCGCGACTCTTGCCGATGGCGAGCACGCTGCCGCTGCGATCGCGCTTTCTGATCTCCTGCTTGAGCACCGTGTTTTCGGCGCGCAGCTGGCGATGCTCCACCGCGCGCCGCAGGATCGCGAGCAGTTCGTCGTTCCGGAACGGCTTCTGGATGTAGTAGAACGCGCCCTCGTTCACCGCCTGCATGGCCGACTGCAAGGTCGCCTGCGCCGTCATCAGAATCACCGGACACGACGGATAGCGCTCACGCACGGCGGCGAGCACCTGCACGCCCGAGACATCGGGCATGCGAATGTCGGTGAGCACGACGTCCGGTTCACCATCGTCGAGGCGATCGAGTCCTGCGCGTCCGCCCAGTGCAGGCACTGGATGGAATCCTTCGCCCTTGAGCAGGATGCGCAGAGACTCGAGGATGCCCGTTTCATCATCTACAAGCAGGACACGCGGCAGCGCGTTCGCGCTGGATCCCAATGGAGTGGTCACAACTACGCTCGGGTCAGGGACAGGAGTTGTTCGGACTGTTGCTCGGACGGTGTATCGCTACTGACAGGCAACTCGGCAGACACTTGTACTCGCGGCAACAGCAACGTGAACCGCGTACCACGCTCCAGATGGTCCACGAGCACCACGCCGCGATGCGCCTCGGCGGCGCGATGCACGATTGGCAGCCCCAGTCCGGTGCCGCCGGTCTTGCTGGTGACAAAGGGCTCGAAGAGCCGGTCGCGCACAGCGTGCGGAATACCAGGCCCGTTGTCGGTGACGCGCACGGCGATCGCCGGCGCGTCGAGCGCGGTGTCCTGCGCGAGTGCAACGTGTATGAGCACTTCACCGCGTTCGTCCACCGCCTGCACCGCATTCAGCACCAGGTTGAACACGGCGCGGTGCAGCAGATCGTCATCGCCGGCCACGACGAGCGAGTCTTCGTCTGGCGACGATTCGAGCACAATGCGCACACCTGCATTGCAAGCGGGATGCTGCTGCACCACCGACACCGCCGAGCGCGCGACGGCCGCGACGTTCACCGGTGTAAGCTGCGCCGCGCGGGTTCGCGCAAAGTCGAGAAACTCGCTCAACAGCCGGCTCAGCCGGTCCGACTCGCGCACGGTGAGGTCGAACAGCGCTTGTTCGTCGTCATCGGCATCGCCGCGTCGCCGACTGCGACCCGCAAGCTGCTCGGTCGCGCTGCGAATGGAAGCGAGCGGGTTCCGGATTTCGTGCGCGAGCGACGCGCTCAGCTCGGCGACCGCCTGTAGGCGCTCGGTACGCACATGCAGCGCCTGCAGCCGTTTACTGTCGGAAATGTCCTGAAAGATGGCCGTGGCCGTGCGCGCCCCGCCGGGACCGCCTCGTTCCGCGCTCGTGGTCGTGAGGCCCACGAGCACCGTCCGCCCTTGTCGCCGTATCACCCCCTCCACCCGCGACCGGCGCGTGCCTTCACGCGCCGTGCGCTCCAGCACCTCGGCCATTTCCGGTGCGATGGCGGCGAGCTGACCCAGCACCGGTCGGCCCACCAGACCACGCAGCGCGATGCCCAACAGCTCCGAGGCGGCCGGATTTGCGTACAGCAGGTTGCCCGCCGCATCCACCGTGACAATGCCTGACTGGATGCTGCGAAGAATGTCGGCCGCTTCGAGCTGCACCTTCACCAGTTGGGCCGCCAACGCGTCGCGCCCGTCTCCGGCCTGCCGCAGCCGAGCGGCGATGAAGCCGCTGCCAATGGAGACCACCACGAACACTCCCACCTGCACCCAGATCGCCAGGGCCGGTGACTCGAGGCGGAACCACAGCACATCAATGGAATAGAGGGCGCTCGCCGTAACCGCCACGAACAGCCCATCCCGGAAGGGGAGCAGCAGCGCGGCGACCGCGATCACCAGGATATAGAGGGCCGCGAACTGCGAGCTCCAGCCGCCGGTGATGTGGACAATTGCTGTGACAAGCAGCAGATCGAGCAGGCACTGCAGGAGAAAGAAGCCGCGTCCCGTCGGGCGTCGGTATATTTCGCTGTACATCGCGGACGCGACGGTGGCCAGCAGGGCCGTCGCGAACGCCAGGGTGGCCACCAGCGTGTCCTGCGGCTCCGCCCGCTCCCACACGAAAACGGCAGCCACCAGAATCGCGAAGCCGACCACCACGCGGCCCAGCCAGACCCACCGCAGCACGCGGTACGGGTCGAGCATGCGTTGGACCGCGATCTGTGGATAGGTTGGAGTGTACCGCACGTCGGGTCAGCGGCGAATGTCGAGGATCAGGAGTGCGAGCTGCCGACCGGCGCGGGTTGGCAGGGTCGCAGGATGCAAGAGCCGCGGATCGCCCGCGAGTCTTGCAGAATGCATGACTTGTACGAGCAGGACGAACCATGAGCGCGCCCGTTTCCACCTCGCATGCCGCCTGACCCTGCCAGTACCGAAGTCGCCATTTCCGCCGGAACCATCGCGTTCCGGCTGGCCATGGTCTTGTTGCTCGTGGCCGCGAACGCCTTCTTCGTCGCCGCCGAGTTCTCCCTGGTGGCAGTTCGCCGAAGCCGGATCGACCAGCTTGTCTCCGAGGGCAGTCGCAGCGCGCTGGTGGTTCAGAAGGCGCTCAAGGAACTCGATCGCTACATCTCAGGCACGCAGCTCGGCATCACGCTCGCCTCGCTCGCCCTCGGGTGGATCGGCGAGCCGGCGATCGCGGTGTTGGTGGACGACGCGCTCGGCGCGGTGGGGATTTCGCTACCCTCAGGCGCCGTGCATAGTGGCGCGGCCATTTTGGTGGCGTTCACCGTTATCACGTTCCTTCACATCGTCTTTGGCGAGCTGATGCCCAAGTCAGTCGCGTTGATTCGCCCCGAGGCCGTGAGCCTCTGGATCACGCGGCCCTTGATCCTGTTCAGCAACATCATGTCGCCATTCATTGCCCTGCTGCAAGGCACGGCGAATCGCCTGCTCAAGCTGCTGGGAGTTGAACCCGCCTCCGAAGGCGCGCATGTGCACTCGCCCGAAGAGTTGCGATTGCTTGTCATGCAGGCGCGCGCGCATGGCACGCTGGACGAGAGCGACTCCGCGATGCTGGCGGGCGTCTTCGATTTTCACAACAAGAAAGCATGGGACGTGATGCGTCCGCGCACCGATGTAGCTGCCATCTCGCATGACGCGGACGAAGAAGAGATCCGGCAGACACTCCGGACGGAACGCTACTCGCGCTATCCGGTATATCGAGAGACACTCGACGATGTCGTGGGTGTGCTGCTGGCGAAGGACTACTGGCTGTACGAGAAACCCGAGCCGTTCCAGTTGAGCGAGCATTTGCGCGAGCCTCTCTTTGTCCCGGCCACTCGTGCGGCAGAGCGTGTGCTCGACGACTTGCGCCGAACCCGCGCGCACCTCGCCGTGGTGCTCGACGAGTATGGCGGCACGGCGGGCATCGTGACGCTCGAAGATCTCGTCGAGGAAGTGGTCGGTGATATCTCCGACGAGTACGACCTGGTCGCGCGCGAGTCGATGGTGACCGATGGCGTTCTCGAGCTGGCCGGCGCGCTTTCGCTGGTCGATGTTCGTTCGGACTACGGGCTGTCGATTCCCGAAGGCGATTGGACAACGCTCGGTGGCTATGCATTTTCGGCGCTCGGGCGCCTGCCCCATCTTGGAGATCGTGTGACGTTTCCCGGCGGTGAACTGGAAGTGGTGGCAATGGACGGTCGGCGCGTGGCCGCGCTCCGCGTGCACTCACGCGCGCCGGTGTCGCGGTGACCGTGATCGCCACGCGCATGTTGTTGCTCGGCGCCGTGCTCGTGCTTGGCGCCTGCGGATCGAGCGACAACGCGTCGAACCGTTCCGGCAACGATGCGTTGGCCACGGCCGACACCGCGCGCCCGCTCGCGCCGCCGGGCGCGCCGGAGAATGCGTTTCCGTCACCATCCCGTGCCGTCGCGGATATCGTGGCGCCTCGCTGGAGCAACGAGGACGACCGCGACGACGCCGGTGAAGCGGAGCGTGTCATGCGCATTCTCGCACCTCGCGAAGGCATGCACGTGGCCGACATCGGCGCCGGCGATGGCTACTACGTGGCCCGTCTCGTGCCACGTGTTGGCAGCACCGGACGCGTGTACGGCGAGGATATCGTGCCGCGTTATCTCGACCTGCTCTCAGCGCGTGCGCGAGAATCATCGTGGAGTAACGTGGCAGTGGTGCGCGGCGAGGCGCATGATCCTCGTCTGCCGTCCGACACGCTCGATGCGGCGATCATGATCCACATGTATCACGAGATCACGCAGCCGTTCGGGCTGTTGTGGAACCTTGCGACCGCGATGAAGCCCGGCGGCCGGCTCGTGATCATGGACCTCGACCGCCCCACCTGGGGCCATGGCACACCGATCGCGCTGCTCGTATGTGAGGTGACGGCCGTGGGTTACCGCGAGGCGAGCATCGACCGCAGTGTGCCGGGTGAATACGTCGCCGTCTTCACCGCGCCCTCGGCAGATGAGCGGCCGTCGCCCGCGGACATCACGCGCGCACTCGCGGAGCGTCCCTGTGTCGCTCCTGGTGGACGGTAGTGAGCGACGACGCAAACCTGCTGTACATCAACTCACATCTCGCGTTGCCGCCGGAAGAGTTGGACTATCGCGCAACAACGGGCGGCGGTCCGGGCGGCCAGCACGTCAATCGCAGTGCCACACGCATTGAGTTGCGATGGAGTCCGGCAGCGAGCGCGGCGTTGGCGGCATCCCTCACGCCGTCGCATCGCCAACGTGTGCTCGAGCGATTGCGCGGACGGGTCGACTCATCCGGACTGATGCGGTTGGTTGCCGGGGAGCACCGCAGCCAGCGACGGAACCGCGACGCGGCGGCGGATCGGCTCGCATCGATCGTGCGCGCGGCGCTACCGGATCCGGTTCCGCGAAAGGCCACCAAGCCGACACGCGGCGCCGTCGAACGCCGGCTCGACGAGAAGAAGCGTCGATCCGGCGTCAAGCGCGACCGCGGGCGCCGCGATTTCGACTAATCGTTGTGTTGCACGTCAGAAGACGGTGGCCTGCACTCCGATGAAGTACGTGTAGAAGTCCACGCGCGAACGGATCGGCTGCGGATCGCGCTGCTGCTGCACTGAGGCGCGCACTTCGTCGGCGGTGAGATACGTGACGTCGTCGTGGCGAAGATAGCGCACACCCACGTCCATATGGATCGGACGCGGACCGCCGCGAACCTTGATGTACGCACCGGTCGCACCGCCGTACGTCCACGCGAAG
>JBBQNT010000234.1:0-6019 GCA_038330215.1 Gemmatimonadales bacterium
GAACGCATGACGTGCAGAATGAACATCCGCTCCCCGTCATGGCGGTAGAAGATGCGACACGGGGGCTCGACCAGTTGGCGGTAGCGCGTGCTCCGCACGAACTCCTGGGGGCGACTCCCGCTCTCGGGGTGCGCGACAAGCTGCTCGACGTGGTTGAATACTCGGCGCACTAACGCCGACGCCGCAGATGGGCTCTGTACCGCGATGTAATCCGCGATGGCATCCAGGTTCGACAGCGCTGGTTCAGTCCAGACTACTTCAGCCATCGGGCGAGTCGCGCCTTCGCCTCGTCGTTCGACACGACGCGCCCATCAGCAACGGCCATCTCGCCACGCGCGATTCCTTCCAGAATCGCCATGCGATCCTGCTGCCGCTGATACGACTCGACATCGATCAGATAGGCGCTGGGCAGCCCATGCTGCGTGATCAGGATCGGCTCCTTGTCACGCGCAAGTTCGGCGAGCAGCTCGGTTGCCTGACGCTTCAGTGTTGTCACGAGTTCGGTTCGCATAGAGTGATACTAAAGTATCACTCTGGTCCGCGCTAGCGTGTTCGCCCGTGAGAGTCTCGGCTCGACTACGGCGAGTGACACGTGGGATTCGTTCTGAGTGTCACGAGCAGAGTGTCCTGGCCTCCGGCGCGCACGTCGACCGGCCGCGCCTTCGCGGACTCGCTTGGCCAAGTCCCCGGTAGTAGCGTGCCGCGCGTCGACGGACTGGTCACGCCGCGCCTGATGCCGTCGTGCAGCATCCCACCATGATGTGTGGGCGCGCCATGCGTGGAAATGCAGAACGGCGACCAGACGAATTAGGTGACTACGCGGCGTCCGATTTCGATCAAGGGTTCGCCCGCACGTAGCAACTCGACGACACGTGGCCACGCGGCCAGGTCGGAGCGCGCGCCGAAGAGCGCCGAGCGTGTGGCGTCCCATTCACCGGCCGCGTCGGCGAAGAACTGTTCGGAGCGGGTACGGCGGGCGGCGATCACGGCGTCCACGCGCGCGAGGTCCTGCAGCGCGCTCGGCGTGACTTCGACGGAGGCGCGAACGAGTGTCCACAGGTCGCGCGCGTGTAGTTCGCCCACGGTGAGTTCGCGACCGTCCAGCCAACACGGCCCTGCTGCAGCGCGCTGGCCGTTCGCTTCACCGGATCCGCTGGCGAATGACAGGGGTTGTGGCTACATTGTGACCACCACATACGGAGCGCAGCATGAAGTCCAAGATCATTCGCATCGGCAACTCACGCGGCGTGCGGTTGCCAAAACCGCTGCTCGAGCAGGCTGGCCTCGAGGACGAAATCGAGATCCGGGTAGAATCTGGGTCGCTGGTCATTACCGCCGCAGTGTCGCCCCGAGCGGGGTGGGCGGAGGCTGCTGCCAGCCACGAGTCAGATGGCTTGCTCGATGCGCCCCGCGCTACGCGATTCGATGACGAAGAGTGGTCGTGGTAGAAGGCGAGGTCAGGCGCGGCGACGTCTATCTTGTGCAGCTCAATGCAACCCGCGGCCGCGAAATCAGGAAGACACGGCCGTGCGTCGTGGTCTCACCCGACGAGCTCAACTCCCACATGGGCACATTCATTGTTGCACCACTCACCACCGGCAGTCATCTGTATCCGTTTCGCATCGCGTGCCGCTTTGCGGGCAAGGACGGTCATCTCGTGCTTGATCAGTTGCGGACCGTTGACCGGGAGCGCCTCGCAAAGCGCCTCGGCGCACTAACCGCACCCACGCTCTCGAAAGCGCTCGGCGTGCTGCAGGAGATGTTTGCGCCGTAGCGGGAATCAGCGCGGCCAACCCGTCGGCGCAAGCTGGGCGAGAAACTGCGCCACCGGCCAGCAGGTGACGCCGTCGACCTCAAGGCGGTCCGCCCCGCGATAGAGCAGCCATGGTGTGCACTCGGGATATTCGTCCACAAATGCCTTGAGTCCGCGCAAATCCGAGGGGCGTACCTTGTCGCTGTTCTTGACCTCGATCGCGGCGAAGTGCGTTCCGCCATAAACCACAAAATCGACTTCCATGCCGGATCGCGTTCGCCAGTAGAACAACTGATGATCCTCGTTGCCGTATGCGATCCACGCGCGCAGGTGCTGCGCGACCAGACCCTCGAGGGCGGCACCGTCAATCTCCGACGGCTGGTCGAGCGGACCGCTTGGGCGAAGTGAGCGAAAGACTCCTGCGTCAAAGAAGTAGAACTTGGGGTGCGCCGCGGTCGCACGACGTGCTCGCTTCGTGAAGACCGGAACCTTGAACGACACCAGCAGGTCTTCCAGCACCTCGACAAACCCTTCGACGGTTTTGCGCTGCACTGCCGCGTCGCGTGCAACGTTTGTCAGCGTCAGCACGCTGGCGTGCGAAAAGCTGATCGCTTCGAGAAAGCGTGCAAAGCTTCCGATCTGACGCACCAGGCCCTCGGTCTTGACCTCCTGCTCGATGTACAGGGAGGCGTAGGCGGCGAGCGTGTCACGCGGGCTTGGGGATGAGGCGATGAGCGGCACCATTCCAACCCTCAGGCTGCGGTCCAGATCGAAATCGTCAAGCTCAGCCGCCATGAACGGATGCATTTCACGCACTGCGGCGCGTCCGCCCAGCAAGTTGACCCCCGCTTTCCGCAGCGAGCGTGCGCTTGAGCCGGTGAGCGCAAAGCGAATCGGTCGCGACGATTCGATGAGCTGGTGCACGACTTGCAGCACCTCCGGCACGCGCTGCACTTCGTCCACAACAATGTCGATGCGCTCAGGATTGCCAAGGATGAGTTCGCCAAGCCGCTCCGGTCGCGCGGTCAGCTCGCGCGCCATCTGGGGGTTCAGCAAGTCGACGACCAACGCGTCCGGCAGCCGGTGCCGGAGCCACGTCGTCTTGCCAGTGCCGCGTGGGCCGAACAAGAAGAAGTGGCCATCGGGCACGGAGAGGAAGCGGCTGACGTGGCTCATTATCACTCAAAATGTCGATAATACCGCCATATTGCAATGCTTTGTGGAGTTTAGAAGTCCAGAATCGCACGCTGCCGAGCAAGTCAACCTGCGGCAGCAGATCGGAGGTAGGGCTCGCTCCAAGCTCGCGATTGCCGGTTGCAAAGTGCCGATACGAGCTGCAAGCTCACGCTGAGTAAGACCGCCTCGTCCGCGCCGACACCTGCTCGCTTCCGAAGCAGAAATCGGTAGCACCGCCTGATAGAGGGAGACCGAGCCATGCAGATCTACAACAGGGTCGCACAGAACGCGCCGCAGCCGGGGTGCGGCGAGGCATGACGCGTTTGTTGTCTCGAGATCGTCTGCAGACACGCGCGGTGATCCCCGTTGCCGTCCGGCTGCTGCCTGTACTCGTGTTCGCGGTGATTGCCGCCTGCAACGAGCGCAGCCCTTCCACGCCAGCCGGCGTCACGGTGTTCGACAGCGTTGGCGTGCGCATCGTCGAGAGCTCGGCGCCGTTGCTTGCCGCACCCGACGAGCTGGTTGTCATCGATGAGGCTGCGGCACTCGTCATTGGCGCGGAAGCTGGCGACGAGCTCTATCAGCTGCATCGTGTCAGCGATGCCACTAGCCTCCCTGACGGCCGAATCGTGATCGCCAACTCGGGGAGCAGCGAGCTGCGCGTGTTCGACAGCGAAGGCGTCTTCATTGCACGCGCTGGTCGTCAAGGTGCCGGGCCCGGCGAGTTCGGCGCGTTCGCCGCGACGCGCCTGCACTTCGTGCAGGGTGAGCTGCTGGCGACCGATCCCGGCCTGTTCCGACTACACGCGTTCGATTCAACGCTGGCGCTGATCGAGACGCGAAGTTTCACGCTCTCGGCGGCACTTCCGCGTCCGTTGCTTCGCGGCGTATTCGACGACGGTTCCTGGCTGGCCATCGCGTTCGATGCTGGCGGCGCGCTCCGCGGAGCGCCGGGCAGCGTCATCGGCACGAGTTTCGCGATCACCATACACGATGCACGCGGCAAGCTGCTCAGGCGCTTCGGCCGATTCGATGGACGAAAGCGATACGTGAACGCTGTGGGAGAGATCACGCACTATCCACAGCTCCCCTTCACGTCCGATGCCGTCGTGCAACCGTACGGGAAGCAGATCCTGGTGCTGCGAGGCGACCAGCCGGAAGTGGAGTTGTGGGACACCGACGGCACGCTGCGCACCCGCATGCGCTGGTCACGCGAGCGTGTGCAGTCTGCGGATTGGTATGCACGCTATCGCGACGAGGCTGTGGCAGCGCTTGCGACGGCAAGTGAACGCGACCGACGGCTGTACGGCGCCTTCTACGAAAAAGACCTCCCGCTTCCGGAGTTCGCCGCGATGTACGACGAGGTCGTGGTGGATTCCGCACGTCGCATCTGGGTGCGCCGTTATCGCCTGCCCGGCGACACTGGTGACGAGCAGTGGGATGTGCTCGATGACAGCGGGCAGTGGCTCGGCACCACCTCCACGCCGCGTGGGCTCGAGATATTCGAAATCGGGAGCAGTCACCTGCTCGGCCGAGTGAGAGACTCGCTCGGGGTCGAGCGTGTGGTGCTGCATGCATTGCGAGCAGGTGGCCGCACTCCAACGCGTTCCGGCGCGGGCCGATCGAGAAACTGACTTTCGATTTGCAACATCGAGTGTCGGTCTTCATGCGAGCCCGCGCGCGCTACTTGCCCTGGCTTCCGCGCTCATCCTGCAGCCTGATCTCGTCCTGCAGTACCTCGAGCTCAGCAATTACTTCCAGATCCTTGGGTCGACCTGCTGCACGCTTTACGCGGATCAACCACGGCAGGTCGAGCAGCTGCACATCCCGCCCGAAGATGGTGATGGTGATCGTGTGTGGCAGCAGATCCGGGTACTGGCCGCCGCCGATGATTTCGCCGAGCAGGTCGATGGCACCGGCGCTGGTAGTGAGCGTGAAGTTGAGCCCTGCCGTGAGCGTGGCGACGGACCAATCGAACGGCAGCCCGGGCGGCGCGCCTCGCAGATAGGCATTGCGGGCGTCACCGCAGACGCCGGGTCTTTCGGGGTGTACGCGCTGTCAGCCAGAGCGTTCCTGATGCCAGCGTATAGACTCCTACCCCACAGGCATCGATCGCAATATCGTTGTACGCAACGCCTATCGATGAGGTAGCTGATGTCTGTCGTGACCCTATCGCCGAAGTTTCAGGTCGTCATTCCGCGCGCAATTCGCGCAGCGCTCGGTCTTGCGGCGGGCCAGAAGATCCAGGTGCTCCAATATCAGAATCGGATCGAGTTCATTCCGGTGCAGCCCATGCGCAAAATGCGCGGATTTCTGAAGGGCATCGACACTTCGGTCGCGCGTGACGGAGACCGTGTGTGAATCTGATTGATTCGTGGGCCTGGCTCGAATACTTCGCGGCTGGGAATGAGGCGCATCACGTCGCCGCAGCGGTCAGTTGATGGGCTCGCGACATGTCGCACTACCCTTTCAGGTTGCGCAGATACCGTTCGGGGTTGGCGAGAAAGTCCCGCGTGAGTCGCACATGTTCGGTCTGCTCCCACTCGGTCTGCTCAATGGACGATTCGTCAAACGAGTAGATGCGCGCCCCAGGAAACGCGAGCAACAGCGGCGAGTGCGTGGCGATGATGAACTGCGCACCCTCCGCGACGAGATCGAACATCATCGCCAGCAGCGTGAGCTGACGCTGCGGCGAGAGTGCGGCTTCGGGCTCGTCCATGCGTTCGAGCGTCTGCACAAACTCCGCACGTTCGCGCTTGAGCAGCAGCTGGAATCCGAAAAAATCTTCGGCTCGCAGAAAGAGCCCGCGGTTGTTGCGTGTGCGCCAACTCAACTTGAGGGCTCGCGAGAGCCAGAGCTGATCAGCCAGTGTGGGATCGTCGTTCGCGCGTCCGGCCGACCCGGCCGAGGGAAGCGACGCCGAGATTGCAATGGCTTCGAGTAGCGTGGATTTTCCGGAGCCATTCTCGCCCACGAAACACACAACCGGCGAATCGAGCGACAGCGCTGTCATCGATGCGATGGCCGGCACGCAGAACGGAAAGCGCTCGGGGTTTGCCCAGTGCGGGAGCGCGTAGCGCACCTCGATCA
>JBBQNT010000235.1:0-6008 GCA_038330215.1 Gemmatimonadales bacterium
CGTGGTGAGTTCGTCGAGAAAGACCACTTCGGGCTCATGAATGAGCGCGAGCGCGATGAACAGTCGCTGTTTCTGTCCGCCGGAGAGGTTCATGAACCACGCGTCGCGCTTGGCCTCGAGTCCAAGTCGCGAGAGCAGCGCGTTCGCGTCCACACGCTGCGCGTGGTCGTAGAGTGAGGACCAGAGGTCCACGGCCTCCCACACCTTTATGCGCTTTTGCAGGTGCGCCTCCTGGTGCTGCACGCCAATGCGCTGCCGCAGCGCCGTGCTGTCTCGTGCAGGATCCAGCCCGAGCACGCGGATGTGGCCGGCGTCGGGGCGGCGCAGCCCCTGCACGCACTCCATGGTGGTGGTCTTGCCCGCGCCGTTCGGGCCGATCAGCCCGAAGATCTCGCCTTCGTGCACGTCGAGCGATACGTCCGCTACGGCAATCGTGCGCCGATAGCGCTTGGCAAGGTTGCGGACGGTGATCACGGGGTTGGGCATTCGAGAAACTTAGTGCGACCGATCGTGCGGAATCTCACGGTATATGCCGTCGCGACGCCCTACACTCTGGCGGATATGGGGATACGAAGGCACTTTCCCCGGTCTCGGTCGTGTCCTCACAGAAGACCGTTTTCACCGCGCTGGACCCAAGCGGTCAGCGCTCCTCTCGGAGTTCTCCCATGCGCCTCGTACTCCCCGCCGCGTTGCTGGGCCTCGCCGCCGCAACCGCCTGCGTCATGGCTGGCACGCCTGGCGTTTCGCCGCAGCAGACCATGAGTTTCTTCATCACCAGTGTCGGCCTTGGGGACGGCGCCAAGCTCGGCGGGCTCGCCGGAGCGGACGCACACTGCGCATCGCTGGCGCAGGCGGCCGGAGTCACCGGCAAGCAGTGGAGCGCGTATCTCAGCGCGAGCGCGGCCGGCGGGCAGCCCGCCGTGAATGCGCGCGACCGCATCGGCAGTGGTCCGTGGTACAACGCCATGGGTGTGCTCGTCGCTCGCGACATCGCTCACCTGCACTCGGATGACAACGCGCTGGGCAAGGAGAACAGCCTGAACGAAACGGGTGCGATGGTGAACGGCCGCGGCGATACCCCCAACCAGCACGACATCCTCACCGGCTCGAATCCCGACGGCACGCTCGCGTCGGACACCACCGACACCACGTGCTCGAACTGGACCAGCAACGGCACGGGCGCTGCAATGGTCGGCCATCATGACAAGCAGGGCGGTGGTGCGCGTCCCAACTCGTGGAACTCCGCGCATCCCTCGCGGGGCTGCAGCCAGCCGAATCTGGTCGCTACGGGCGGCAACGGTCTGTTCTACTGCTTCGCGCGATAGGCAGAGGCCGATCGCTCCGGCGCGTCCTGCCTTTGGGGGGTGCGCTCCGTGCAGGCGATTCCACGGCACGTGGTGCAGGCGGATGGTAGATTCACGGCTGACTCCCACCTCCCCGGAACTCGGCCCCATGTTCACTGCCAATGGCCCGCGCGGGATGCGTTCCCCCGCACCCGCGGTCCGTTTCACGTCGCAGGGCGCGGCGTGCGCTTTCACTCTCTCACTTGCGTTCGCCGCTGTGCTCGCGGCGGCGCCATTGGCCAAACTCGACGCACAGCGCCCGACGCTCGCGTCGTCGGTGCGTCAGTTCGTTGCCATAGACACCGCCGTCGTTGCACTCACGAACGCACGCGTGATCGACGGGACGGGCAATCCGGCCCGCGAGTCGCAAACGCTGATTCTCCGGGACGGCCTGATCGCCGCCATGGGCAGCACCGCGTCCACGCCTGTCCCCAGCGGAGCGCTCGTACTCGACCTCACGGGCAAGTCGGTGATTCCGGGCCTCGTGATGTTGCACGAACATCTCTACTACCCAACGGGTGGCGGCACGTACGCCAATCTGTCGGAGAGCTTTGCGCGCCTCTATCTCGCAGGCGGCGTCACGGCCATGCGCACCGGCGGCAACACCAACGGCTATGGTGAGATTTCCATGCGCGACGCAATCGCGCGCGGCGAGAAGGCCGGACCGTGGGTGGACGCACCGGCGCCATACCTGCAAATGCGCGGCCTCTCCATTGGCCAGATGTACAACCTCAAGGATCCCGCCGACGCGCGCCGCATGGTGAACTTCTGGGCCGACGCAGGCGCCACTTCGTTCAAGGCGTATATGCACATCAGCCGCGATGTGCTAAGTGCCGCGATCGACGAAGTGCACAAGCGCGGCCTCAAGATCACCGGCCATCTCTGCTCGGTGACGCTGCGCGAAGCGGCTGCACTGGGCATCGACAACATCGAGCACGCCTTCTTCGCGGCAACCGATTTCGTGAGCGACAAGCAGCCAGATGTCTGTCCCGGACAGAACGTCGGCCAGCGGGCCGTTGCAGCGGTGCAGCCGAACGACGCACGGTTTGTTTCGCTCGTCGAAGCCCTCGTCGCGCGCAAGGTGGCGCTCACCTCCACGCTTGCCGTGTTCGAGACGTTCACGCCGGGACGTCCCCTGCCGCCCGGCCTCGAGGTGCTCACACCGCAGCTCAAGGAGCTCTACGAAGCGCGCCACGCAAATACGCAGCGCAACGCACAGTCCTCGTACGCCACGCTCTATCCGCGTGCCGCAGCGCTCGAGGTGGCGTTTTCGCGTGCCGGTGGCCTGCTCGTCGCCGGCACTGATCCCACGGGCGGCGGCGGCGTGATTGCCGGCTTCTCCAATCAGCGTACCGTCGAGCTTCTGGTGGATGCGGGCTTCACGCCACTCGAGGCGCTGCGCATCTGCACGCTCAATGGCGCGACGTATCTCGGTCTCGCCGACCGCATTGGCACACTCGCCGTGGGCAAGCAAGCGGATCTGGTCGTGATCAACGGTGACCCATCCACCACGGTGAGCGACATCCGCCGTATGGAGCTCGTGTTCAAGCAGGGCATCGCGTACGATCCGGCGAAGTTGATTGCGTCGGTGTCAGGACGGGTGGGCCTGTTTTGATCGGGCGACAGTTGTCGGCCCACCGCCAGTCTCGTGAACTCGCCGGCAGAGCGCGTCCGTCGTCACGCCGCTTGCGCACCGGTGCAGCTACGATCTTGTGGACCGCTTGCGCCGCAGCAACCAGTCTGGATGCACAGCGCGCCATGTTGCCCATCGAGCATGAGCACTCCGCCGAGTTCGGCTGGCTGAACAAGCGCGTGCATGCGAGCCGAGTGCTGGATGACATGAGCGATTCGACACGGTGGCGAATGACGGGAACTGGCACGCTTTCGTTCCCCACCGAGCCTCGGCTCCTCGACATGCGCGTTCTGCGCGTGGACCTGCAGATGTTTCGCGACACACCGGCGCCCAACCGCTCACGTTTGTCATCGGTGAACCTGCAGCGCGCGTTCGCGAACGTGGATTGGTCAGCGTACAACCGCATCTCGCTCTGGGTGCGTCCGGACTTCAAGGGTGTGCCGGTGATGCCGCTGCAACTGGTGTTGCACAACGGCGGCGACGTGAAAGTGCCCGACCGCTACGGCAAGGAGGGCGTGCATTACGTCACGCTCGCGCGCAACGGATGGCAGCAGATTGTCTGGGAGATTGAGCCTCTGGCGCGCGACCGTGTGACTCGGCTCGAGATCGGATATTGGGTGAACCGCATGTTCGCCGGTCCCGACGATCATGTTGCATTCGAGATTGGCCAGCTGGAGTTGCAGCGCGTAGATCCGGATGCGCACACGGGCTGGGATCTGGCCACCGACCGCATCGCGTTCAGTCACAGCGGATATCAGCGTGGCTTCTCCAAATCGGCGCTGGCAAGCAACCTTTCTGCCCGCGCGTTCGATCTCGTACGCGTGGACGACATCGCGTTCGGCGAGACCGTGCTGCGCAAGCCGGTTCAGACCACGAGCACGCGCCTCGGCACGTTCCAGCAGCTGGATTTTTCAGAGGTTGAGCAGCCGGGCCGCTACGTATTACGCGCCGGCGACGTGACGTCGCGCCCGTTCCACATTGGCGACGACGTGTGGGAATCCTCGATCCTGAAGACACTCAACTTCTTCTATGGCAATCGCTGCGGATTCGATGTGCCCGGTGTGCATGGCCTTGATCACATGGACTGGTTCGCCACACACGGCGAGCAGCGCGTGAACATGAACGGTGGCTGGCATGACGCTGGCGACCTGAGTCAGGGACTCATCAACACCGGCGAGGCGATCTACAGCATGTTCGCACTCGCACAGCAACTGATCGCACGTGGTGCGGATGCGGCGCTCGTCGATCGCGTGCTCGAAGAAGCGACATGGGGGCTCGATTGGGTGCTGCGTGTGCGCTTTGCCGGTGGCTACCGCGTAGCGTTCGGATCCCACAATACGTGGACCAACAACATCGTGGGTGACGCGGACGATCGCACCGTCGAGGCGAAGAACAACCCGAACGCCAACTACATCGCGGCCGCAGCGGCGGCCATTGGGTATCGCGTGCTCAAGGATCGCGATCCCGAGCGCGCCGCACGCAGCCTCGCGATAGCGCGCGACGATTGGGAGCATGCCATCGTGGGCATTGAAGGACCTTCCACGTGGCACACACCGGCGTTTGCCGCAACACGAATGGAACTGGCGGGCATTGGGATCACGGCATCTCTCGAGCTCTTTCGCGCAACCGGCGAAGCGCGCTATCGCGACAAGGCAATCGAACTCGCACGCGTTGTCACCGCGTCACAGCAGGTCACGCCGGTCGGCACATCGTTTCCACTTTCGGGATTCTTTTACACCGGGCCAGATCGCGATACGCTCTTTCATCAGTTCCACCGTGCGGCGGATCAGGCGCCTATCGTCGCGCTCACGCAGTTGATTTACGCACTGCCGGATCATGCCGACTGGATGACATGGTACGCCACGGTCGCGCGTCACGCCGAATACCAGAAGCGAAGCGCGCGCACCACGGCGCCGTATGCGGTGCTGCCCGCATATGTGTACAGGCCCATTGACAGTGTGCAGGTGCCCGATTCGGGTGGTCGCTACTTGGAAAGCCAGCGCGAGTACGCCGAGCAGGCGCGCGCCGGGCTGGACATGGGCGGCGGTTGGTACCTGCGCACCTTCCCCGTGTGGTTCCAGCGGCGCGGCAACTACGGCGTGTTGCTCTCGCAGGCCAAGGCGCTCTCCACGGCGTCTCACCTGCGCGGCGACAGCGCCGGACTCGATCTCGCGCAGCAGCAGGCGCAGTGGATCGTGGGACGCAACCCGTTCGCGCAAAGTACCATGTACGGCGAAGGCTACGACTGGGCGCAGCAGTACAGCGTGTCGTCGAGCGACTTCGTGGGCTCGCTGCCGGTCGGTATGCAAAGTCGCGGCACCACGGACCTGCCGTATTGGCCCTCGCAGAACACGTATGTGTACAAGGAAGTTTGGATGCATCCGAGCGGTCGCTGGTTGTGGCTGATGGAGGACCTGCTGCCGCGCGTGTCCACCGGCGCGCCTGTTGCATTCTCCCTCACCAGCCGCACCGCTGCCAACGGCGAAGTCACCATCCGGTTGGAGGCGCGCGGCTCTGGTGTGCACACGTTCGCGTTGCGTACCGACAACCTGCGAATCACGGCGCCAACGCGCACGGTCACGCTGCGAGAGGGCGCTCCGATGACGATCGAATGGAAGGCACGGCGCCTGGTACCCGCGGCGCCGTGGACACTCGTGACCATTCAGGATGGCAACGTATCCCTCCGACGCGAACTCTTCGCCCACTGACGCATCGCCACGCATTGGCATGATGCTGCACGCTGACACCGGGAGCACCTGATGCAGAAGGAAATCACCACGGACGTGCAACAGTCCGTCTCCGAAGTCGGCGCGTGGTTTGCCGCGAACCAGTCGCGGCTGATCGCGGCCGTGGTGCTGCTCGCGCTCGGCGTGGTGCTCGCGTTCGTGCTACGGATCATCGTGGTGCGGATCGTCGGGGCGGTCGAGCGGGCGACACCCGGCCGCGCGTTCCGCACGTCCTTCGCGGGCGTCGCGAAAGAGCGACGAGTCGCCGACATTCTGGGCGCCATCGCGTTCTGGGCCGCCCTGCTG
>JBBQNT010000236.1:0-5991 GCA_038330215.1 Gemmatimonadales bacterium
TCGAAGGTCGTGACGGTGACATCGCGCGTCGACACGGCGATCGATCCGTTCGTCGGTGCGCCCGATCCGGAGAACGCCGACTAACGCGCGGCGAGCGGGTCGTTGCGCGGCGTAAGTGCCTGATTGTCCTCCGCCAGGCGATCAACGCCGAGAATCAGGCGATGATTGAACCAGGTCGTCGCGCGGTTCGAGAGTGTTACGCTCGCCGTGAATCGATCCGCATCCTGAAAGTTGTTGTACGCCTCGTAGTACACGTCGGGCGGACCGGATCGGAAGCCCAGTTGCGGGTTGCCCGGGTTGCGTCCGGAGTACAGGAAGCGGGGCGACGAAAAAAACGTGCCCCACACCGCCCCGCCACCACCTGCCTCATACGGCAGATATGTGCGTCCCGTGGTGTACGCCATCGACGTCTGCACATCCCACGAGTCGTTCGGCGTGGCCGTGAGATTCACGCGCATGTTGGTGCGGTGCAACCGGTTCACGATCTCCGCGCCCTGATTCTCCTCGTAACCACCGCCCATGTAGTAGCGAAGCGTGGGCGTACCGCCGCTCACACTGAGCTGCAGATCGGAGAGCATGCCTGTTTCGAAAATGTCGCGTCCGAAGTTCGCATTCAGCGAATCGTTGAGCTGACGAGTGGAAAGTTGTACGGTGTCCAGAGCGGTGGCCGAGCCCGCGACCGGTATGGCACCCCAGTTGTCTTCGAAACGATTGCGCCAGTCGGGCACCCAGTTGGCGCCCATGCGATACGTCGCGTTCCACACCGGCCGTCCCGCTGCACCGCGCTTTGTAATGATCTGAATCACGCCGGCCGCCGCTTCGGTACCGTAAAGCGTCGCCGCGGCCGGTCCCTTGATGATCTCAAGACTTTCGATGTCATCGGGATTGAAGTCATTCCAGCGCGAAATGGACTGCGAACCGAACCCCTGCGTGGTGGGGCCTGACGCCTGCGTATTGTCAACGCGCACGCCGTCCACAAAAATGAGCGGATTGTTGTTCAGCGACAGCGACGACGCACCACGTACACGGATGCGCGCGCCAGAACCCACCTGCCCCGAACTTGCCACAACGCTGACACCGGCCGCCCGGCCGGTCAGCAAATCCTGGAAGTTGTTGATCGGCTGCGTTGCAATGATTTCCGAGGCATTCACGGTTGTCACGGCGTTTCCGATCGCTCGTTTCTCGGCCACACCCGCCGTGCCCGTGGTGATGACACCGCTCAACTCGAGCGCACGTTCCACCAGGACAATGCGCACATCGGCCGCACCAATGGCGGCCGGCAGCGTGCGCGGCTGATAGCCGATACGACGTACCGTCAGTTGCACCGTGCCACCTCCGGTGAGGCCGACCAGGCGAAAGCGACCGGAGGCATCGGTTGACGCTCCCACCGCAGACTGCCCCTCCACTGCGAGCTGCGCGTCGCTGACGGGTGTGCCGCGCTCATTGACCACCGTCCCGGCGATCACACCGGTTCCCTGAGCGTGCATAGCTGAGCCCACTGGGCCAGCAAGCATGATCACCGCGGCGAACACAGCAGTTGGCAGCCTGAGGACGCTGCACAACACCGCGTGAGGTGCACTGGTACGGCGACAGGGGCCATCTCGAACGGGCGTGAGTGCCATCAGATTCCTCCGGAGGAGTTGCGGGTGAGTTCCGCTCGGCGCCTTGTCTGAGCGCCAGTGCGCAGGCCGCGCAACGCATACACGCGATGCAACGCAGCATGCCCAACGCCAAGCTACAGACGCAAACACGGGACGCAAGAGCCAGCCATGCGCTCCATACGTCCCGCGATGTTCATCTCACCATCGTAGGCTCACCACGTCAACGACTCGTCCCATTGCGCTTACGATCGAACCGTGCGCTGCTTCAGGGCCATCATTTGAACGCGTTCAGCCCCGTAATGGCTTGCCCGAGAATCAGTGAATGCACGTCGTGTGTGCCCTCGTACGTGTAGACGCTCTCGAGATTCGCCATGTGGCGCATGGCGGCATAGTCGGCGAGAATGCCGTTGCCGCCGAGCAGCCGTCTCGTCTCGCGCGCCGCTTCAGTCGCGATGTTCACGTTGTTGCGCTTCGCCAACGATACCTGAACCGGCGTGAAGTTGCCGGCGTCCTTGAGGCGACCGAGATGCAGTGCCAGCAACTGTCCCTTCACAATTTCGCTGAGCATGTCGGCAAGGCGCACCTGCTGGATCTGGAACCCGCCGATGGGACGGTCGAACATCACGCGGTTCTTCGAATACGACACCGCTTCCTCGAAGCACGCGAGCGCCGCGCCAAGCACACCCCATGAAATGCCGTAGCGCGCCTGCGTGAGACACATGAGCGGACTCTTGAGTCCGCCGGAGTTCGGCAGCAGCGCGTTGGCCGCCACGTGCACGTCTTCGAAGACCAGCTCACTCGTGACACTCGCGCGCAGCGACAGCTTGCCCTTGGTTTCCTTGACGCTGAAGCCCGGCGTATCGGTGTGCACGATGAAGCCGCGGATCGACTTGTCGTCCTCACCCGTCTTGGCCCACACGATCGCGATGTCGGCCATGTTGCCGTTGGTGATCCACATCTTGCCGCCGTTGATCACCCACGAGCCATCCGCCTGCTCGCGTGCACGCGTGATCATGCCCGAGGGATTCGACCCATGATCCGACTCGGTGAGTCCGAAGCAGCCGATCAGTTCGGCCTTCGCCAGTCGCGGCAGATACGTGCGACGCTGTTCTTCGCTGCCGAACGCGAAGATCGGATACATCACCAGCGCGCCCTGCACAGAGGCGAACGAACGAATGCCCGAGTCGCCGCGCTCGAGTTCCTGCATGATCAAACCGTAGGCCACGCTCGAGAGCCCCGCGCAGCCGTACTCTTCGGGCAGCGACGAGCCGAGCAGACCCATCTCCGCCATTTCCGGGATCAGCTCCTTCGGGAAGCGACCGTCCACATAACAGTCGCCGATGATCGGCAGAATCTTCTCGTCGACAAACGCGCGCACCGTGTCGCGAATGGCCCGCTCCTCTTCGGTGAGCGCGGCGTCGATATTGAAAAGATCCGCCGCATGCGCCGTCAGTTCTACAGACGGCAGGGCGGGCACGGGCGCAGCAAGTGTGTCGGACGACATGGAAACCTCGGGCTCGGCCCTCATAATCAGGCCGGTCGGGACAGGATTTGCGTGAGGACTGGTGACGAAGGGAATATAGCGTTCGGCTGTCGCGCAGAGTTTCTCCGCCGCTGCGCGCGACCCGGTTCAGCTTGGAGCGCGGCCCCGTTACCCAACCGCCCGGCGCGCGCGAGGCAACACGCCCACCTCGCGCGCTTTCTTGCGGAACGACGGGCCGTGGTCGAGCGGGCGCGAGGTCTCGTCCTGCCACTGATGCACCATCTCGTGCAGCAACGTGTGCATGGCTTCGGCCCACCCATCGCGGCGCAGATGGCGGCGACTCAGCACGATCTCGGCGCCGGGTCCGTCTTCGCCTGCGGGGCTGTAGTGGCCGAGCCGCGTCTTCATGCGCCCGGAGAGGCGGACTGGAATAGGCGAGAGCGTGCCGCCGAAGTGCGCGACGTTGAACTCGTGATGGGCGTCGACGAGTCGCGTGAGCAGCGGCAGGTCTGACGCGCGCACGGGTTCTTCGCGCCGCTGCGCCGCCGGCCGGTCAACCGGATGCGCGAGGATTATTTCCTGCGCGGCGAGGCGGGCCGCACGTGTGCGTGCCGTGGCGAACGTGACAACGGCGCGCAGCACAGGCTCGGGGGCGTTCACGTAGCCTTCGTGAATGCGCAGGTTGCGTCCGGCCAGCGACACCATGACGCGGCGCGTGTGCATGAGCGTGATGCTGTCCACAGTGCGCAGGCCGAGCGTATGCAGTCGGTTGAGCAGCGTGGCGGATTGCGCGCGTCGGGCGGTGCTGCCGCGCGACTGGCGCACGGGCGGCGAGGCGTTCGGCGCGGAGGTTGCCAAGGTCGCTGCGGACTCCGCCGTGGCTGCGGTCGCTGGCGAAGGCGATGAGGGTTCGGCTGTCGCTGCCGATGGCGCGGTCGCAGGTCCGGTTGCTGGCGCGGCCGGCGCGAAGAAATCAAACCCGAGTTGCGCCTCGCGGTCGGCGTCACTCACTGAGACGCGCCCGCGGGAGGCGAAACGTTTGACGGCACCGAGCATGTCGAGCATGACACAAGATGCTCGGATGTGCGAAGTCCGCGCCAGTGAGGCACAACGGAGACCGCAGACTCGCGATCTCCGGTGTGCTGCACACGGGACTGTTGGCGGCCGCCTGGCCTATTTCGCCGCCGCGCGCTCGATGATGTCGCGGCCCGCCTTGATCTGGTCCGCTATGATCGTGTGAGGCAAACCGGCGTATACCTGCAAGTCCACTTCGGCGCCCATGCGCGTATAGACCTCCGCGCTAAGCTCGCTGCGCGCAACCGGAATGTGTTCATCCTGATCGCCCACGCCGATGAAAACGGGCGTTCCGTCAAAGCTCCCCGCGTACTCGCGCGGCGTGCTGTCGGGCCCGATCAAGCCACCCGCGAACGCGATCACCCCGCCGTAGCGCTTGGCGTGGCGTGCGGCGTATTCGAGCGCGAGGCAAGCGCCCTGCGAGAACCCTCCAATGACGAGGCGCTCAGGCGGGATGCCGGCGTTCGCCACGTCCGCCACCACCCGGTCGAGAAAGGCCAGCGCGGAGCTGAGCCACGGCTCGTTCTTCGCCATCGGCTCCATGAAGCGATCCGGATACCACGCATTCTGCGCGGCATCGGGCGCGAGATACGCCACGTTCGCGACATCGAACTCATTCGCGAGCGGCAGGATATCGGCCGCATCGGCACCTCGGCCGTGCAGCAGGATCACTGCGGCGTGTGCGTCGGCCAACGCCACTCCCCGCGTGAGCACGGGCTGGTCGGCGTGCGGATCAGTGGGTTGAGCGGATTGTGTCGAGTTGGTCATGCGCTGGCCTCGGCGAGTGGTGAGAGTTCAAGATGTCGATTCGAGCCACGGCGCGGTGCTGCGAGCGGCCGCAACGTGCGTGCGCAACAGTCGCTCGCGCAGTGCTGCCTGCTCGTCATCGGTGTTCACCGACAGTGCGCAGTGACGCGTCTGTCCTGCACCGATGACCGCGCGCTTCGCAGTCGGCGAGTCCAGTCCGACGAACGTGACGAGCGAGCCGGGACGCGCCTCGGTGGCACCCCTCAGGTGATGGGCATGCTTGCTCCCGGCGCTGGGCGCCTCTACTGTGCCTCAGTACTACTGATATCGTCTCGAAGCCGATCCCGCAACTCGCCGACGTGCGGTGGTGCGCGCAGGGTGTACGCGCTGCAGCTTGTCGGAGAGCGTTGTCGTCACCTTTTGAGCGTGTACATGCGCGCAACCGACCTGGACGACCTTCGTCAACAGCTTGGCGATCGCTATTCAATTGAACGGCAGCTCGGGCGCGGCGGCATGGGCGCGGTGTATCTCGCGCGCGACCGTCAGCTTGATCGTTTGCTCGCGGTGAAGGTGCTGCCGTCGGAGATCGCCACGCAGCGCGACCTGCGCGAACGCTTTCTGCGTGAAACGCGCATGGCGGCGGGTTTCACGCATCCGAACATCGTGCCGGTGTTCGCGGTGGAAGAGCGTGGCGATTTGATCGCAATGGCGATGGGGTATGTGGAAGATGAGAGCCTCGCCGAGCGTGTTGCGCGCGCTGGGCCGCTCACGATTCGCGAGACGGTGCGTGTGCTCGATGACGTTGGCTACGCACTTGTCTACGCGCACGGGCGCGGCGTGGTGCACCGCGACATCAAGCCCGACAACATCATGATCGAGCGTGCGACCGGGCGAGCGCTCGTCATGGATTTCGGCATTGCGCGAGCCATGCACACGGAAACTGCGGTGGCGCCGGGACTCACTCGCGTGGGCGAAGTGGTGGGCACACCGGAATACATGAGTCCCGAGCAGGCGTCAGGTGATCGTGTGGACGGGCGCAGCGACCTCTATTCGCTCGGCCTCGTGGCGTGGTTTGCGCTCACCGGT
>JBBQNT010000237.1:0-5974 GCA_038330215.1 Gemmatimonadales bacterium
GAAGTAATGCGTAAAGTTGCCATGATGCTCGCCGGAGCCGCGATGTTCGCTGTTGCGACGCCGTCGATTTCGCAGGCGCAGGACAAGGACATCGTCGAGACTGCGGTCGCGGCGGGAACGTTCAAGACGCTCGCCACGGCGCTGACCGCGGCGGGTTTGATCGAGACGCTCAAGGGCCCGGGCCCGTTCACGGTGTTCGCACCCACGGACGCAGCGTTCGCCAAGGTGCCGAAGGCGCAGCTCGACGCGCTGCTCGCCGACAAGGAAGCACTCAAGTCGGTGCTGCTGTATCACGTCGTGCCGGGCAAGGTGATGGCCGCTGACGCGATCAAAATGGACGGCAAGTCGGCCAAGATGGTCTCGGGCGCCGAAGCCAAGATCACGGTGATGGGCAATATGGTGATGGTCAACCAGGCTCACGTGACGCAGGCCGATATCGCGGCCAAGAACGGCATCATTCACGTGATCGACGCAGTCATCCTGCCGCCGGCCAAGTAGCACGCAGTACTCGGCCGTCCAGCGAACATTGCACGGACGGTTGCAGGACAACGGGCGGGGAGTGACGTTGTACGGACTTCGGTCCGGCAGCGGCGCTGCTCGCCCGCTCTTGCATTCCCGTGTTTCACGTCTGTCTTCTCACGCGCTCATGTCCCCATCCATGTTCGTAGCTCCGGCGTCGTTCATCGCCGGTTTTGCCCGCGCCACATTCGCCGCCGGCCTGCTGCTGTTGGCGCTGTCACCCATCGCTCCCGTCGCGCAGGCGCAGGCGCGGCCGGCTGCGACGCCCGCCGATCTCATCGTCGTGAACGCGCGCGTTTACACCGCCGATGACGCGCGTCCGTTGGCCGATGCATTCGCCGTGCGCGACGGACGCGTGACCTTTGTCGGCTCGTCGCGTGAAGCACGCGCGCTCGCCGGGGCAAATACGCGGGTTGTGGACGTGAGCGGCCGCACGGTGATTCCGGGCATGGTCGATGCGCACGCACACTTTGGCGGACTCGCGCAGACGCTGCGCACGGTGGATCTGGTGGGCGTCACGAGCTACGACGAACTCATTCGGCGCGTCGCCGAACGCGCCGCCACGCTGCCCAAGGGTTCATGGGTGGAGGGCCGCGGCTGGGACCAGAACCGCTGGGCCGACGGACAGTGGCCCACACACGAGCGTCTGTCTGCTGCCGTGCCCGATCATCCGGTCGCACTCGTTCGCGTGGACGGACATGCAACGTTGGTGAACGCGGCCGCCATGCGCGCGGCCAACATCACCGCCGCCACCGCCGATCCTGCGGGTGGACAGTTGCTGCGCGGTGCGAACAACGTGCCCAGCGGAGTGTTGATCGACAACGCCGAAGCGCTGGTGAGTCGCGTGGTTCCGCCCGTCAACGCGACAGAAACGCGCAAGTCGCTGCTCGAGGCGCAGGCGCTCATGCATGCCTCGGGGCTTACCGGCGTGCACGATGCAGGCGCCGGACGCGCCATGATTGATCTGTACGAGACGATGGCCAAGGCGAGCGAAATCGACCTTCGGCTGTACGCGATGATCAGCGACGACTCCGCCGCCATCGCGCATTACTTCAGCGTGGGACCGCGTTCATCGCTGTACAACAGTCGGCTCTGGGTGCGCTCCATCAAGCTCTATTCCGACGGCGCTCTGGGCTCGCGCGGTGCGGCGTTGCTGGAACCGTACAGCGACGACCCGACGAACTCCGGGCTGCTCGTGAGCCCGCCCGCGCACATTCAGGACGTGGCCGAACGCGCGCTGCAGCGCGGCTTCCAGGTGAACAGCCACTCCATCGGTGATCGTGGCAATCGTGTCGTGCTCGATGCATATGAGAAGGCGCTCGACAAGTATCCGCTCGCCGATCATCGCTTCCGCATCGAACACGCGCAGATCATTCACTACTCCGACATTCCACGCTTTGCGGAACTCGGCGTGATCCCGAGCATGCAGGCCAGTCACCAGACGAGTGACATGTACTGGGCCGGCAAGCGACTCGGCCCGGAGCGCCTGCTGGGCGCCTACGCCTGGCGCTCGCTGCTCAACACCGGCGTCATTATCCCGAACGGCAGCGATTTTCCGGTGGAGTACGTCAATCCGCTCATCTCGTTCCACGCGGCAATCGCGCGTCAGGACGCCAACGACTATCCCGTTGGCGGATGGTATCCCGACCAGCGCATGACGCGCGAAGAAGCGCTCAAGAGCATGACGCTCTGGCCGGCGTACAGCGCGTTTCAGGAAGAGGAGCTTGGCTCACTTTCCGTGGGCAAGCACGCGGACTTCGTTGTGCTCGACCAGGACATCATGCGCGTTGCACCTGAACTCGTGCTCGACACTCAGGTGATCTCCACCTGGGTGGGCGGCAAGCCGGTGTACGAGCGCCGCGCGCAGCCGTAATCCGCGCGACCACCCATCACCACCCGGTACAGGTCATGCGCGTCATCTCCCTGCTGCCAGCGGCCACCGAGATGGTGGCGTATCTCGGCGCCACCGAACACCTCGTGGGCATTTCGCACGAGTGTGATTTCCCGCCCGTGGTGGGCTCGCGTGCACGCGTGACGAGGTCGTCGCTGCCGGAAAGCGACTCCATCGCCTCCGCGCGCGAGATCGACACGGAAGTGCGCGTGGCAGCCGACTCCGGTCGCTCGCTGTTCACGCTCGACGTGGAGCGCATTCGCGCGCTGCATCCCGACGTGATTCTCACGCAGGCGCTGTGCGATGTGTGCGCGGTGAACGAAGGCGATGTGCGCGAACTCGCAGCACGGCTCTCGCCGGTGCCGCGCGTCATCACGCTCGGCGGTACCAGCATCGACGGCATCATGGACGACATTCGCGCCGTCGCCGAAGCGCTGGGCGTGCGCGACGAAGCCGACGAACTCACTGCCGGTGAATACGCGCGCCTGCGCACGGTGCACGAGACGCTCAAGGCGGCCGCCGCACCGAGGCCGCGTGCGCTGCTGGTGGAGTGGAGCGATCCCGTGTTCGTGGCCGGCCACTGGGGCCCGGAGCAAATTCGTCGCGCTGGCGGTATCGACGTGCTGGGCGTCGAGGGCGCACACTCCGTCACGGCGACCCATGAGGCCTGCGCCGCTGCCGATCCGGACATCGTGATCTTCGCGCCGTGCGGCTACGCGATCGACGCCGCACGCCGAGAGGCGGAACAGGCGCTGGCGCAGTGGCCGTGGCTAAGAGGACGACAGGTGTGGGCCATGGATGCCAACGGGCTCGTGAGCCGACCCGGGCCGCGCGTGGTGGACGGCGTCGAAGCGATGGCGCGTATCTTCTTTCCCTCCGGCTTCACGCCGATCGATCACCTGCACGCTGTACGGGTGGACCGGCACCAGTAGCTGGGCTGGCGTTGCTGCCCGAACGGTGTCCGCGCCTTATCTTCTCCCGATGCTTTCCGACTCCTCAATCGCGTTTCTCGAGCGCCTGCTCGACTCCCCCGGCCCCTCGGGCTTTGAATCCGCTCCCGCCCGACTCTGGCGCACCGAGGCTGAATCCTTCGCCACGGTCACGTCGGATGTCATCGGCAACTCGATGGCCGCCGTGCATGATGCCGGTGGGCCGACGATCATTCTGGCCGGACACATCGACGAGATCGGCGTCATCGTCACGTACATCGACGAAAACGGCTTCGCGTACATCGAGTCGATCGGCGGCTGGGACCCGCAGGTGCTCGTCGCGCAGCGCATCCGGTTCCTCGGGCGCAAAGGCGAGGTACTCGGCGTGATCGGCAAGAAGCCGATTCACCTCATGAAGCCGGACGAGCGGGAAAAGGCATCGAAGATTACGGACCTGTGGGTGGATATCGGCGCCACCTCACGTGAGGAGGCGGAGCAGCATCTCGCTGTGGGTGATCCGGGCGTGATCGACCAGAAGGTCGTGCGGCTGCCCAATCACCGTATCGTGTCGCGCAGTATCGACGATCGCATCGGCGCGTTCGTGGTGCTCGAGGCGGCGCGACGGTATGCGGCGAATCCGGGCACGGCGCGTGTTGTCGCGGTCGCCACCACACAGGAAGAGATCGGGTATGCGGGCGGCGGTGCGCGCGTGGCGTCGTATACGAGCGGCGCGAGCATGGCAATTGCGGTGGACGTCACCTTCGCCACGGATCACCCGGGCGCGAAGAAGGAAGAAGTGGGATGTCACAAGATCGGCGGAGGACCCGTCATCACGCGCGGTTCGGTGACTCATCCGCAGGTGGTCACGCTGCTGCGTGAGAGCGCGGAGTCGTTGAGCATTCCCTACTCGTTGCACGCAGCGGGGCGCTGCACGAGCACCGACGCGGATGCGATGCAACTCGCGCGCGGTGGCGTCGCGACCGGCCTCGTCTCGGTGCCGAATCGCTATATGCACTCTCCCAACGAAATGGTCAGTCTCGAGGATCTCGACCGCGCCGCGGATTTGCTGGCGGAGACCTGCCGCCGCGTGAACGCGGACACGGACTTCACGCAGCGCTGAGCGGCAGACGCTGCGAGAGGTGGCGCTGCGAGACGAGGCGCTGCGTCTCGCGACGCAGCGCGAGTGTCGTTCAGCGATCCTCGAGCAGCTTGAGCACGCCGCCGCCGCGCGCCGCCACCAGCGCGGTGTAGGCGGCTTCGCGCAGCCACGAGGCCACGTCGCCCGCGTCGCTCTTCACCATTCGCACGAGGCGCTGCACGCCGTCGGGACTGCCAAGTGCGCCCAGCACGGCAACGATCTCGAGCAGCACGTCCTCGTCTGTTTCGTCATCGAGCGCCGCCAGCAATGCGGTGATCGACGGCTTGCCCTGACTGCGCGCGCCATGAGCGGCGGCGGCAAGACGGCGCAGCTCGGGCACGGGATCCGCGAGCATGTGTTGCAGCGCGACGAGGGCGCGTTCTGTGCCAAGGCGCGTGAGCGCGCGCGCGCCGGCGCTGCGGAGTCGCTCGTCGTCGTTGGTGAGCAGCGGGATGAGTTGCACATCGGCCTCGACCACGGCCATCTCGCCCAACAGCGACGCGGCGTTTCGCACCACGAACCATCGCTCGTCGAGCAGCGCATCACGTAGCGCCTGCTCGCCCGCATCGAGCGCCACGATGGCGTCGAAGCACACCCGTCGTTCGGCGAGCGTGTCTGCATCGCGCAGCAGCCGCACGAGCGCCTGCACCGACAGGTCGCCGGCGCGCGCCAACACCGGCATGAGCTCATCTCGCGCGTGTGACCGGGGCAGGCGCTGCACAAGCGACTCAATGACGTGCGGCGTGAGCAGGCGGCGAATCGCGCCCTCGAGTGCCAGCCTTCCGCCGCGCGAACCGCGACGTCGCGCGTCGCTCACCAAGCCGAGCGCGACGGCTTCGATCACCGCCGGATCATCGCGCCACGGAGGCGTGGTCACGAGGCGTAGCAGCGCATCGATGATGTCTGGCATCGCGTCGTCGCGCTTTGCGGCCCCGAGTCGCGCCAGCTCATGGCGCACCGAGTCGGGCAGTACCGGCGGTTCGGCGATCGTCTGCACAGACGCCGGCGTAAGGCGCACTGACCAGGAGCGCCACGCGCCCGCCGCATGCCGCGGTCCGGGATCACTGGCGAGCAGGCGCGCCAGTGCGAGCAGCTCGCTCGGCGCGGCGCCGCGACGCACATCGAGCACCGTGGCGCCGTTGGCTGCGAGTCCGCTCACGAGCGCGTCGAGTGCTGCGTCCCGCAGCGGCGAATCGGGCGCGAGGCGACGACCTGCGAGGTTGAGCGCACCATCCACGAGTCGCACTTCCAGTGAGGTGACGCGGGCAGTCGCGACCGTTGCTCGCAGAGCCCGCCGCACATCATCGCGCTGCGCCACGGCCGACTGCTCGCCGGGCTCCGCGCCCAACTGCAGCGCCAGCGTGCCCAGCGAACGCGCCACTGCGAGCGCTTCGTCGAAGCCGGGGTCCGACGGCTCGCGCTCTGCGCTAGTCTTCATCACGTGCCCCCGATGCCGAGTCATTGACCATGGTCGCCTCCAAGCTACACGTCTGGAGT
>JBBQNT010000238.1:0-5965 GCA_038330215.1 Gemmatimonadales bacterium
TCAACACCGCGAATGCCGCCACGGGTGGCACCGTGGAGCGAGTCGAACTCGAACGGCTGCCCACCGACGCGCGCGATCCGATCGCGCTCGCGTACACCATTCCTGGTGTCACCGCCGGCACCGGATTCTTCGGCGACGCTCCGCGACTTTCCATCAACGGCTCGAACGCGCTGTACACCCAATACTCGCTCGATGGACTCGAGAACAACGAGGGCTTTCTCGGCGGCGCTCGCGTTGAAGTCCCGCTGTCCGCCCTGCAGCGATTCGGTGTGCTCGCCAATACCTACAGCGCCGAGTTCGGTCGCAGCTCGAATGGGGTTGTGAACATGGAGTCGCGCGCCGGCGGCCTGACGTGGCAGGGCGAGGCGTTCGTGTACAACCGTCCGGGGTTGCCCGTGGACGCGCGCACGGCCGTCGTGCCTTCGGGACAGGACCCCGACGATTTCCGTCAGGCGCAGGAAGGCTTTCGCCGCTCGCAGGTGGGATTGGCCGGCGGCGGCCCGTTGCGTGCCAACCAGACGTTCGTGTTCGGCGCCCTGGAGTACACCAACGAGAACGAAGACCGCATCGCGTCCACCGCGAGCACCACGTTCACGGGACGCGAATTGCGCGGCACGATCAAGGGATTCGGCCGCATCGATCACGGCTGGTCGCCCACACAGACCACCACACTCCGCATCGCGGCCAGCAGCGTCAATCGCGAAGGTCGCGGTAGCGGCATCGTTGCGCCGGAGGCGGACATCATCACGCAGCGCATCGGTTCCGCGTCCGCACTCGTGCATCGCTCCGTGCTGAATGACGGACGTGCAAGCAATGAAGCGGCCGTACAGCTCGGCACCTTCCGGTGGAACTTCCCGCCGGCGCAGAGCAGTTTCGATATTCCGCAAGTCACCATCCGTCGCGTGCAGGGCATGGACACTGTGTCGGTTGGTGTGGTGGGATCGAGCAACTTTGTCTTCGACGAACGCGAAACGCAGCTGCAGGTGCGCAACGTGTTCGAGACGCTCGTCGGCGACCGGCATCAGCTTCGCATCGGCGGTGATGCTTGGCGCTCGAGTTTCCGGCTCACCGGCTCGCAAACCAATCCGTCGGGCTCGTACGTGGTGCTCGACGAAGGCAACATACCGCAGCGTGGCAACCGCTTTGCATTTGCCGATGTGCCCAATGATGTGCGCGTGCTCAGCTACACGGTCGACGCAGCACAGAAGCAGGTCGATCTCTCACAGACGCTCGTCGGCGTGTTCGTCGAAGACATCTGGCGGCTGTCGCCCGCGCTTGCGTTGACACTCGGACTGCGCTGGGACTACGACAATCTCACGTCGCGCGGCGCGAGCAATCCCGACCTCGACAACTGGCAGCCACGCGCGTCAATCAACTGGCTCGTCGGTCCGAGCTCGGTGCTGCGCGCCGGCGTGGGACTTTATGCAGGCAAGTTTCCGTATGCCGTGTACTCCGACGCCATTCAGTTCGGACCCGACGGAAACCGGACCGTGACGTTCGATGGCGCCAACGCACCGGCCTATCTGCAAGGAGCGCGAACCGCCACACTCGATCGCTCACAACTGCCACCGGGCGAAGTGCGTGAGCTGTTCGCGCTGGGACTCGAGCAACCCATGAGCCGGCAGGTCTCAGGCGGCTGGCAGCAACAGTTCGGCACGCGCCTCGCGCTCGGCATCGACGCCGTCTACGTCGACACGCGAAACCTGCCGCGATCGTGGGACCTGAATGCGAGCACGCGTGGCATCGGACCAAACGACACCATCAGCCTGAACGTGAACACCGGCGACCAGTTTCGCCCGGTGACGCCCGTGACTGGAGGCTTCCGCCGACGCACCACGACGGAGAGCGGTGGTGAGTCCACGTACGCCGGCCTGTACACCGCAGTCCGCTGGTCGGCACCCAGTGAATGGCTGCTTGACGCAAACTGGATCTGGTCGCGCGCCCGCACCAACACGGAAGACATCAACTTCAACGCCACGCAGGGCAACGACTTCGACGCCGAGTGGGCCGACGCCATCAACGATCGCCGTCACCGTGTTGCGCTGCGCGCCACCTGGACGGGCATTCGTCGTCTCGCACTGTCGGGCATTGCCGACTGGCAGACGGGCCAGCCCATCAACCGTGTCGCATTCTTCCGCGACCTGGACGGCTCCGGCGATACGTTCGGGAATGGATTCCTCGGCAATCAGGATCGCTTCTTCGGCGTGCCGCGCAACGGAGAGCGTCTCCCCAGTGCGTTATTCACAAGCGCGAGCGTCTCCTATGAGCTGCCGGTGCGCAACCAAGGCATCGAGCTGCGCGCCGACGTGTTCAACCTGCTCAACAGCACCAATGCGAGCGGCTATGCGAATGGCCTGCCGGGCGGCGGTGCACGCACGCAGGTTGGACGCCCTGGCGACCCGATCGTGATCTCCGCCGTTGCGCCACCGCGTCAACTGCAGTTCTCCGCCCGCTGGTTGTTCTGATCGTGCAAGAGATGCAGCCACAGATCGTGCCATCGCGTCGCCGGCGACCGTCGCTCGTTTCGGCCGTACTGCTCGCCTGTGGCGCCTCGCTTCTGACCGCGTGCGGCGGCGACGCCACGACGCGTGAGGCATCCGCTGAGGTCGCCGAGCTGGTCGCGTTGCCATGGGATAGCGTGACCGCACGTGCGCGCGGCACGACGGTCACCTGGCGGAAGTGGCGCGGCGATCCCGCGATCAATGCGTACGTGGACAGCTGGCTGGCTCCTCGGCTGCGCGACTCGTTCGATATCCGCCTTGAAGCCGTAGACGGACAAGGCCCCGAAATCGTCAATCAGCTCGTGCTCGAACGCGAGGCGGGACGCGGGCCTGGCACCGCGAGCCTGCTCTGGATCAACGGCGAGACGTTTGCCGCCCTGCGCGCCGAGTCGCTGCTCGCTGGTCCGTGGTCGGGTGTGCTTCCGAACGCCGCCTATATCGACAGCAGTTCGCGCATCATCACGCGCGACTTCGAGCAGGATCCGCAGGGCTTCGAGAGTCCGTGGGGCACGGTGCAGTTCGCGCTCATCTACGACACGGCGCGCACGCCGTCTCCGCCGCGATCGTTCAGTGAGCTCGCGACGTGGATTCGCGCGAATCCAGGCCGCTTCACGCATGCTCAGGGTTTTAGCGGCGTCACGTTTCTCAAGATGGTCATGTACGCGCGTGGCGGGGGCGTGGACGTTTTCGCTGGCGGCTACACCGATGGGAAGTACGACGTGGGTCGAACGGCCGTCTTCTCCTGGCTCGATTCCTTGCACACGAGCTTCTGGCGCGGTGGTGAGACCTACCCGCCCGATGTGGCTGCCATGCATCGCCTGTTCGCCAACTCGGAGATCGACTTCTCCATGTCCAACAATCAGAACGACGTGGTGAACAAGATTCGTCGCGGTGAGTTGCCGACCACTGCTCGCGCGCTCGTCCTGCGTGATGGCACCATCGCCAACGCGCACTATGTGGGCATCCCGTTCAACGCGCCGAATCCGGCCGGCGCGATGGTGGTGGCCAACCTGCTGCTGTCGGCCGACGCCCAGTTCGAGAAGTTGCAACCCGACGTCTGGGCCGACGGTACCGTACTCGATGTCACCCGCGTTCCGGAACCGTGGCAAACACGCTTCGCCGAACTCGCCGCCGACCCTCGCGCGATTTCACGCGACACACTGTCTCGCTACGCGCGACCCGAAGTGGCACCCGAGTACCACGAGCGCCTGCACAGCGATTGGCGCGAGTGGCTGCGCGGCGGCGGACGCGGTCGCGCGCCGTAAGCACATGTCCCGGGTAACCGCACCACCGCGCGAGTTGACCACGCGCTCGTCGCGCTCGTCGCACTCGTCGCACTCGGGTGGCGCCCTCTGGCTCGCCGCGCTCGTCGCACTACCAGTGTTCTTCGGCATCGCGTACTCGGCCCTCGCGGTGCTCGGCCTGACCGGTGCGGGCGCCGATGGATCACTCGACTGGTCGCGCGTGCGATCCGTGCTTGCTGACCGCAGCACATGGCGCGCGCTCGGCTGGTCGCTCTACGTTGCGTCCGTGAGTACCGCGCTTGCCACGTGCGGCGCGGCCGTGGTCGCGCTGCTCTTCAGCCGACACACGTTGAGTGATCGCGTGGCTCGTTCCATCTCCACACTACCGCTGCCCGTGCCGCACCTTGTTGCGTCGGCCATGGCGCTCTTCGTGCTGGGCCAGAGCGGACTGCTCGCGCGACTGCTGCACGCGACGGGTGCCATCGATACTCCTGCCGACATGCCACCGCTGGTTTACGATCGCGCTGGCGTATCGCTCATCATCGCGCTCGCGTGGAAAGAGTTGCCGTTCCTCGCCGTCGTCGCCATCGCGCTCCGGCAAGGACAAAGCCGCGAGCTCGACGAGGCGGCGCGCACGCTCGGCGCCTCATCGTCGTTCGTCGCACGGCGCATCACGTGGCCGATTCTCTGGCGCGGCCTCATGCCCGCCGTGATCGCGACATTCGTGTTCGCGTTTGGCAGCTACGAGTCGGCAGTGTTGCTGGCGGCGGTCGATCCCGCACCACTGCCCGTGCTCACCATGGAACGCTTCGCCGACCCGGCGTTGGCAAGGCGTGGCGAGGCGTATGGACTCGCGCTTCTCGCACTGCTCGTTGCGGCGGGCGCCGTAGTCGTGCACGAATGGACTCGCGCGCGATGGGGCGCGCTCGTGCGATGACACGCGCGGAGGGGCACGCTCGTCAGATGACGCGCGCATCGAGTCAGCACAGTGCGTGGCGATTCGCGCTCATCGGCGTGCTCACGCTCTCCACGTTTTTGCCGTTTGCCATCCTGCTGCTGCAGTCGGTCAGCATGCAGTGGCGGTGGCCCGATGTATTGCCGCAAACTTTCACGTTGCGCGCCTGGTCCGACGTGTACGGCAGTGCACTCGGCGGGGCCGCCGTCACGAGCGCACTGCTCGCCGTGGCCACCGCCTTCACGGCTACTGCATTCGCCCTCCCTATCGGACGCGCACTGGCCAGGCTGCACGGACCGGCACGTCATCTGGCCGCGGCGCTCGTGTTTCTTCCGGTCGCCGCGCCACCGATCGCGCTCGGCGCCGGCCTGCAGATCGGCGTGCTCACACTCGGTCTGGGTGGAAGCGCGGTAGGCGTGTGGTTGGCACACTGCGTGCCTGCCATCGGGTATGTCGCGTTGCTCTTTCTCGGCGTCTTTACCACTCGAAGCCGCGAAGACGAGGAAGCGGCGCGTTCACATGGAGCGAGTTCCTGGCAGACTTGGCAGTTCGTGATCTTGCCCTCCCTGCGCGGCCCGATTGCCGAAGCACTGGCGATCGCGTTCCTCATATCGTGGGCGCAAGTGGCGCTCACACTCGTCGTGGGCGGCGGTGCAGTCCGTGCGCTGCCCATCGAAGTGCTCGCCCTCGTGCGTGCCGGACAGGAGCGCGAAGCGGCAGTTGGCGCGCTGCTGCTCGTGGTGCCCGCCATCGCCGCGCTGGCCGCACTGCGAGTCGGTGCACGCCGAACCGACGCCCTTCCGGCCTGATGCGCGTGACGCCACCATGTACGGTGTGATTACTCCACCGGAACCAGTCGCCACGCCGCGGGAGAACTCGCCGGCCGCGTCCACGACAGAGCCCTCGCCAGCGCCGGCGTCAACGCCCGCGCTTTCGCTCGATGGTGTGCACGTTCCGTTCGGTGACGACGAGACCGGCGATGGCCTGCGTGAGATCTCGCTGCACGTCGCTCGCGGTGAACGTGTCGCGTTGCTCGGCCCGTCGGGTGAGGGCAAGACGTCGCTGCTGCGCGCCATTGCCGGTCTCGCCAGCGTAACGCGCGGAACCGTCTTCGTGAACGGGCGCGATGTGACGAGTACTGCACCCGAATCCCGCGGAACCGTCTATCTGCATCAGACGCCAGTGCTCTTTCCGCACATGAGTGTGCTCGACAACGTCGCCTTTCCGCTGACCGTTCGAGGTGTCGCTCCCGCCGAGCGACGGCG
>JBBQNT010000239.1:0-5953 GCA_038330215.1 Gemmatimonadales bacterium
TGTAAGGTGGAATGCTGGCGTTCGGGATTGTACCAGTGTTCGATGAAGTCGTAGATCGCCGCGTTCGCCTCCCGATGGGAAGCAAACACGTTCATGGCGAGGAGTTCGTGCTCGAGCGTCGCGAAGAAACTCTCGGCCACCGCGTTATCCCAGCAGTCGCCTTTGCGACTCATGCTTTGGACCATCTGCTGATCCGTCAATGCGTCGCGATAGTCGCCGCTCGCATATTGACTACCGCGATCCGTGTGGTGGATCAGTCCAGGCCCCGGCTGTCGACGCGCGACGGCGTGCTGCAACGCCGCCAGCGGCAACGCGGTGGCCATCGACGCACTCGTCGCCCAGCCGACGATCCCGCGCGTCGCGAGATCGATCAGCACCGCGAGATACAGCCAGCCGGACCGCGTGGGGATATACGTCATATCCCCGACCCACGTCCGATTCGGCTCCGGATGGTCGGCCAGCGCGAAGCGTCGCGCCAGCCGGTTCGGCGCGATGGGGTCGGCGTGGGCGGAATCCGTCGTGCACACAAACGCGCGCGGGGTGCGCGCCTGCAAGCCATCGGCCCGCATGACGCGCGCGATGCGCTTCTTCGCGACCCGCACGCCCTGCGCGCGCAGCGCCACCAACACGCGCGGCGCGCCGTAGCGGCCGCGACTCTTCGCGAAGCTCGTCCTGACCGTCACGAGCAAGCGCTCATCCGCCTGCGCGCGCGCGGACGGCCCCTGCGCGCCCCGGGCCTTCGCGGCGTAATACCCGCTCAGGCTGACGTCCAAGGCCCCGCACATGAGTCGCACAGGGAACTGTCCCCAATGCGCGGTAATCGCGGCGTACTTGTCGCTCATCGCGACTCCCTCGCGAAGTACGCCGCCGCACTTTTTAGAAACGCATTCTCCTGCGCCAAGCGCTTCACCTCCCGCTCCAACCGCCGCACCTCCTCCTGCTCGCTCGGCAACCGGCCTTGGCCCGGGAACACGTCGGCCAACGGCGTGCCGCCCTGCGCCGCCAGCTGGTGTTGCCAGAGACGGAGCATCTCCGGCCGCACATCCAATTCGCGGCCGATCTGCTGCACGCTCACCCCCTGCGCTCGCCGCTCCGCCATCCGGCGAACCGCTTCCTGCTTGAACTCGGCGCTGAATGTCCGCCGCGTCGCCTTCGTCGCTTTCGCTGCCTTCGCCATCGTGACACCTCCACTCCGACAATCTATTCGGAGTTAGCTTGGTGTCCGCGTAGCCGGGTCAAGTCCAGTTGCGGACACGTCGCTGACTCCGTTCATGGCGGGAAAGCGCCGATGCTATGAAGGCACCAGCGACAACACGCATTTCGTCGTTGCGCCGCATCCTGCACGGGTTAGCTCCACAGACTTCTGGACCTCGTTGGGTGAGCACATTCGCGAACGCACCAGAGCGTCACGCATATGAACTATTGTGACCGGATCGTCCTCGACCCAGAGATTCGCTTCGGAAAACCCACTGTGGGGAACGCTCATAACAGTGGGTGACGTCTTGTCGTACCTGGTCGCGTACGACAGCGAGGAAGAAGTCCTCGCCGAGTTTCCGTCACTAACGCGTGAGGATATCCGCGCCTGCCTCGCCTACGCCGCAGACCGCGAGCGCGCACCGCGGAGCATCCCCGCTTGCTGAGGATACCATAGGGTTGGCTGCCGTTGCGGTCGAGCATGTATTCCCCGCGCACCGGGCGATCTTGGTTGCCGTTCTGCGCTATAACCGGTATTCTTACGATCAAGTGAACTGGGAATGTCTGATCGGCGTAAGGCTCCGTAGAATGCTCCGGAGCCTTTCTGCTTTCACGGGCAGGCCGATGGGCAGCGCAGTCAGATCGGCGCGATCCGCCTTGTCTCCCCTGCACTCGAGAATCGTGTGCGAGAGGGGCCCCGCCCGTCCGTGGTTCACGAGCATGCGACACACACGGTCCAGTCCATCCTCAGATGGCGAGGTGGCATGGATCGTTCGGATTCGTGTGGCGATCGGCGAGCAGTTGTTTGCTGAGGACGACTGCAATGATCGTCACCGGCGCCATGCCCCGTCGAAATGCCCGGCTGGAAGTGATCCTCCTCGCGGGCGCAAGATTCGACGCGCCGCTAGATTCACAGGGTGACCGATTTTCAGTTCACTGTGTACCTCGAACATGAGCCACATGACGCTCGTCGCGCTGAGCTGTTCCGATGTGCAGGCCCGCCTCAACCTCGCACGGGCCGACATCCTCCAACTGGGGGTGCGACGCCTCGCGCTGTTTGGCTCGGTGCGAAGAGACGCGGCACGCCCCGACAGTGACGTCGATCTGCTCGTAGAGTTCGAGCCCGGCGAGAAGTCGCTTGAGCATCTCGTGGCGCTTGGTGACCTCCTCGAGACCACCCTCGGCCGTCGGGTGGAACTGGTGACGCTTGAGGGGATGTCGCCATTCCTGCGCCCCCACATCCTCGCCGATTCCGTGGATGTCCTACTCGCCGCTTGAAGTCCTTCAGCACATTCTCATTGAAGCGGACTTCTTGATGGAGGTTCGAAGAACGCTCACCCGTGATGCGCTCGACAAAGATCCCCTCGTGCAGCGTGCGGTAGTGAGAAGCCTCGAGACATCGGGGAGGCGTCCAAGAAAGTCCCGCGTGAGGTGCGCAATGCCACTCCGGCGGTCCCGTGGAGGGCGATGGCTGGCATGCGGGACCGTCTGATCCACGATTACTTCGGCGTGGATCTCGACATCGTCTGGCGGGTCATGCAAACGAACATCACTGTGCTGCAACAGGATGTTCGCCGCCTTTTGGACGAGAGTTAGCGTACTCGCGCACCCGCGCGAGCCTCGTCAACAACGCGCGGTCCCGACCGAACGGTGCATGCGCCTTGGCCATGACGCATGCACCGATCAATCGATCCTACGGTCTCCGTCTGGTGGCCCGCATCTCCTCGCCCCGCGACGCGGATGCTCCCGCCTCAATGCTCGGCACTCGGGTGCTCTCCCCAGCCGCCGCACGTTCACGACGAAGCTGCTCGAGCTCTGGCGACGGTAGCGCGATCGATACCGGCGTGCGCATCGCCACCGCACGCAGCGCATCGCTCACAACGCTCTGAATGCTGTTACCCGGACAAGCGTTCAGCAACGGCGTCAATCGCGTCGCAAGTCCGGTCACCCGGTACGACACGACCTTCGTACTGCCCCGGAACTCGCCGAACGCAAACGTGAACAGTCTGGCACCCGACATTTGCAGCGCGAACGACTTCAGAGTCGCGTTCGTCCCCGACTTCCCGAGTGCGCTGAAACTGTCGAACTCGAGCCACGTCTGCGAAACGGGCGTGCCGCCATCGAAAGAGAACGCGACGAGGCCGTTTTCCGTGACGAATCGTTCCGTGTCGATCCAGACAAAAAAGTTGCCGTCGGAACAGGCGAACGTGAGTTCAGGATATTCCGCCGATCCGAACCGATTGCTGATCTGGTTGTCGGACGGCAACGTGGTGAACACGATTGAGCTACTGCTGATTGACAGCCAATCGTAGGCCGTCACCGTCGCTTCCCACGCCACGCCGTCGATTGTCGCTACGATCGTGATCGTGCCGGCGCTTGCCGGTGTGAGAAGCCCACTCGCCGTGAACGTGCCCGCCCCCGGATTCGCCGTGCTCCAGCTAACCGGACGCGTGACCGTGCTTCCGTCCGACGTGCGCGCCGTGACCGAATACTGATAGGTGTCACCCACCTTCACTCGGCTGGCTCCAGCAAGCGTCACGCTCACAACGGGTGATCGCACGTTGAGCCGCAGCGTTCCCGTCTGCCCTTCGCTGTTCGCCGAGATGGTGGTGGTACCGGGTGCGATGCCGGTCACCAGTCCCGCCGCGGACACCGTAGCGACGCTCGGATTGCTCGTGCCCCACACCACGCTCCGCCCTTGCAGCTCTGTTCCGTTTGCAGCACGCAACGTAGCGGCAAGCGGTGTGGTGGCGCCGGGGGTGAGTTCGCTTGCACCAGACACCGAAATGGACGCCACCGGCACAGGGAGCACCGTCAGCGTCGCCGTGCCTGTCCTCCCCTCGCTGACTGCCGAGATCGTCGTCGTACCCGCGCTCACGGCAGTAATCGTTCCCGCACCATCTACGGTGGCCACGGTCGCCGCCGAGGAACTCCACGAAACAGTCCGGCCACTAAGCACCGTGCCGTTGGCAGCCCGCAGTTCTGCCGCCGCCGTGGTGCTGGTACCGGTGATGAGCTGCGTGGTCTGCAACACCACCGACACGCTCGACACCGCGGGCGGCGTATTCACCGGTGGCGCCACAACATTGTCCGCCCCACCACCGCCACTGCATGCCGTGCCGAACACCAGTGCAGCACTCGAAAGCCAGGTGCGTCTCATGGACCTCTCCTCTGTCATGCGCAATGCACAACGGCATTTCCGTCATGCAGTGCACATGATGCGGGGGGGGTCTGACATTGCTGCACGCGTCGCTGCGAGGGCAGCTCCTCCTTCGCTTGCACCGCAACCCGCAACGCTGTAGATTTGCCATATGAACCGACTACGGCGGCGCGTATACACTGGCATGGCCATCGCCTTTCCGCTGTTCTTCCTGCTCCACTGGAATGGCATGCTTTCGCACACCTACTACTGGGTGCTCGAGGCGATGCACGGACCACAAGCGCCCGGCTCACATCCAGTCGCCGCGCTCATCTCGTCCGTAATCATCTTTGCCGTGCTCGCACTCGTGTTCGAGGGACTGAGCACGCTATTGCGTCGGCCGGCGGGATCTAACGATCGTTGACGCTGCCGAGCAAGCGAAAAACTACAAAACCCCGCCCGCGCCCCACGCTCTCCGGGAGGTGGTGCTCCAACACGCCATGGCGCTCGCCGATGCCGATGGCATTGAACGGCTCAGCATGCGGGCCATTGCCAGCACGCTCGGCGTCGAGGCGATGTCGCAGTACCATCACGTACGCAACAAGGACGACCTACTCGACGGGCTCATTGATCTCGTGTTCGCCGAGATCTGGCTGCCCCCCGTCAATGCCCATTGGCGTGACGCGTTGCGCACACGGGCCGCATCGGCGAGATCGGCGCCACCATGGACGCGTTCGTGTTCGGCTTCGTCCTGCAGGAGCGCACGCTGCCTGGTGCGGCGCCGGAGCAGATCGAGACCATGACACAGGCGATGCTCGAGCACCTGCCCGCAGCAGAATATCCCAACATGCGGGATTTCGGAGTGGACTATGTGCTGGCCGAGGACTTCGATTTCGGGAAACAGTTCGACTGGGGGCTCGATCTGCTGCTGGACGGCATTGCGAAGGGTGTCGAACCGCCGGAGTAAAGCGGGCGCGGCGCCAGGGTGAAGGTGCGTGAAACCTACTCTGCAGAGCTACGTACCTTACAGCGTAAGGCTTCGCTTGGCCGCTTCGACCGGCCCCTCCCCCTCATTCAGAACCCATGTCCGCCCCTTCCCTGCACCCGCTCCTGCGCCCAGCGCTCACCCTGCTGCTTGCCGCCGCAGCTCCCGTCGCCGCCCAGTCTCCCGACGCGGACCCGCCCGCCCAGCGGCACGTTCTGGGCAGCTCCGCCTTCATGCTGATGAACCTCGCACCCGACCCGCCATCGTTCTTTCAGCTCAACTACGGCTACCGGCTGTCCGCCAAGACCACCGTGTCACTCGAGGCGATCACCTGGCGCTACACCGCGCCCCTCGGCATTCCGTGGGGTCCATCGTTCGGCGATGAGGCAGAAGAGTATCCCGGACGCGTGCGTGGCATCGGCGTGGGCGTGGCGTACCAGCGCCTGCTCTGGCGCGGGCTCTATGCGCAGGCCCACGCACTGCCGCTGCTGCAGCGCTACTCCGACGCGAACGGCGAGCATCTGCAGAATGGGTTTCAGCTGTTCACGACCGTGCGCGCAGGCTATCAGTTGAACATGTTCGGCAACCGCTGGTTCATCGAGCCTTCAGTGGCCGCGACGGCGTGGCCGATCAAC
>JBBQNT010000240.1:0-5940 GCA_038330215.1 Gemmatimonadales bacterium
TGCCGGCCCGCGTGCAGGGGAACCGGGTGGCGAAGATTCAAGTAATTGAGCAACGGCCGCGCGAACGGACTCCGTCGCGGCCTGACCTCTTTCGGAGTATCGTCACATCATGCCGGAACACACTGTTTTTTCGCGCCAAAGTGCGCGCTCGTCGCGTCCGTCGATCGCGCGCTGGGTCATGTTGACCGGTCTGTTCGCCATGTCCGCCGCCTGCGGCTCGTCCGACGAGTCCGCGGCCCCGCTGGACGCGGAGCTCACGCGCGACCTGAGCATGGCGAGTGAAGCCAGTTCCACGGTGCCGATTGCATTTGGCGACACAGCCACCGGCTCACCGGCGCCGACGCCGACGCTCGCCCCCGAGCAACCGCCCGTGGCCGAGCGTGCGCCGGAGCCCGCGCCGCGTGCCGCGCCGCGCCCAACACCCCGCCCGACGCCGGCACCGGTCGCCGCAGCCGCCACTCCGGAACCAGAGCCCGCCGCACCGATCGTGGAGCCCACACCCGCACCCACGCCAGCCCCCGCCCCCAGCCGCCGCACCATTCTATCGGCCGGCACCGAACTGCTCGGCGCCACGGGCACCCGGGTGTGCAGCAATACCAACCGCCCCGGCGACCGCGTCGTCATGCGGCTCACCTCTGACGTGACCGGGCCGGACGGTGCGCGCCTCATTGCGGGAACAGCGGTGCTGCTCGAACTCGCATCAGCCTCCGACAGCGGACTCGTATTCCGCGTGAAGGGCGTGAGCGTGGAGGGCCAAATCGAGCCGGTCGTGGCCACGGCGTCGGTGGAGAGTGACCTCGAAGGCTCACGCGTCTCCGGCGGCGATGACAAGAAGAAGGTCATCGGAGGCGCGATCGCGGGCGCCATTCTGGGCGGCATCCTCGGACGGGATACCAAGGGCGCCGTGATCGGCGCAGCCGGCGGCGCGGCAGCAGGCACGATCGCCGCTCGTCGCGGTGGCACTACTGAACAATGTCTGGCGGCGGGATCCACCGTGCGTGTCGTGCTCAAGGAATCCCTCGTGATCACCCGGTCGGGCGCGTGATCGATGTAGTCGGATACAGCAAGCTGTACGGCGATTTTCGCGCCGTGCACGAGCTGTCGTTCAGCGTGCAGCCCGGGGACGTGCTGGGGTTGGTCGGACCGAACGGCGCGGGCAAGACGAGTACACTGCGCGCGCTCGCCGGTATTTTGCAGCCCACGAGCGGCACCATTCATATCAATGGCGTGGACCTGGTCGAGGAGCCGGTGCTCGCCAAGCAGCAACTCGCGTTCATTCCCGACGAACCGCAACTCTTCGAGTACCTCACGGTCACCGAGCATCTGCGTTTCATGGCGCGCCTCTATGGCGTGCGCGACGCCGAAGCGCGCATCGGCCCGCTGTTGCACGAGCTGGAGCTCGACGCCAAGAGAGATGCACTGCCCACAGAGCTGTCGCGCGGCATGAAGCAGAAGCTCGCGATCGCGTGTGGACTGCTGCACGATCCCGTGGCCCTCATGCTCGACGAGCCGCTCACCGGACTCGACCCGGTGGGCATTCGCCGCATGAAGGCCACCATCGCGGCCCGTGCGCGCGCGGGCGCGGCGGTGATCCTGAGCTCACACCTGCTGCACCTGGTGGAAGAGCTGTGCACACGCCTGCTCGTGATCAGAAACGGCGAGCGTGTTGCCTACGGAACCGTGACCGAGATCGTCGAGCAGCATCCGGAACTCAGCGGACTCTCGCTCGAAGAAATGTTCATCGCGCTCACCGGCACCGACCCGCACGCGCCGTCGGCAGCGCGCGTTCCCGCAACCGCCTCGCCGAACGCGTGAGTCAGTCCCACGCCGCGGCGGCGCTCGGCTACCTCTGGCTCTCCACGGCGCGCAACCAGCTGCGCGCACAACTCGGACGCGCTCGGCAGCCGCGCTACCTGATCGCGATGTCGCTCGGGTTGCTCTACTTGTTCTGGATCTTCCGGCTCAACTCGTCCGATGCGGAGGCCCCGTTCGCGGCGCTTGCCACACCGGGAGTTGCCCCCACGATCGTGGCGGCGTTGCTGCTGATCATGTCGGCGCGCTGGTGGCTCGCCAAGCCGGATCGCGGCGCGCTCGCGTTCACCCCGGCCGAAGTGCACCTGCTCTTTCCCGCGCCGCTGTCCCGTCGCACGCTCGTGCATGCGAAGCTGATGCGCGGACAGTTGGCGATCCTGCTCAACGTGCTCATCTGGGTGCTGCTGTTGCGCGGCGAAGGGGCGAGCATCGAAGGCTGGCAGCGTGGCATCGGACTGTGGATTCTGTTCTCGACGTTCTCGCTGCACCGTCTCGCGGCAGCACTCGTGCGGCTCAATGCGACGCAGCACGATTCGGCCGGCCGGCGACGCTCAGTCATTCCGGTGCTGATCTTCGGCGCCGTGTTCATCACGGTGGGCTACGTGCTGTGGAGCGCGCGTCCGGAAATCTCCGCCGCGTGGACGGTGGGCATCGGGGCGGCGCTCGAGGCCACGTACGACGCGCTGCAGCACCCGGCGGCGTTGATCGCACTCGCGCCGGTGCTCGCGCTCGTGACGCCCGGATTCGCCAGCAGCGGCAGCGCGTGGCTCTTGTCGCTGCTGCCCGCCCTGCTCGTGCTGGTCGGACATTACGTATGGGTGGTGCGCACGGACGCCGCGTTCGAGGAAGCAGCGCTCGAAGCCTCACAGGAGCGCGCACGCGTGCTCGCCGTCAACCGCGGCGCGGCGCTGTCGGCGAAGCGATCGGACAAAGGCAAGGTGGCGCGCATTTTCCCGTTGCCGCGCTTTGGACATCCGGCCGTGGCGATCGCGTGGAAGAACGCCGCGGCGGCCATCCGGGGCGGCGGCTGGATCAAGCAACTGGTGGCCGTGGGTCTCATCTTCGGTGCCACGCTGCTGGTGCTTCGCTTGTCGGTGGGCATGCCGATCGATGCGATCATCGCGCTTTCCGTGGGCTGGGGCTTCATGCTGCTGCTGATCGGGCCTGTGTGGACACGATACGACCTGCGCCTCGACCTGCGCGATGTCGCCACCCTGCGCTCACTGCCGCTCAGCAGCCGGTCCATCGTATCGGCCTCGATAACGGGCGTGGCGCTGCTGCACACGCTGCAGATTCTGGCCTTCCTGCTCGTGCCGCTCGCCTTCGCGCTGGCCGATTCCACCGCCCGCGCCAGCATGCTGGCCTTTGTCGGGTCGCCGCTGCCGGCCGCGTTGTCGGCGATCTTGCTGGTCTTTTCACTCAACCTGCTCACGTTCAGCGTGCAGAACGGCCTGGCGCTCACCTTCCCTGCCTGGGTACAGCTCGGCACCGACCGACGGGGCTTCGAGGCCATGGGTCAGACCATGCTCACCGTCGGTATGACGGTGGTCGTGGGCGCCATCGCGCTCGTCTTCCCCGTGCTGGTGGGCCTCGCGATCTCCCTCATGACGCGCCGCTGGCTGGGCACGTGGGGCTTCCTGCTGGCTGTGATCAGCGCGGTGGTGGTGCTGCTCATGGAGCTGATTCCGCTCTGGCTCTCGATGGGCGGAATACTCGACCGTACCGAGCCATCGGACGTTCCCGGACAAAAAACCTGAAGCAAGCCCGCACCCGGCGGTCGGGTCTGCCCCCGGGCTTTCGCGCTACAGGTCCCGTGCCTAACCTGCAAGCACGATGCGTGGCCGAGGATTCTGGCGCACGCCCATCTCCCTGCCAACATGGCCGACGAACCGCACGACTTCAGCAACAACGACGACGACAGCGAATCGCGGCCCGCGGTCTTCGTGACCACGCGCGAGCCGATTCGCCTGGCAGTAACGCGCCTCGAAGATCCGCGCGCACCGGAGTCGAGCGCACTCGGTGCGTACATCGACGGACGTCTCGTTGCGCGCTGCGCGATGCCGCCCGAAGCGATCGATCGTCTTGTTGCGCTCCGGTTGTTCGAGGAGCCGCTGCCGATCGGACTGTTCGCCTACGAAGAGGCGCCGGGCCTGCAATGCCGACTGTTCGCGCTCGTGCCGCGCGACCAGCTCGAAGCAGCCGCGCACGAAAACGAGCCGTGGAAGGCCAGCGTGCCGAGCTACGAAGCGAGCAGCAATGAGGACGGCGACGACGATGGCGGTCCCGAACATCCGTATGAAACGATCCTGCTCGGTCACATCGTGCGCTTCGAGCGCGATCGCAAACATCCGGACGATCTCGCGGCCGAAGCGGTCGACGTGCTGCAGAAAATCCTGACGGGCGGTGACGCGCTGCGGGACGCAGACAAGCGCGCCATCGACGACCTGCTGGACTCGCTGTAGCCCGTTGGCTCGCACACTCCGAGTCGGTCCGGGCGCGCTCGTCGCCGCCGCATTCATCGGACCCGGCACGGTCACCACCTGTACGCTCGCGGGCGTGCGCGCGGGCACTGCACTACTCTGGGCGCTCGTCTTCGCCACCATCGGCACGATCGTGCTGCAGGAGATGGCAGCGAGGCTCGGCACGGTCACAGGACTCGGCTTGGGCGACGCACTGCGACGACGCGTGTCGACGCGTGTTGCACGCATCGGTGTGCTCGCGCTCGTAGTCTTCGCCATCGGATTCGGCAATGCCGCGTACCAGACAGGCAACCTGCTCGGCGCCGCGCTCGGACTCGACATTGCATTTGCCGGTGGCACGCGGCCGTGGGCGCTGGGCGTGTCACTGCTCGCCGCGGCGCTGCTCATGAGCGGACGCTACCGCGTGATCGAGCGCGTGCTCGTGTCACTCGTGATCGTGATGTCGCTGCTGTTCGTGGCCACAGCGCTCGCGGTGTCGCCTCAGTGGTCGGTGATTGCGCAGGATCTCTTCCGTCCTCGCCTGCCCGATGGCACTGCGCTGCTTGCGCTCGGTCTCGTTGGCACCACGATCGTGCCGTACAACCTGTTCCTGCATGCAAGTGCAGCCGCCGAGCGTTTCAGTGAAGGTGCGCCACAGGAGCGGCTGCGCAACGCGCGACTCGACCTGATCGTGGCGATCGGACTTGGCGGCCTGGTGTCGATGGCGATCGTCGTCACCGCAGCCGCAGCGGGTGCAAGCGGCGCTCCGATTGATTCCGCCGGAGGCATGGCCGCGCAGTTGTCACCGCTGCTCGGTGAGTGGGCGACAATCGTGTTCGCCATGGGATTGTTCGCGGCTGGCATGACGTCGGCGATCACGGCGCCCATGGCTGCGGCGTGGGCCGTGGCCGGCGCCATGAACTGGCCGCGCGATCTGCGCGACCGGCGGCTGCGCGCGGTGTGGGGCAGCGTGCTCGCCATCGGCACGGTCGTGGCGCTGAGCGGTGTGCAGCCTTTGCCGGCGATTCTGGCGGCACAGGCGGCGAACGGCCTGTTGCTGCCCATCATCGCCGGCTTTCTGCTGTACGTGATGAACGACCGGCGCATTCTTGGTCCTGAGGTGAACGGCGTGCGCGCGAATGTGGCCGGTGTGGTGATTGTGCTGATCACGCTCGCGCTGGGAGGGCGGGCGCTGTGGTCCGTGGCGGCGCGGGTGCTCGCCTGAGGGAGTCGGCCGCGGCACCCCGGCTATGGGGCTGCAGAGTTACCACCGAAACCGTCAACCGTTCACCGCTACCGTCAACCGTTCACCGCTACCGTCAACCGTTCCGCGCCGAGATCGGCTGCACGGTTTACGGTGGCGGTTGACGGTTGGCAGTTCGGGTTTCCCTCGTCTTCTTCCGCGGCATCTCGGCTGTCCGGCTGCAGTGTTACCACCGGGACCGTTGACCGTTCACTGATACCGTCAACCGTTCCGCGCCGGTCACACGGTCACGCGGTCACGCGGTCAGGCGGTCACACGCGTCACACGAGAAACAGTCCGTCGATCGGCAGCTCATCGTAGCAGAACGTCATCACACGCGATTGCGCATGAGTGGTGGGGGACACGTGGACGCGCGGCGAGGGCGAGCGAATCCGCCGCGGCGCACGCCCGCGGGGGGACGCAGCG
>JBBQNT010000241.1:0-5929 GCA_038330215.1 Gemmatimonadales bacterium
CGAGCAGTTCCTGTGACGGCTTCTCCGGCATGCGCTCGAGGCGCGCCACGCCGCCAATGGGAAGCAGCGTGATATCGCGTGTGCGCACGCCGAACCGGCGCGCCATGAGCGCGTGTCCGAACTCGTGCAGCAGCACGCACATGAAGAGTGCGAGCAGGAACACGACGCCGCTCAGCGCCGCCGTGACGCTCTGCTGCGACGACCAGAGCGACAGCGCGATCCACACCAGCAGCACGAGGAACGTGAGGTGGATCTGCACCCGGATGCCGGCGACCCGTCCAACCGACAGTGACCACTTCATAAAAGACGTCCGCTCAAGGGAGACCTGCCTGCAGCGCTGCACGCGCTCCTGAAGCTTACTCGGTTGCTTGACAGAGGGCACGCGGCAGCGCACCGATGCTCGCTCGCTAGCGGCCCCGTGGCGTCGTGTGCACGATACGTCCGCTCTGGATCACCGTGTGCACGCGCCGCAGCGCGCCAATGTCAACAGACGGATCGCCGTTCACCACCAGCAGGTCAGCGTGCGAGCCCGCGCGAAGTGTGCCAAGCGTACCGTCGTTCATGATGATTTGGCCCGCGGTGGCCGTCGCGGCAACGATCGCCTGCATCGGCGTCAACCCATACGCCACCAGGATCTCGAGTTCGCGCGCATTGTCGCCATGCGTGAACACACCGACATCACTGCCATTGGCAATCGTCACCCCTGCCACGAGCGCGGCGCGAACCGACGAGCGCTTGGCCTTGATGCGCGCCGGTTCCGCGTCAGTGCCAGGACGCCATCCACCGTATTGCGCGATCGCGTGGCCGGCGGCCACTGTCGGTACCAGCACCACGTTGCGTTCGCGCATGAGCGCGAATACTTCCGGTGTGCCGCCGTCGCCGTGTTCGATCGTCTGCACGCCGGCCAGCGCAGCACGACGCATGCCTTCTGAAGAAGACGCGTGTGCGATCACCGGCCGGCCGCTCGAGTTGGCGATCGCGACCGCCGCCTGCAGTTCCTCGACGGTGAACGCGGGCTGCGCAGATCCGCCCGGTCCCCATCGATAGTCCGCATACACCTTGATCACATCCGCGCCACGCGCGATCTGTCCGCGCACGGCCGACACGAGCTCCGACGCATTGCCCGCTTCCTCAGCGGCGATCGGAATGCGGTGCTCAGGCGCGAACCCGCGCGGTGCATAGCTGCCTCGCATCACGATCGCCTGCTCGGCGATGACAAGTCGCGGCCCCGGAATCACACCCTTGACGAGCGCGTTGCGCAGGCCGACGTCCATGCTGCCGGCGCCTTCCGTGCCCAGATCGCGCAGCGTAGTGAAGCCGGCCTCGAGCGTGCGGGCGAGATGCACCGTGGCCCGGGCAGCGCGTTCGCCCCACGCTTCACGCAGCACCTGGTCTTCCCAGGGCACCTCGTTGTACGGATGCAGCAAGACATGCGAATGCAGGTCGATCAGTCCCGGAAGCAGGGTGGCGCCCGGCAGCTCGAGCACTCGGGTTCCGGCCGGAACGCTGATCGAAGCACGCGGTCCCACGGCCGAGATGCGTCCCCCGGTGACGAGCACAGCCGCACCGATCTGTGGTGCGGCGCCGGTGCCGTCGATCACCCGATCCGGCACCAGCAGCAGCGCAGGCGCGGAATCAGGTGATGGCTGTGCGCGCAGTCCTGGTGCGAACAACTCCAGCATCGCCAGCGGGAACAGCGCGACGAGCGCCACGCGTGCGAAGGCGCGCCCGCGAGTGAGGGAACAGGAGATCGGGAGCGCTGTGGGATGAAAGGGATGCATCAGGGCCAGGCCGTGTATGAGGAAGCTCGAAAGCTGCTCCTCGGTGCGCAGCGTGTCCACGTCTGCGAGCCTCGAGTCACGGTGAGCGTGTCGGCGGGCACTGCTGACTGGACGAAAGTGCAGCGGCGCGACAGTTTGTGGTCACGACCATTGATTCAGCCTGCCCAGGTCTTCCATCGCCCAGCCGGACCCGATGATGCCCGAACATTCAGCGCAGGAGACAGTCCCCGACGCGCGGGTGAAACCGCGCGACGACGAGATCGATGTATTTGGTTTGACGCACAAGGGTCTCGTGCGCGATGACAATCAGGATCATTTCCTGCTCGCGACCATCCACAAGCGGGTGCAGGTGCTGCAAACGAGCCTGAGCGTGCAGGATCGAAAGCCGCTGTCCGATGAACGGCTGGCCGTTCTCGCCATGGTGGCCGACGGCGTTGGGGGCGGGGAAGGCGGTGAACGCGCCAGCGCCACCACACTTGAAGTCGCGACGCAGTACTTCGTGGCGAGCACCGACTGTTATTACCGCGCCGACGGCACGGATCAGGCGTTCATCGAGGTGCTGCAGGACGCGGCGCTTCAGTGTCACCAAGCGGTGCTTGCGCGGGCTGATGAAGAAGGTCACGGCCGCACCATGGCGACGACACTGACACTGTTCATGGGCGTGTGGCCGTCGTACTACCTGCTGCAGGTGGGCGACTCACGCTATTACCTCTATCGCGACGGTGAGCTCTCGCAAGTGACGCGCGATCAGACCATGGCGCAGGACCTCATCGACGAAGGTGTGTTCACGCGTACCGTCGCTGCGCGTTCGCGATACGCCCATATCCTCTCGAGTGCGATCGGCGGTCAGCACGCGCTGCCGGTGATCACGCGACTACAGGCCGACTGGCACAACGTGCACCTGCTTTGCACCGATGGACTCACCAAGCACGTTTCGGATGAACAAATCCGCGACCGGCTGGCGAACATGACGTCGTCGCAGCAGGTGTGTGAGCAGTTGCTACAGGACGCGCTGGATGGCGGCGGCACCGACAATGTGAGTATCGTGGTGGGACGCGCGGTACCGAAGCCCTGAGGCCGCGCGATCACGCGTCCTCCAATCGTGCTGTCATGTCTCGTTGTACTTCGGTGTACCGTGCGTTCGCCGGCGCGCTGATCGCGACCCTCTGCGCGCCGGCCGTTGCAGCAGCCATCAGCGCTGGGCTGCTTCCGCCACTCACACGCGCGGGAGTGTTGCACGCGCAGTCGGCGTCAATCGCTCAGGCGCACACGAACCCGCGCCATGATTTCTCCGGGCCATCACCGTGGCCCGCGATCCGTCAGGAGCGCATTCGTACGCTGCTGCCGGCTGCGATGGAGAAGGCGAACGTCACTGCATGGGTGATCATCGTACGCGAGAACGCGAATGATCCGCTCGCACTGCATGTGGGCGGAGAGAACGCCGGTGCGCCATCGGCGATCCTGTTCCTGCGCAGCGGTCGCAACGTGCGTTCTTACATCCTCGCGGGATTCGGTGAAGCGATCGCGCTTCGCGAACTCGCCGTGCACGATTCCGTCATCGTGTACACCGCCGAAACCGGCGGACCGCTCGGCGGCGTGGCCGAACGACTGCGCGCAGCGAATCCGGCACGCATCGCGATCAACAGTGGCAACCTCGCCATGGCCGACGGGCTGTCCGCCACGCAAAGGGTCGCGCTCGAACGCGCGCTCGGTCCGGATCTGTCGACGCGACTGGTCTCGTCGGCGGAACTCGTGAGTTACTGGCTCGATCGCAAGCTTCCGGCCGAGGTCGAAATCATGCGCCGCGCGGCGGAGCTTACGGAGCAGCTCGAGCTGGAAGCCTACGCCACCGTCGTGCCGGGGAAGACGCGTGACAGCGATCTCGCGCGATTCCTCAAGCGGCGCATGCGTGAGCTTGCCGTCGAGGATGGATGGTCACCGGCGCAGAATCCGAGCGTCAACTCGGGCGCGGATCGCGGGCATTCACATGCGTCGAATCGCGTCATCGAACACGGAGACGTGATCCAGATCGATTTCGGCATCAAGGTGCACGGCGTGTGGGGCACCGACATTCAGCGCTTCGCGTACGTGCTGCGACCCGGTGAGACGCGCGCGCCGGATGACGTGCAGCAGAAGTGGTTGGCGGCGCGCCGCGGGGGTGAAGCTGCGTTTGCCATGATGCGTCCGGGCGTCACCGGCGCCGAAGTCGATTCGGCGCAGCGCGTGGTGATGAACCAGAACGGGTCCGCGTCGGTGCCGTGGGGAACGGGGCATTCGGTGGGCTACTGGGCGCATGATGTCGGTCCCGCGCTGAATCGCTTCAGCCGCCGTCCCTTGGAGGCGGGCCAGACGTTCGCGTTCGACGGCTTTCACGCGTGGACACTACCGGGCGGCAGCGGCACGTGGGGTGACGGCAGCAAGACGATCTCGGTGGAGGAGATGGTGGTGATCACCGAGAGCGGTGCGGAGTATCTCGTGCCGCCGCAGCAGGAATTGACTCTCATCCGCGGCAAGTGATGCGGCTGCGCGCGACTCCGGCGTAACATGGACTGCAGTTCCGGTCATGGAACTGCAGACCGCGGAGTCACGGAGCCGCAGAGAAACACGTCACTCCGGAGCCGCGGAGCAACGCGTCAATCCGGAGCGCTTACTGTGGCGGGCGCGTCCTGTCGTTCGCCAATGAGCGGTAGTATTCCTCGACGAGTGCGCGATACTCGGCCGGCACCGGAGCGCGCGCGCCGAGCGCGGGACGATTGTCCGCGCCAAGTCCGTAGCTGCGGAACAGCGCGAACTCGAAGGTCTTGAGTCCTTCAATGACCGAGGCCTGCAGTTCGGCGAGTCCCTTCGGATCGCCCATCAAGCGTCCAGTTTCAAGTTGGCGCAGCGCCTCGATGGCGCGATCCAGGTCACGCACGTCGAGTCCCTGACCGGCCAGTTCACGACGCAGCGCCTCGGCATTCTGCCGACGCAACCGGAACTCACCGCGCGCCTGACTCGCGTCGCCCGAGGGCGAGCCGTCATTTCGCGCGCCGGTGGGAGCGTTTCCGAGCTGGCCACCGCGGCCGCCCTGCTGCTGGCCTTCGCCGCGCTCGCCGCCTCGGCCCTGGCCGCCTTGCTGGCCTTGCTGGCCTTGCTGACCCTGCTGACCCTGACCTTGCTGGCCTTGTTGGCCCTGTTGGCCCTGTTGGCCCTGTTGGCCCTGTTGGCCCTGGCCTTGCTGACCTTGCCGGCCCTGGCCTTGCTGGCCCTGTTGGCCCTGGCCTTGCTGACCTTGCCGGCCCTGGCCCTGCTGGCCCTGCTGGCCCTGGCCTTGCTGGCCCTGCTGGCCCTGGCCTTGCTGCCCCTGCTGCCCCTGCTGCCCCTGCTGCCCCTGCTGCCCCTGCTGCCCCTGCTGCCCCCCGCGCTGCGAGCCGCGCGACGTATCTTGCTGCCCCTGCTGCTCAGCCAGCCGATCCCGCAACGACTCCAACCCGCGCACCAGATCGCGCGCCCGCTCGAGCGCGCGCTCCTGCTGCCGGCTCGCCGACTCCGACGTCAACGCGCCCTGCGCCTCGCTCAGCTTGTCCGACACCGCGCCGAGCGCTTCGGAAATCTGTTCCTCGAACGCGTTGGCGTACTCACGCGAACCACCGCGATCCACATCGCGAATCACGCCGCGCGAGAACTCCACGCGATCACGCAACCGTGTGGATCGCAGTTCCTCCGACGCCCCGCTCAATGACCGCGCCGCACCAGGCTGCTCACGACGCGACTCACGCGCGAGCCGGTCGGTCTCAGCTTCCAGACGCGCGATGTCGCTCGCCAACGTCTGCTTGCGCTCGTCGAGACGGCGAATCTGCTCCGTGCGTTCCTGCGGCGTGCTCGGCAGGTCACGTACGGCCTGCGCAACCTGCTCCTGACGCTCCTCAAGCTCGCGCGCCTTGTCGGCGAGCTGCTTGATGCCGTCATTCACGCTGCTGGAGCGCGACTGCTCCAGCTCACGCGTGGCGCGATTGAGCTCCTCGAGCGCCGCGCTGCCCTGCGCCGTCGATCCGGATGCGGCACGACGCATTGCGTCCGCCGCCTGCTGCATGCGTTGCGCTGCATCCGCCAGCTCCGGCGAGTTCTGCTCACGTGACAGCCGCTCCAAACGACGCGCTTCTTCTTCT
>JBBQNT010000242.1:0-5927 GCA_038330215.1 Gemmatimonadales bacterium
CTGCTCGTTATGGTCGGGATGACATCGAGCGTGATGCCTCGGCGCAAGTCGCGAAGGCCGGTGAGCAAACCCGACTGCGCGAGGAAGCTGGCGCGTGCACGCATGGCCGGCGCCCATGTCTGCTCGTGTCCTGTTGCCTGCACGGTGCGGATCACGTTGACCTGCCACTGCTGCTCATCGCCGGCGCGATAACGCAGACTCTTGAACGGAATAGACATTTCCACTTCGAATCCGAAGTCCGTGAGGCGACCCTTGGACTGCCAGACGTAGTCGGGGGCCAGATCCACCGATTCACGCGTGCGCGGCGTGCTGCTCGCAAATCCGCCACCGGACGCGGCACCGGTTTCTGTGATCACGCCGTCGCTTTGAATGCCGAACGGATTCACACCAAACATGAGTGCCTGTCGGCTGTCGTTGTACGTGCCGAGGAAGATCTGGAGGTTGTCATCCTGCGTGATGCGATCGCGGTCGGCGAGTGTGGCGCGCACCGTCGCCGGTGGGGCGTAGGCGCGCACGCCTATGTGCAGGGCCGTGGCCGAGTACCACACAAAGACTTCCGTACTGTCGCTCGCGCTCACGCCATCGGTGGGGAAATACTGCGAGAAGCCCGTGAGGATGGCCGATTCGTCCCACTGCGTTTCGTCAAGCACGCCGTCTACTGCGTGCGCTGCCTCCAGGCGTGGCAACGTGACCGTAGTGGCACCGGAACGACCGTGGAAGACTGGACCCGGGTTTGGCGGCGAGGCGAGCGGTTGTGACGACGTGACGGGTGATGACGGCAGGGCCTTGGGCCGAGATGTGGACGCAGTTGATGGCAGCAGCGTGGCGCTCGTGAGCGCCGCGAACAAGAGCACGGAGGGGAGCATGTCCGGGAGTCTAGGGGCACCGAGTTCGCGGCGCGAGAGCAGAGTCGGTGAGCTGGGACGAAGCGCTCCCGAGCGGGCACGGGCGGATCGGCGCGGACGCCCGCTCTGCGCGGTCGACCCTGCGCGTCCGCGGCATTTCGGCTATTCGCCGGCAGTCCCCCACCGAAACCGTGAACTGTTCACCGGCACCGTGAACCGTTCCGCGCCGAGATCGGCTGCACGGTTGACGGTGGCGGTTGACGGTTAACGGTTCGGGTTTCCTCGTCTTCGTCCGCGGCAGCTCGGCTATCCGGCGGCAGTCCCCCACCGAAACCGTGAACTGTTCACCGACACCGTGAACCGTTCCGCGCCGAGATCGGCTGCACGGTTTACGGTGGCGGTTGACGGTTGACAGTTCGGGTTTCCCTCGTCTTCATCCGCGGCATTTCGCCGATCTGGCTGCGCTGTTTCCACCGAAACCGTGAACTGTTCACCGACACGGTGAACCGTTCCGCGCCGAGATCGGCTGCACGGTTGACGGTGGCGGTTGACGGTTGACGGTTCGGGTACCCCTCGTCTTCATCCGCGGCATGTCGCCGATCTGGCTGCGCTGTTTCCACCGAAACCGTGAACTGTTCACCGACACGGTGAACCGTTCCGCGCCGAAATCGGCTGCAAACTGTGCGGCGCACGTTGGCTCAAGACCACACTACGGCAAAACCAGTTGACAGATCCGCGAGCCGGCCGTATGCTACGGAAGAACCCGTAGTCACCCTCTGCCACGGATCCGCCAATGGACGACGACGTCTACTTCACCCCGCGCGAGCTCGACGTCATGAGCGTGCTCTGGCGCGCCGACTCCGCCACGGTCGCCGAGGTCCGCGATGCGCTCGATGAACCGCTTGCCTACACGTCGGTGCTCTCAGCGCTGCAAACGCTCGAGGAGAAAGGCTTTGTCCGACATGAAGCGGAGGGGCGTGCGTATCGCTACTTCCCGGTCGTGGACTCCGATCAGGCCGGATCGAGCGCGATAGCACGTATTCGCAACGCCATCTTTCAGGGCTCGGCCGAACGTGTGCTCGCGCAACTGGTTTCGGACCGCGATGTCTCGCGCGACGAACTCGAGCGCATGCGGCGGTTGCTGGACGAACGACTGGGCGCGGCCGACGACGAGCTCGAAGCGGGTACCGACCGATGATCGCGACCGTGATGCTCTACTCGTTGGTGATTGGCGCGGTCCTCGGGCTGGGCGCGTGGGCGGTGGACGTGCTGGCGCGACGAGCCGGAATCGCGCAGCGCCTGGTGTGGTTTGGTGCGCTGGCGCTGCTGGTTGCGTTGACACTCTCGTCGCCGTGGCGCGGGACGGCTCCCATGGTCGAGTTGCCCGCTGCACCTGCGGTCTCGGTCGATGCGGTTTTGACCACGGCACCAGCAGCGTTCACGTGGACAACGCTTGTTGCGCGAGTCGGCGATCTGTTCTCCGCTCCCGGCGACGCGCTTTCGACACTGATCGCTCGTGGCACAATCGCCGGTTCGACAGAGGTCAATGTGGCGCTTGCCGCCGCCTGGGTGGCGTTGTCGTCCACGCTGTTGGTTGTGCTGGCGTTCACACTGCGTCGGCTGGACGTGCAGCGTCGCGGTTTGCCGCGAGCCGAGCTGCACGGTATGCGCGTGCGTGTCGGGGCGACGCGTGGTCCGGCCGTGTACGGCGTGCTCGCTCCCGAAATCGTGGTGCCGAGCGCGTTGCTTATGCGATCTGCTGAAGAACAGCAAATCGTGCTCGCGCATGAAGACGAGCACCGACGAGCGCGTGATCCGTTGCTGCTCGCGCTCACGGCAGGACTCGTTGCGCTGCTGCCGTGGCATCCGATCGCGTGGTGGTGCGCCTCGCGTCTTCGCCTCGCGACCGAACTCGATTGCGACACGCGTGTGTTGCGTCGCGGAACGTCCACCCGACGCTACGGTGCGCTGTTGCTTGCTGTGGCCGATACCATATCCCCCGCGCCGCGCGTGCGCCACGCGCTCGGATTGCTCGACTCACGCCGCCACCTCGAACGGAGAATACTTGCCATGACCGCTCGTCCAACACGCCGCGCACCGATTGCCGTGGGTGCGCTGGCCCTCGTCGCGGCTTCAGCCGTATTCGCCGCCTGCAACACCGATATTCCGACGGCCGCGGAGGTGCGTGATGCCGATGCGCAGACGGTGGTGCGCCAGCTTGGCCTGCCGAGCGGCAGCGGGCAGATCGTGTACTACGTGGACGGCGAGCGAATGGCCGATGCGGAGACCGTGCCTGCCGAACAGATCGCCTCCATCGAGGTGCGACGGAAGACGGCGGCTGGTGAAATCTCCCAGGTCTACATTCGCACTATCGGAGCGGATACAGCGCAGATGCGTCGTGTGGCGCAGGTGAGTCGCAAGGCATCTGACAGCAGCAGTGATTTAACCGCTGCGCTGGGAGTGGTGAGGTCCCGTTTAGACGAGTTCCGAGCTGACCGAGAGGCGGAGGTGCGTGAGGCGCAAGTGCGAGGCTCCCGGCCTGTCGCGGACTCCGTTCGATTCAGTGTGGACACCACTGTTTCGTATAGCATGGACACGATGCGTTCGTATAGCATGGACACGATGCGATTTGAGGGAAGTACAGTTCTTTTAATGGGGGATACCGTAAAATTGCGTGCGCTCAACCGGGACGATACATCCTGGGTAATGCGCAGCGAAGGGTCACCATCCGTCATTCTGCGGGGTGCCAGCGCCTCCGCAACTGCACAGCCGCTTATCATCGTCAACGGGGTCATCACACAGGACCGCACGATCCTGAATCGTATCGACCGCATGGACATCGAGTCGATCGAAGTCCTCAAAGGCGCCGCCGCATCCAAGGTCTACGGCCCCCAAGGCGCCAACGGCGTCATCAAGATCAAGACCAAGCGCTAGCGCTGGTCCGCCACGCAGCGCATCCACCTCGGCGCTGCGTGCCTTCGGCCCCGCCGAGCCCGTGGGCGCGACGGGCCGGCTGGCCCCCCACACCGAGCGAAAGGGTTGCCGAACACGCGTCCGGGGTGCTGCGTAGAGGACAAGACGCAGTTCCCTCCCCACCGACGCCGCAGGAAATCTCAGTGACCCGTCCCAATTACGCGCGCCTGCTTCGACGCGCCCTGTTCACGCTTGCGCTCCTGCCCTGCTCCACGGCGGCCGCGCAAATGCTCTCCCTCGAGACGCGCGATCCCGCGCAGAAGCAAGACGAAAGCTTCGAGAAGGCGTATCGCGAGTGGATCATGAGCCCGACGCATGGCAGTCCGCTCGTGGACCACCTGCCCGTGGTACCCGGCATACCCATGCCGAAAGACATCCTCGGCTACCACATCGGCGCACCGCGCAAGCTCACCTATTACGCCGATCAGCTCAAATACTATCGCGCGCTGGCCGCGGCCTCGCCGCGCGTGATGATCGAGTCGATCGGACGCTCGGATGAAGGACGTGAACTCGTCGTCATTTGGATCTCGTCAGACGCCAACATGGCCAACGTCGCGCAGAATCGCGCCAACCTCAAGAAGATCGCCGATCCGCGTGGCATGACCGAAGCTCAGGTCAAGGACGTGATCAAGCAAACCAAGCCGCACTATCACTTCATGGGTGGCCTGCACAGCGGCGAGACGGGTCCGTCAGAAATGCTCATGGAACTGGCCTACCGGCTCGCCACCGAGACGTCGCCGCTCATCTCGCAGATCCGCGAGCAGCTCTATGTGTCGATCACGCCGGTGGCCGATGCCGACGGGCGGGACCGCAACGTTGACTGGTTCTATCGCGGACTCGAGGCCACGGACTCGGCGAATGCGGCCACAGCGCGACGGCCTTCGGCTGCTCGTGGTGACAGCGCTGCAGGGGACTCGACGGCCGGACCGCGCAGTGGTGGCGGTCGCGGCATCGGCGCGGTGCCTTACTGGGGCAAGTACGCGTACCACGACAACAACCGCGACATCAACCTCGCGCTCGACCAGATGCGCGCAATTGCCGATTGGTACTTCACGGCGTATCCGCCGATCATGCACGACCTGCACGAGTCGCTCGCGCTGCTCTACACCTACAGCGGCGCGGCCCCGCAGAACCCCAACCTCGATCCGCTGCTGTTTGCCGAACTGCCGTGGTTCGCGAACTGGGAAATGGCGCAGATGACCAAGTGGGGCATGCCGGGTGTGTATACGCACGCCTTCATGGATGGCTGGTCGCCCGGCTATCTCGGCTCCATTGCCTACAATCACAACGGCCTCATGAAGATGTACGAGACGCAGTCGGGGCGTGACCTCGACAGCGCGGCCGTGGCGCGTGCGCGCAATCCGCAGGCCGGACCAACTCGCACGGCGGCAGGTGGCGGCGGCTTTGGCGGAGGCGGTGGTGCGGTGCCCACGGGGCGCGGCGGCGGACAGGATCGTGAATGGTACCGCGGCATTCAGGTGGGCTTTAACGACGTCGCAACGTTCACTCGCCGCGCGAATGCGAACTACATGCAGACGGGTGTGCTGTCCGCGTTGCAGCTCGCGTCGATGTTCCCCGCCACGATTCTCGAGAACTTCTACGTCAAGACGCGCAACTCGATCGAGCATGGACGCACCAAGGCGCCCTACGCGTACGTGATTCCCGTGCAGCGCGACATGACGAAGCCGGCTGAAATGGTGACGATCCTGCGCTTCCAGCGCGTGGAAGTGGGCGTGGCGCGTGACGCGATCAAGCTCGGCGACAAGACGTATCCGGCCGGTTCCTACGTGATCAAGCTCGACCAGCCGTACGGCCGTCTCGCGAAGAATCTGCTCGAGAAGCAGAGTTATCCGGACCCGCGCCTGCGCACGTACGATGACAGCGGCTGGTCGATGGGGTTGGCGATGGGCGTGGACGTTGTCGAAGTCGCCGACTCGTCGATCCTGAAGGCGCCGGTCACCATGGTGGACGAGGTCACGCTCGCCGGCACGACCAAGGGCAACGGCACGGCGGCCATGGCGGTCGCGCATCTGGGATCGAACAACATGATCTCGCTGCGCTACAAGCTGAAGGACGTGCCAATGCGCGTCGCCGAGAAGAGCTTTACGG
>JBBQNT010000243.1:0-5864 GCA_038330215.1 Gemmatimonadales bacterium
CGGGACGGATTCTGCGGCACTCGGTCTCTCGAACGGGGTATAACGGCGTCCATTCAATCACAGGAGCACGCATGCTGGGAACAGATGCCCTCGTGAAGCTCGTGCGGGAATCGCATGATGTCCTCACCCTCTCCGTGTACATCGATGGCCGGGTATCAGATCCGGCAATGCGCACGCGCTGGCGCACCGAATTGCAGAACGCCCTCGACGTGGTGCGCGCGGGCGTTCCACCGCTTGAGCGGGAGCCGTTCCTCGTTTGTACCACGCGACTTGAACAGGCCTTGTCACAGTTCGAAGGGGCGATCGCCGCGCCCGGATTCGTCGCGTTCATCACGCCGGATCAGGTGCGATTCGCCGAGCCGGTCGCCACGCCAATGCCAACGATTGCCTTCTGGTCACGCGGCGCCCGCGTTGCGCCGTACGTGCGCGCGCTCGAGCATGAGCGTCCCGTCATCGCCGTCATTGTCGGCAGTCGTGAAGCGCGCATCTACCGGTGGCACACGGGCACGCTGAGCCGAATCGAGGCGGTGGTGGCAAGCAACGCGGTGAATGCTGAATCACCGAGCCGCTCACGCTCGAGCGGTGACTCGGCCGGACACCACAACGCGCGTGGATCGTCCGCAGCCGATGATGTGCGACGAGTGCATGAAGCGCAGGTGCAGCGGCTGGTTGCTGATGCCTGCGAGCGAGTCGTGCATCACGTCGGCAACAGTGGCTGGATAGTGATCGGTGGCGCGAAGGACATCGTGCCGAGACTGCTCAGCGCACTTCCCAAGTCCGCCGCAGAACGCACGCTTGTGCATCCGGGCATGGGTAGCAAGGCGACCATCGCGGAGATTCGCGCCGCCGTGACCGAGGGTGCAGCTCGCCACAGGCACGCGCGGGAACAGCGGCTTGTATCCGAACTGGTGGAGCGAGCGCACGCGAAAACTGTCCGCGCCACCGTCGGACTCGAAACCACCCGGTCGGCCATCGAGATGGGCGCCGTGGAGGAACTGCTGCTGACGCAGGCCGCCTGGGCGAAGCATCCGGGAGAAGTCGAGGGAGTGGTCTCCGATACGCTCATGCAGGGCGGACTGGTCGAGCACGTGGATGGAGACGCTGCGCGCACGCTCGACGCCGAGGGTGGCGGTATTGGCGCGCTGCTCCGGTTCCCTACGCCACCGCCCGAGAAACAGTAACGGCCAACGGTGGGCTCCCGGTCGCCAGCACGGGGTGGCTATCTTTGGCGATGCCAATAGCCGCCCCGAGTCTGCGCGTGCAGCCAACGCGCGTCATCCGAAGCATTCCGAAGTACGTTTTCTGGGAACTTGACGCACGCAAGCGCGCTCATCGCGCGGCCGGTCGCTCGCTGCTCGATCTGGGCATTGGCAGCCCCGATCAGCCCGTGCCGGAGCCGGTGGTCGAGGCTATTCGTGCAGCGGCCTCGCGCTCGGACCTGAGCGCGTACCCGCCGTTTCGTGGACATCCGGATTTCTTGCGCGCCGCGTCCGACTACCTGTCGGATCGCTTCGGTGTAAGCGCCGAGCCTGATCGCCACTTCATGACAGTTGCCGGCAGCAAGGAAGGCCTCGCCGAAATCGTGCTGGCGATTTGTGAACCCGGCGACGTCGTGCTCGTGCCACAGATCTACTATCCGGTGTACGTGCGGGCGACGCAAATGGCGATGGCCGAGCCTGTGCTTGTGCCGTTCAAGGACGACGGCACGCTGGATCTCGACGCCGTCGATCCGGCGCTTGTTGCGCGTGCCCGTGTGCTCATTGCCAACTATCCGTGCAATCCGACCACCACCACGGTGGATCTCGCGGAAATGGCGCGTATGGTGGAGTTCGCGCGCGCCAACGACATCGTGCTTGTGAGCGATCTGGCGTATGCAGAGCTGGCGTTCGACGGCTACCGTCCGCCCAGTGCACTGCAGGTGCCCGGTGCGATGGACTGCACAGTCGAACTGCACTCTGCGTCGAAGAGCTTCAACATGGCCGGCTTTCGCGTTGGCTTTGTGGTTGGCAATACGCAGGTGATCGACGCGCTCGATGCGTATCGAAGTAACACCGGCTACGGCGCCGCAGCACTGCCGCAGCATGCGGCGGCCGCAGCGTTTCGTGGATACAAGACCATCGTGCCGCCGATCGTGGCCGAGTATCAGGCGCGACGCGACGCGTTGGTGAACACGTTTGCGGAGTGCGGATGGACGGTCACTCCTCCAAAGGCCGCGATGTACCTCTGGCTCGACGTACCGGAAGGCTTCGACGACTGGAGCTGGACCGAACACTGCATGGACGTGCACAACGTCGTGGTCACGCCCGGACTGGCCTTTGGAGAGGCGGGCAGCGGCCACTTCCGCATCTCCCTCGTGCAGCCGTCAGACGTGCTGTCGCTCGCGGCCAGAGCGCTTACTGCTCGGCCGTAATGCCGACAGTCCAACATATCTTAGCACTAAGTCAAAGCAAGCCCCGGCCGTGGGTTGTAACCCCGAGGGCGCGCAGGTGATCTTGCAGGGATGACTCTGCTTCAAACGTCGGATAACCGCCGACCCGTGACCGAGACCGCCGAGCGGTTCCTGCGTGCCATTGTCGAGCACGTTTCGATAGAACGCCTGGGTGAGCTGCATTTGTTCACCGCGCTGCGACAGGGCGTCTATGAGACCGGCGTCGCCGTGATTGCCGTCTGGCCTGAGCACGAAGAGCGCACGGACGGGACGCGTCACACGGTGTACACGGCGCGCTATCGGCTGGTGGTGAAGGGGCCGGACCGCGGCCGCTGGGAGTTCGAGTGCGTGGCCGAAGCCGACGCGCCGCTGATCACCGTGGAGACGGTGGTGCGCGGTGTGCAGCGCCGGAGTGGCGACCTGGACGATCCCGTGCGCTACGACGCGGAAACGCTCACGCATGTATTGCGGCTGGAGCCGGCGATCGCGCCTGATCTGGAACCCTCGGCACGTGGCGCGGACGGGGCGTAATGGTGGTTGCACCCGCGGTGGGCACGGCGCGCACGGCGCAGCAGGGAAGCGATGCGTTTCGCACCTATCTGCGTGAGCACAACCTGCCCGTCACATCGCAGCGTCTCGCCATCGCCGAAGTGATCATCGGATCGGCTGAGCACCTCTCGGCCGACGAAGTCACGCACGAGTTGGCGAATCGCGGCGAGAAGGCCGGCACCGCGACGGTGTATCGCACGCTCGACCTGCTCGTGCGCAGCGGACTCGTGGTGGAACGCGATTTCGGTGAAGGGTTCCGGCGTTTCGAGGCGGCGCGCGATGTGCCGCATCACGAGCACCTGCTCTGCACCTCATGTGGGGCGGTGCAGGAGTTTCGCGACGAGCGACTGGAGCGCATGACCACGATCATCGCAGAGGCGCACGACTTTGCGCGTCAGCAGCATCGACTCGTTATTCAGGGCGTGTGCGCGGCGTGTCGCCGAGGCGAACGCAGTACGCGACCATCCGCGGCCTCGCCGCGCTGACTGCCAAGGAATTCATGGAACCGACTGTCGGACTGGCCATCGCCTTCACGGCGGGGCTGCTGAGCTTCCTCTCGCCATGCGTGCTGCCGCTCATCCCGAGCTACATCACGTTCATCACCGGCATGGGCTTCGAGGACGTGACGAGATCGCGCAGCACCACGCTGTTGCACGCGCTGCTCTTCATCTTCGGCTTCACGCTCATCTTCGTCGCGCTCGGCGCCAGTGCCACCGCACTCGGCTCGCTGCTGCTCGGCTACCGTGACTGGATCACGCGCATCGGTGGCGTGCTGGTGATCATCTTCGGATTGTACATGCTCGGCGCGCTCAACATCGGGGCCATGGCGAAGGACACCCGCGTGCATCTCTCCGACAAGCCGCTCGGTTACCTCGGCACCATCATTGTCGGTATTGCGTTCGGAGCCGGGTGGACGCCCTGCCTTGGACCGATCCTCGGTGCGATCCTGACCTACGCCGGCACCACTGGTGAGCTTGGGCGTGGCGTGACGCTGCTGGCCACATACTCGCTGGGGCTGGCCATACCCTTCCTGCTCAGCGCGATCGCGATGGAGCGCTTCCTGGGGGCGTTCCAGCGCTTCCGGAAGCACATGGGGCTGGTGAACAAGATCTCCGGGGTGCTGCTGATCATCGTGGGGGTGCTGATGCTCACGAACTGGTTTACGGTGCTGGCGGGGTACCTGGATGGGTTCACGCCTGACTTCCTCCGGGATAGGCTGTAGGATTGAACTGCTTAACGCAGAGGCGCTGAGGACACGGAGACACAGAGCACAGCAGGAAAAATGGTGTACTCCGTGCTGTCCTCTGCGTCTCTGCGTCTCAGCGTTTGAAGCAGTTCAGAAGAAGAACCCCCTACCCGAGGAACGGCGTCACGATAGCGGTGACCTGCTGGAGCGTGAGCGGCTCATCGAACGCCTCCGTCGCACTCCCAACCCCACCGAACATGCCGGCCATGGGCAGACTGGTGATGTTCACGCCGCCCTGCATCACGTTGTCTTCACCGTCGTAGATGCCCTGGGTGAAGGCGGGCAGGTCTTCGCGGCTGTTGCCCACGATCCAGCCCTTCTTGCCGCGCATGCGGCGCACCTGTGAGGCGTGGCGCGCTTCCACGGAGTGGATGGAGAGGGCAGCGGTGAGTGCGGCCTTGTCGTTGATCAGACGCGCGGCCTGGCCCTTGTACGCGCGCACGCCGGTGTCCTCGAACGCCATGGCGAGCGCCTTGAACGTTTCGTACTGCGTGGGCAGGAAGTTGAAGAGCGGCAGCGCGCCGCCGGCGGTGTAGTCGAAAGTGGGCTTGGTGATTGGCGTGGCGCCGGCTCCGGTGATGAGCGAGCGCAGCACATTCACGTGAATGGCCTCATGCTCGGCGATGACACCGAACACCGCGCGATCGGCCGCGGGAATGAGCCCGACGGCGTTCATGCCGCGCGCGTAGAAGTCCGCTTCGAGATATTCAAGCAGTAGTGCGAACTGCAGCACTTCGAGTGTTGTGGATTGTTGCATATCGCGCTCCTCAGCCGTTGTTGTTGGGACCCTGCACGAACGTCGCCGGAGCGTTCGCGAGTGTCAGTCGTTCCGTGATGAAACCCTGCGCGGCGGCAGCGACGGTAGCCGGACGGAACACATCGTCGAAGGCGTTGGGCGCAAAGGCAGCGGTGTTGGGTTCGAGCAGGTCGCGGATCGCCGACGCATGTCGCGCCTCGACCGACACGATCTTGCCAGCGAGCGTCAGCGTGTCGGCGTTGCTGATGTACTGCGCCGCACCGTTGTACGCGGCGACACCGAGATCTTCGAACGTGCGCGCCGTCTGGAGGATGGACAGGCGGTTGCTGAAGTTGACGCCGGGATACGTGGTCGAGATGGTGAAGTCGTTGCCGCTCCCAAGCGCGGCCTTGAACAGCTCACGGTGCAGCACTTCGTGGTTGCGCAGATCCACCATGATCGACTGCTCGGCCTGACTGAGACCGGCGCCGGCGAAGCTGCTCACGACGCGGGTATAGAAGTCGGCCTCGAGCTGCTCGAGTGCATAGGCGAACTGCAGGATCGCAATGTCGCCGCGCGCGAAGTCGATCGTGAGCGGGCGGCCGGTGCCGGGATCCACGGGACCAATGACGTTGTCGTCACTGCAGCCGGACAGCATGGAAGGCAGCAGGACAGCAACGCCGCCCATGGCCATGAGCTTGAACATTTCGCGTCGGGTGCGAGGCGAGGTGAGCATACCACCATCGCTGAGCACCAATGTGGGCCGATCAGACATGAACTCCTCCGGACGATGTAAGGGCTTGGCTGCACACATGACTGTGTGGCATGGCACCAGTACGTCCGCAGTCGCTCCATCGGATCTGTCGAGCCCCACGGCCCAAGGCCAATGGCCATCAGGCTGCTGT
>JBBQNT010000244.1:0-5827 GCA_038330215.1 Gemmatimonadales bacterium
ACACCGGCCGGCTGCGCGAGCACCGCCTGGTAGCTCGGCCCGCCGCCCCGCCCCACCGAACCACCGCGACCGTGAAAGAGACGCAGTTGCACGCCCTCATCGCGGAACAGTTGCATCAATGCGAGTTCCGCCTGATACAACTCCCAGCCGGACGTGAGAAATCCGCCGTCCTTGTTGCTGTCGGAATAGCCGAGCATCACTTCGTGCACATTGCCAAACGATGTCACCAGCGACCGGTAGAGCGGCAATGCGAAGGCCGCGCGCATGGTGCGCGCCGCGTTCCGGAGGTCGTCGATTGTTTCGAACAGCGGGATGATCGCCATGCGCAGCGATGGTGATGCACCGCTCGACAACAGTGCCGCTTCCTTGAGCAACACGGCCACTTCGAGCAGGTCCGAGACGCCGTCGCACTTGGAGATGATGTAGTGCGGCAAGGCAGCGCTCCCGAACTGCATGCGCAGTGCAGCCGCAGCAAAGACGATGTCGAGCTCACTTCGTGTCTCGTCGCTGTAGGTGAGATAGTTTGCGTACAGCGGACGCGTACCTTGCAGCTCCTGTTCCAGCAATCTGATGCGATGCGCTTCGTCGAGCGCCGTGTACTGCTCGCACACGCCGGCGCGGCGCAGCAGCTCGTCCACCACACGCTCGTGCAAATCCGCGTTCTGCCGGAGGTCCACCGGCGCGAGATGAAAACCGAAGACATCGACGGCGCGAATCAGCCGCCGCAGCCGACCGTTTGCGAGTCGTGCGACGCTGTTGCCTCTGAGCGATTCGCGAATGATGGCGAGGTCGCGCGCGAACGCCGCCGCATTTGCATACGGCTCGGCCACTGCCACGGAGGCGCGCGACACGGCCACAACATCGAGCGCGCGCGCCGTGGCCACGAGTTTTGCGTAGATGCCGATGAGTGCGCGTCGATACGGTTCGTCGAGTCGCTGCGGCTGACGGTCCGGCGATGCATCCGACAGCGCCTCCAGCTCCGCGGCCACCGGCAGCAACTGGCCGGACAGTGGCAACTCTTCACCAAGCAGATGCACTTCCTGGAGATAGTGACTGAACGCCGCGCCGCTTTGCAGGCGAATGGTTTCCTTGAGCACCGACGCGTTCACGAACGGATTGCCGTCACGGTCACCGCCGATCCAACTGCCGACGCGGAAGAAACTCGGCAGGTCCCATTCCTTGTCCGGAATCACCGAACGCAGCAGGTCCTCCGTCTGTCCGTACAGCCGCGGCAACTCCGGCAGGAAGGTCTGCTCGAAGTAGTGCACGCCATTCTTGACCTCATCGATCACATGCAAGCGGTTGGGACGCACCATGCGTGTGTGCCAGAGCGTGAGCACCAGCCGCACCAGCTTCGCATCGGTTTCACGTAGTTCGTCCGGCGTCAGCTTTACACGGTCGCGCCGATCGATCAGGGTGAGAATGCCTTGCAAGGCGCGCTGTGTGCTCTGCCGCTGCACCTCGGTGGGATGCGCCGTGAGTACTGGCGAGATGTGCGCGCTGTCGAAGAAAGATTGCAGCGCGTTCGCGATGCGCTCGGCGTTGTCTCCATGGCGTGAATCGCGCTGCACAGCGCCGACTGCATGCGCGACGCTGCCTTCACCGCGCGGTGTGCCGGCCAGATCGGCTTCGCGGTGCTGCCGGATCTGGTGCGCGTCTTCTGCGATATTGGCGAGCTGCAGAAAGTACGTGAACGCGCGCACCACGGAGAGCATCGTGCCCTCGGGCAGGTCGTTCAGCATTGCATTGAGCTCGGCACGGTCTACCGCGTTGCCTTCGCGCGCAAAGCGGACCGCCGCGCGTCGCACCGACTCCACGAGAGTGAACACATGCTCGCCTTCCTGCTCGCGCAACGTATCACCGAGCAAGCGTCCGAGCAGGCGAATGTCCTCGCGCAGCGGCTGGTCGAGATGGTCGGTGGGTGACGCGACCTTGTTGCGAGGCGGTTCTGCGTTCATCGTTCCAACCGGAATCCGGGATCAAGGCGCGGGCGTGAAGGCGCGTTCGCCACCAGCCATCCCGTGCCGTACAGCCACTGTGTCATGCGCGTGAGCTTTGCGTAATCGATGGTGGCCGGCTCATCACGCGGCGTGTGATACTCCGCGTGCAGATTGCTCGAGAAGAATACCGCCGGCACGTTGGCGCGTGCGTACGGAAGATGGTCGGAGCGAAAGTACCAGCCTTCGGGATGGTTGGGCCGGTCCCAGAGAGAATCAATCGCGAATCGACCGGTGAGCTGATTCGCCTGCAGTGCGAGGTTGACAAGATCCGTGGAGTTGCGATGCGGCGGCTGGCTGCCGAGCAGTGCGGCGGAATCCGGGCTGTTGCGTCCCAGCATGTCTCCGTTGAGCACGGCGACGATCTGCGTGAGCGGCACCACCGGATGCTGCACGTGGTAGTTGGAGCCGAGCAGACCGCGTTCCTCAGCACCGTGGTAGACGAAGAGCGCCGAACGGCGTCCCGGCTGCTGCTTGAAGGCACGCGCGATCGCGAGCAATGCAACACTCGTGGTGCCGTTGTCGTCGGCACCGTTCCAGATGGAGTCGCCGCCCACATCGTATCGCACGCCATCGTGATCTTGGTGGCTGCTGAAGAGCACGTGTTCGTCACGCAGCGCGGGGTCTGTGCCGCGTACGCGTCCCACGATGTTCACGGACGGATACGTGAACGACTCCTGGTGCAATCGGATGGATGCATCGGCGCCCGCCGCTGATCGCAGTGCCTCGCCCAATGCCCGACGTGCCAGCAGCACGGGGGCGCTCATGCCCTGTGCGCGCGCTGGTGCACCGGGACTGTCCACGCGGTAGGTGCCGCGTCCACCGATGTTCGCAACACCTTCGTAGGCGATCTCGGCGGTGGAGTCGGCAATGAGGATCACCGCCACCGCACCGCGCCGCGTGAGCGCGAAGCCGAGCGATTGCATGGCGGAGCGCGCGTAACGGTACTCTGGCGAGTTCACGCTCGTCTGCCGCCTCGGTTCCGGTGGCGGTACGAGCTGCGCGATGGCCACCCTGCCGCGCACATCGATTGTCGTGTCGCGTCCGTCACCGGCCCAGATCGCTGGGGCGCTGATATCGGCGGGTGCTGTTCCAGTCATTGCGACGTCGCGCCACATCACCAGCGACTGGGTACCAACCTGCACCGTGCTCGACGCGCCGATGCGCGTGCGGCGGATATTCCACCACTGCAGGTACGACCCATCGTCGCCCATCGGCTCCACACCGATCTCGCGAAGCTGCTCGGCAATCCACACCGACGCGCGCAGCTCGTCGATGGAACCGCCCTCGCGGCCGCGCATGGCGTCACCGGCGAGCAGGGTGAGGTCGCGTTCGAGATCAGACTGGCGAATCGCCGAGATGGCGGTTGGCAGCGTGCTGGCCGGCTGCGCGTATACGTCTGGTACGTACGAGAGCGAAGCGTAGGAGAGTGCGATGGCAAGGCAGACTGTTGCTGAGCGCGAAGTCATGGTGGGGTCCGGAAGCGAGCGGTCTGAAGCGGCGTAGGAGTCAGCCCAAGTGCGTAGATATGTGGAACGATAAACCCGTCGTCGTTTTCGGTGAGTCGACCAATAAAACCCGCTCGCACTCGCACCGCACGGAACGGCAGCTGCGTTGTGGCGAGCCGCACGCCCGTTTGCGGATCAATCACATCGATCATGGTATGTTGGCGTCTGTCCTGCACGCTCAACGGGATCGTGCCTTCACCCGGTGCTTCGTACTGCGATCGATACTCTGTCTGCAGCTTGATCGTATCGGAGCGGGGTGCATCGACAAGACGTGCGACCCAGAGCAACCCGGCGCTGTCCACGTCGAGCCACTGCGCCTCCCTGCGGCCCCCACTCGTAATCACAAGAACGGAAACCATGCGTTCCTGCTGCGCAGCCCTGTCGATATCAGCAGCGGTCATCACCGGGTCAGGTTCTTCTTCCGTTCGCACGGCAAACAGTTTGTGCGATCGACCCAGCGAATCGTGCAGCTCCAGTCGATAGTTGTCTCGACCCAGCGTCCAGAACGCACCGTTCGGCGCCGCCGCGACCTCCGATTCGATCCGTGGATGGAAGAAGATGTCTTCCCCCTCCACCCGCACACCCATGCGTACGCTGGTGTTGAGCGGGGAGAAGATTGGCACGCTGTCGATGAGTTGACCAAGCGCGTCGAGCCGAAATACGTGAAGAGGCGGCACATCAGGTTTGAAGGCACCGAATCGCAACGCCAACAACTGCGTGGGATCTTCAGTGGTCGCAGCCGTTGGGCGAAATCCGTCTACTCTGGCTCCGCGCACAAACTGGCCCTCAGGCGAATACACTTGCAGCACCCGATCCGCGGTGAACACGAAGAGTGAATCGCCGGCTCCGATCAGCGCCGAGCGCGTCATCGTGTATTCACCGGGTCCACGTCCGAGGGTACCAATGCGTTGACGCAGCGTACCGGCGCTGTCGTATTGCAGGATCGGCTGATTCACCCAGTCGTGGAAGACGAGGTAGTAGAGACCCTGCGCATCGCGCAGCATCTTGGGCTCACGCAGCGGGATGAATACGTCGGAGGTCGTACCGAGCCGGACCGAGTCAAGGATCTCGATGGCGCAGTCGGCACAACTGACCGACAGGTCAATGATCGCCGTGTCGCGCTGGGCGACGATCTCCCCGCCGCCAGACGACGGCGACGGGTCGGCGTAGGCGACGATCGCGCTGACGAGCAGCGCGGCAGCGATTCGGTGGGCTTGATGCATCGCCGATCATGAGGTCGGTCATGCCGTCGCGCAAGCGGGGGCGGCCACTGACCCTCGACGCTGCCGGCGGCTCCTACGTCGACCTACGTATAGTTCAGAGAAGGCAAGACTGCGAAACTGGTGAGCAGCAGCACCTCACCCGCAGCCCGTCAATCATGACACTCGTCGCATCTGTTCGCACCCGTTCGATGTTGCTGGCCGGCCTCATGGCGTCCCTTGCCGCTGCCACCGCCCTCGCGGCTCAACCGTCCGCCGATTCATCTGGCCGGCGTCGCATTCAGCCGCTCCCGGCGATCGGGTCCTCTCCGGAGTCCGGACTGCAGCTCGGCGCCACCGTACTCGCGGTCTGGACACCGCCCGCCGCACGGCGCGCGCGTCCGGCACTGCTGCAAGCGTCGGTATTGCGCAGTGCGAAGTCACAGTCACGCGTCAGTGTGGATGCCGAGCACTGGTCAGCCGACAACGCGCGGCGTCTCGCGGTCAACCTTGTGTGGCAGAAGTTTCCGCTCCCGTACTTCGGTATTGGCGACACGGCCAGCGAATCGGCCGAACAGATCTATACGCCGCGGGGCATCGAGGTGGGCGTGAGCGTGCAACAGCGAGTCCGCGGCTCGTGGTACGCCACGGCTGGAGTTCGGCACGTGGACCAAAGTATTCAGCCTGACACCATCGGTGACCTCCGGTTCGGTCTGTTGCCAGGAAGTCGAGGTGCGCGCGTGTCGGAAGCGATCGTGGGTCTCATTGCCGATTCGCGAGACCACATACTTGCACCCACGGCCGGCAACCTGCTCACGCTGAACGTGTCACGCGCAGCGCGTGGCGCGCTCTCGGATTTCGGCTACACGCGCTGGCGAGCCGATGCGCGCCGTTACCAGTCGCTGACAGGCGAGCATGTGCTCGCGGGTCAGGTGCTCATGCTCGGCGTGCAAGGCTCCGCACCGTTCGATCAGCTTGCGCTCGTGGGTGGCGGTGACATCATGCGTGGGTACGCGCGCGGCCGGTACCGCGACCGCTGGATGCTTGCCGCGCAAACCGAATATCGCACGCCAATTCGTCGACGTTTGGGCGCAGTGGTATTTGCCGGTGCGGGTGTGGTTGC
>JBBQNT010000245.1:0-5789 GCA_038330215.1 Gemmatimonadales bacterium
TCCGCAAAGATGCTGGCCCGCGTAGCGACAGTGTTGCTGCTCGTCGCTGCGCCTGCATCGGCAATGACCACGGACCGCTGCGATCCGATTGCAACGCGTGCGGCACCGACGCCTGCACCGACGCCTGCACCGACGGTAGCACCGGCATCTACGGCAACGATCACGTCGTGGCCGCAGCCGCTCGATCGCGTGATCAGCGTGCGCGGTGGCGTGCTGTCGTTGCGCGACGCGCTCGACCGCGTGGCCGCCGCGGCGCGCGTTCGGCTCTCCTACTCCGACGCGCTGCTGCCACTCGACCGCCGTGTGTGCCTCGACGTCGAGCGACTGGCACTCGGTGATGCGCTCACGAAACTCATCGGCAGTGCACCCGTGGTACCGCGTGCGGCGTCGGGGGAGTTGGTGGTACTGGCACGGCGTGAGCGCACGGTCGCCGCTGAGCCGCAAATGGTCACGCGTGCTTCGCCCCTCGAGCGCGTCATCGTCACCGGCACCGCCACCGGCGGCGCGCAGCGCAATCTCACTGTGTCGGTGGGCGTAGTCGATGGCGCGTCGCTCGAAGCACAGTCGCTGCGCTCGTTGTCGTCGTCGCTCAATGGCGCCGTGGCGGGCGTGTGGATGTGGCAGCAGTCGCCCGCTGCAGTGCTGGCGCGCTACGGCAGCATTCGTGGTGCAAGTTCGTTCGGCGTCAGCTATCCCAAGGTGTACATCGACGGCGTGGAGGTTGCGAACCCGCTCGTGGTGGCGCACGCACCTGGTGAATCCATCGAACGGCTCGAAGTGTTGCGCGGTCCGCAGGGCGCAGCGCTCTACGGGACCGATGCGATTAGCGGCGTCATGCATCTGATAACGCGGCAGCCCACGCGCGTGCGCGACGCGCCGAACCTGCAAGTTCGCGCGCAGGCCGGACACATTGCGTCATCGTTCGCCGATGGCGGCACATTCGGGCAGGACATCGTGCTGAGTGCGCAAGGCGGCGACATCTCGCGCGCCGCGGCCGGCACGTTCTCGTTTTCCCGTGTAGGATCGTTCGTGCCCGACGGCGACAGCCGACATCTCTCCGCGAGCGGGCGGGGGCGCGTGATTGCACGCAATGCCGTGGTGGATGCGACGGCGCGGCTGGCACTCTCCGAAGTCGCCTCGTCGAGCAATCCATTGCTGCTCACGGCCATCGGCGACGCGATCGTATTCCCCGACAGTGCACGGCCCATCGTCGATCAACGACAACGCCGGATGCGCGATTCGGCGGCGTCGCGACTGCAGCTCGATCGCACGTCGCGTCAATCTTTGCGACAGTTCACCGGTGGCGTGACCGGCACGCTGCATCCGAGTGCGCGCTGGACGCACCGTGGCACCGTAGGCGTCGACGCGTACGCGCTCGACGGTGCACCGGCCAGCGTGACACCATTTCCCACGTCGTCGGATTCCGCGTTGCGCGCGGCCGAGGGCTCAGCGATGCGCGTCTCGGCACGCGCGAGTTCGGCTGCCACCTGGAGCGACAGCGCGTGGCAACGCACGCTCACGTTCGCTGCGGAACATGCTGTGCTGCGTGAAGCCACATCCAATGCGGTGCTCGCCCGACCGCGTGAGCTTGTGTTGCCGGACGCGCAGTCCACCGACGTGTGGCGCCAGACGACGGGCGGCGTCGTGCAACTCAATGTCGCGTTGCAAAACGCCCTGTACCTCACCGCCGGCACACGCGCCGAACGCAGTGCTGGCTTCACGTCGCAGCCGATTGTCACTGTGCTGCCCATGCTCGGCGCCGCGTATGTCGTCGATCGTGATCACGCCACCATCAAGTTCCGCGGCGCGTTCGGAAAGGGCATTCGCCCGCCTCGCACCACTGTTGGTGGCGCATCGCTCTCGCGCGCCCGACTGATTCCGAACGACCAACTCGATCCGGAATCGCAGTCCGGAGTGGAGTTCGGTATCGATCTCTTTCTCGGCCGCCGCGCCACACTGCACATCACGAGATTCGATCAGACGGCATCGGGACTCGTGCAACCGGTCACCGTTGCGCAGGCGCGTCCGCCCTCTCCCACACCGCGTCCGGGTGATCCGCTCGCGCGCAACCTTGCGTTTCAGATGCAGAACGTTGGTGCCATCGACAACAGCGGCTGGGAGCTCGAGTCGGCCGTGCGAACCGGCCCGCTCTCATTGCGCGGATCGCTTGCACTGGTGGACAGTCGTGTGCGCGACATACGACGAGGCTACACGGGTGAACTGCGCATCGGCGACCGCATGCTCGACGTGCCTGCGCGAACGTTCGGCGTTTCGGCGGAATGGCGTCACGGGGCGTGGCACGCGGCACTCAACGCAACGCGCGCGTCGGACTGGATTGGTTACGACCGCATCGCCGCGTCACAGGCCTTCGTGACGCCGGGGCAACCGGCCGCGCAGTTTGTCGGGGCCTCACTGCGCGAGTTCTGGATCACGTATCCCGGTGTGACGCGCATAGGCGCGGTGATCTCGCGTGAACTGCCGTTTGGTGCGTCGCTGCAGTTTTCGGGCGACAATCTGCTCAACCGGCAGGTCGGTGAACCCGACAACATCACCATCCTGCCAGGACGCACCGTGTCCGTGGGACTGCGCGTCGGCTTTCAGCGCTGAAGCACGGGTGCCTTTGCACCGACGGCCGCAGCACCGCGCACCATGTCGAAGATCAGGTGCGTTTCAATGTGCGTGACCTCGGGACGCGTGCTGATGGACGACAGGATGAGCTCACGCAACGCATCGCTGTCCTCCACGCCCACATGCACCAGAAAGTCGTCGGTGCCACCGATGTTGTAGGCCGCAAGCACGTGCGGCAGCGCGCGACAGTGCTGCTGAAATCGCTCTACCACATCGCGCGCGTGCCGCGACAGCCGCACGGCCACGAGTGCCTGCAAACCGATTCCGAGCGCCCACGGCGCCACTTCGGCGTGGTAGCCGCGCAGCACTGCTCGTTCCTCCAACCGACGTACTCTCGCCAGCGTGCTCGACTCGGCGAGGCCAACCCGGGCGGCAAGCTGCTTGTTGCTCAACCGTGCATTCTGCTGCAACAGGGCCACCAGCGCGCGATCGATGCGGTCAAGGGGCGTCCTGTCGGTCCGAATCCGAATTTGCTTCGGCATGTCTTCCTCTTAGCGAAGATTATGCCGAATATATAACTATGACGCTCCCCAGCGACCACCCACGTGTCGGCCCCCACGCCGCCTTCGGCGACCATGCCGACACCATTGCCGTGCACGCCGGACGCGAGGATTTCGCGGCGCTTGGCGTGCACGCGCCCCCGATCGATCTGTCGAGCACCTACCCCGTGCACGACCTCGCCGCTGGCATGGCGTCCATCGACGCGATGGTCGCCGGCGGCGAACCCACCGGATCAGCGATTTACAGCCGCCTGTACAACCCGACGGTCGCTCGCGCTGAGCAGGCGATCGCGGCGCTCGAGGGGGCGGAAGCAACTGTCGCGTTTGCTTCGGGCATGGCGGCATACACCGCCGCGTTGCTCGTCGCGCGCGGACGCGGCGGACATGTCGTTGCCGTGCGCCCGCTGTACGGCAGTGCCGATCACCTGCTGGCAAGCGGCATGCTCGGGCTCGACGTCACGTTCACCACACCCGACGGCGTGGCGGATGCGATGCGCGACAATACGGCGCTCGTGCTCATCGAAACGCCGGCCAATCCCACGCTGCAACTCGTCGACATCGGTGACGTGGTGCGCCAGGCGAAGGGCGTACCGGTAATGGTCGACGCGACGTTCGCCACGCCGGTGCTGCTGCGCCCGCTCGACTTCGGCGCCACGCTCGTGCTGCACAGCGCCACAAAGGCTCTGGCTGGTCACGGTGATGTGCTCGCCGGCGTTGTCAGCACCAACGATGGTGAATGGCTCGCATCACTCCGACAGGTGCGGCTGCTCACCGGCAGCGTGCTGCATCCGCTGGCCGCCTTCCTGCTCCACCGCGGACTGGCCACGCTTGCGCTGCGTGTGGAACGTGCGCAGCAGAACGCGGTGCGCATCGCGGCGCTTCTCGACGCGCACAGTGACGTGGCGCGCGTGTTCTATCCGGGCTATGGAGACACTGATCCGCACGGCGTGCTCGGTCGCGAACTGCGCGGTCCAGGCTCCACGCTCGCGTTCGAACTCGCCACCGACGATCCAGAAGCGCCGTCGCGATTTCTCGCTGCGCTCCGCCTGATCACGCCCGCCGTTTCACTCGGGAGCACTGACTCGCTCATCCAGCACCCCGCGAGCCTCACGCACCGTGTCGTGGATCCTGATGTGCGCGCGGCACACGGCATCAGCGCGCAGTTGCTGCGGTTGAGCGTGGGCATCGAGCGCGTGGATGACATCTGGCAGGACCTCGAGTTGGGACTCGAGGCCGCCGTCGGCGCGCACGCCGCGCACTACCACGAGATTCCGTAGTCCTCGCCGAAGTTGCACAATCCCCTGTTTTCCTTGCGGCCGACAGGCCGGGGACCAGCTCATGCCCCTGACCGTCCCGTGTTCGACCACCGTTGCCGCCTCCGCCGAGGAAGTCTTCCGCGCGTGGACGAACGCCGATGCGCTGCGTGCCTGGTTCGCCGAGCATGTCGATCTGGAAGCAAGTGCGAATGCCGATGTGCCCACGCAACCGACAGAAGGCGCGCCGTTTCGCTTTTGGGGACGCCGGACGCTGGGCTGTCCGACGGATGCGCAGGCCACGCAAACGCTCACACACCTCGTGGCGCCTGACTCGCTTGGCTTCTCGTGGACGCTGCACGATGTACCCACGGATGTTCGCGTAGCGTTCAGCGCCGCGAAGTCAGGCACCAAGGTCACCATCGAGCACACGCTGCAAGGTTCGCTTGGCGTGAAGCGCGAGAAGGAGTACGTGGACGATTTCTGGCGCTTCTCACTCGGGAACCTCGCGGCGTTTCTTGCAGGCGGCACCGACATCGACCGAATCGATCTCTGCGCCGATGCGCCGGTGGCCATTTGCATCGCACAACACGTGAACGCGTCACGCGCCAGCGTCTATCGCGCATTGATCGAACCGTCCCTCGTGAATCAGTGGCTCTTCACGTCGGAAGCCGAAGTGGAGCCGCACTCAGGTGGACGCTACTCCGTGGGATGGAAGTATCAGGTGGACGGACGTGATGTTGTCGGAGGCCCCACCACGATTCTCGACATGCAGCCGGACGAACAGCTTGTGCTCGACTGGCCCGACTGGCGCGGTGATCCGGCCGTACCCGACCAGCGCATCGCGTTTACACTGAGCGACCAGACCTCAGGCGGCACCCGCGTGACGTTTGTGCATGACGGCTTCACGCGCGCAGTCGATGTCAGTGACTTTCCGTTCGGCTGGCGCGAGTTCCTGCGTGGCCTCGCGCGCGTCGCCGAATCGCTGGACACGCCGCCCGGCCAGTGATCGTGACGGTGCGACGCGCGGTACGATGTGTGCTGGTGCCCACGTTTTGTGTGAGGTGAAGCGTTACGCTTCGCGACTACGTCGCACGCACCGATACGGTGCCTCCGCAGGCACTCGATCCGTCACCAGCCACTGCACGCATCGCCGATTTTCCCGTGCGCCGACGCTCGATGGCGGCTCAGCCGAGCGTACACGAGCGAGTAGCGTAGCGCTTACCGCGTGCGCGCGAGCAATGTGCGCACATGGTCACGTTGCGCATGATACAGCCAGCCACCGAACAACGCCGCCGCGACGGCGAGCAGCCCAAGCGACGCACTGGCGCCTTGCGCCGTGTTCCAGCCGCGCGCCGCTTCAAGCACGCATACAAGCGCGAGCGACACGCGCAGCACGCGCGGCCAT
>JBBQNT010000246.1:0-5785 GCA_038330215.1 Gemmatimonadales bacterium
GGCATCGGCGCCGCCCGGCGCTGGATCTTCGCGGAGTTCCAGCGCATCTCCGAGGCGTGCGGCGGGTGTCTCGAAGTCCGGTACGTGTCCGAAGTGCAGAAAGGCGATCCGAACTCGCGCATTCGCGAGGACATCAACATCGTGAACGTGGTGGCAATCCATCGCGGCAGCGCCGAACCGAATCGATTCGTGCTGCTGAGCGGTGACATCGACTCGCGCGTGAGCGATGTGATGAACGCGACGGCCGATTCGCCTGGTGCCAATGACAATGCCAGCGGCATCGCCGCACTGCTGGAAGCGGCGCGATTGCTGAGCAAACACACGCCAACGGCGTCCATTGCCTACGCCGCGTTGTCGGGTGAGGAGCAGGGCCTCTTCGGCGGCGACATTCTCGCGCGTGTTGCGAAGCAGGAAGGCTGGCGCATCGACGCGGTGATCAACAACGACATGGTCGGCAACATCAGCGGCATCGACGGCGTCATCGAGAACACCACGGCGCGCGTGTTCGCGCCCGGTTTGCCGGCCAACACGCCAGCCAGCGAGTTGCGCCGCATTCTCACCAACGGCGGGGAGCTCGACACGCCGTCCCGCCAGCTCGCGCGATACATCGACAAGACGGCAGACCGCTACTTCCCCAACCTGGACGTCGAGATCATCTACCGCCTCGATCGCTATGGTCGCGGCGGGCACCACACGCCGTTCTTCAACCAGGGATTCCCGGCCGCCGTGCGTCTCATGGAATCGCACGAGAACTACACCATGCAGCATCAGGACCTTCGCACGGAGAATGGCATCGCGTACGGCGACGTGCTCTCCGGCGTGAACTTCGCCTACGCGGCGTCGATCACGGCGCTCGATGCGGCCACGCTGATCTCGCTCGCCTGGGCGCCCGCCGCGCCGGACTCCGTCACCATTCGCGGCGCCGTACAGCCGTCGCCCACGTTCCGGTGGAAGGCGTCGCCGTCGCCTGACGTGATCGGCTATCGCATCTACTGGCGCAAGCCGAGTGAAGTGAACTGGACGCAGTCGCGTTTTGTCGGCAATGTCACGCAGTACACGCTGCCGAATGTCATCATCGACAACTACTTCTTTGGTGTGGCCGCCGTCGGGCGAAACGGGCACGAGAGTCTGGTGACCTTCCCCCGCTGAGCCAGCGTTCAGTATGGTGCCGCGTCCTCCCGGAGCAGCGGGTCGGCGCGCACAAGATCGGCGAGCGCTCCGCGGGAGTCGACGCCAAGCTTGACGAAGATGTGCGAGAGATGCGTGCTCACCGTTCGCGACGAGATCTCGAACGAGGAGCCGATTTCCTTGTTGGACAGCCGGCGAGCCACGGCGCGCGCAATCTCGAGTTCGCGCCCCGTAAGCGCGCCGGCGCCCTGCACCGCGTTGCGCGGCGGCAGGCGAACGCCGAGCGAGCGCAGTTGGCTTCGTGTGCCACGCAACTCCATTTCTGCCCCGAGCTTGGCGAAGACATCATGGGCTCGTCGCAACTCGCGCACGGCCCCGACAACATCTCCGTCCGACTCCATCAGTTGCGCCGCGTTGCGCCGAAGTCGTGCGGCGTGGAAGACAAACGGCACCGCGTCAAGATCATCGGCCGCGGCGAGCAGTCGCGACGCGGCATCGGGTGCCTGATACTTGAGCCGCGCCACCAGCGCATCCGCAGCGGTTGCCCACGCGAGGCCCAGTCGATGGTTGAGCGCCAGTGACTGTTCGCGCAACCGAAGAGCGAGCGCTTCCACGCGATCGAACTCCTGAAGCCAGAGGCCAGCCTCGAGCACGAGCGGGATGAGGCGATGGATGGCCCACGAGACGAAGCCATACTGATCAGCGAGTGCAAGTCCGCGCTCACCGTATTCGAGTGCTCGCGCCCACGCGCCGCGTGTCAGCCAGTACGTGCCGAGTCCGGTGTGCGCGAGGATGACGTTGTGCACGTTGCTGATGCGGTCGCCCTCGACAATGCGATCCGGATGCACCCGGTCAGCCCCTGACAGTTTCCACGCCTCGTCGAACAGCGCGCGGGCGCGTTCTGTCTCGTCGCGCGCGAGCACCATCAGTCCCGTCCACACCAACAATCGAGGCAGCAGCGATTGCGGCGCCACCGCACGGGCAACGGGGATCGTGCGTTCCGCGAGCGCAATGCCATCATCCCAGCTGCCGGTGGCGGACGCGTGCTCGATGCGCATCTCCGCGATCATCGCATGCAGCATGGGCGACGACAGCTCGGTGGCGATTCGCGTGGCTTCCTGCACATGCGGCACGACACGGTCGGCGGCGCCGGTGAATCCCTCCAGCATGGCCATCGACCAATGCGCGGTCCAGGCGATTTCGCGGTCGCCACTCTTCTGCGCGAGTTCGAGCGCCAGCGTGCCGTGCTCCCTCGCTTTGCTCGCCGGACCAGTCCACGCGTAGAGCTGAAGCAGCGTCTGATGCACCCGCGCAAGTTCGGCCGAATCGTTTCGCTGTTCGGCGATCTGCAACGCCTCGAACATCGTGCGGGTTGCATCGTCGCTGCGTCCCATGGATTGCAGCGTCTTCGCGCGAATGACGCGCACGTGCACCACGAGGTCATCGCGTTGCTCCACCGACGCAGCGTGTTCTGCCTGCTCCAGATACTCGAGACCGCGCGGCGCGTCACCCGCGCGCGCGACTTCCTGTCCGATCTCAAGCAGCAGGCGCGCCCGCGTAACGCCATCGCCGGTGCGCTCGGCGTAGGTGAGCGCCGATTGGAACGCCGCGATGGAACCCGCGCTGTCGCCAAGCCGGCGACGGGCTACACCGAGATATTCGAGCGCCTCCGCCCTGGCTGGGTCGTCCTGCAGTTGCTCGGCGATGGCCAGGGCGTCGTTCAGCCAGCGCGACGCTTCTTCGTCGGCGCGAAGCGTGAGCGCATCGCGTCCTGCGGTAAGCAGATAGCGCAGCGCGCGCTGATCGCCCCCGAGCGTGCGCCCCCGCACCAGATGCCGCGCGATCTCGGATGCATGCGCGAGCGAATCGTTTCCGTGCATTCCCTCCAGCGTGGCCGCCACCGCGGCGTGCAGTGCACGCTCCCTCGCAGCGGACAGTTGGCCGCGCACTGTCTCGTGCAGGATCGGATGCGTGAACTCATAGCTTGCGTCGTCGAGCTCGCGGCGTTCCGTCAGCAGACGCTTCTGGCACAGCTCATCGATCGCATCAGCCAGCTGACCTGACTCGAGACCGGCCAATCGCTCGAGCAACGTCAGCGTTGCCGGCCGATCGAGTACCGAGGCCGCGTCGGCGACTCGACGCGCGTCACGGCTCAGCTCATTGATGCGGGTACGCACCGCGTCCCGCGCGGTCGCGGGCAACGTCCACGAGGTCACGTCCTCCACAATCCACCGAGTGCCGTCATGCCGGATGCGCGATGCAGCGAGCAGCGCCTTGAGCGCATGCTCCACGAAGAACGAGTTGCCCCTCGTGCGTTCATACAGCGCGTCAGCGTGCGGTGACGCCTCGTCCTTGCCAAGTCCAAACAATCGTTGCAGCAGCTCGGCGAGATCGAGACGCGTCAGTGGCTCGACGACGCGCGAGCTCGCCTCGTGGGCTTCGGTGAGGGACTGCACCATGCGACGCAGCGTGGGGTTCGCATCGAGTCCCAGGTCGGTATACGCCAACACGATGAGCACACGTGCCTTGGCGAGTTGGCGCGCGACGAAATGCAGCAGTTCGAGCGATGACGGATCACTCCAGTGCGCATTGTCGAGCACCAGCAACGCGCCGTTTCGCTCCGCCAGTCGCGTGAGGAACTGGGCGACATTCCAGAACTGGCGCGCGCGTCCATCGCTGTCCGCCGCGGCTGCATGTCGTGACGCCGGACGATCGGCGAAGACGGACGGCAAGATCCCCTGCAGGTCTGCGTCGGCACCGCGCGCCAGCACGGTCAATGTGCTCGCGTCGAACGCGCGCAGCGGCGTGGTGAGCGCATCGGCGATGGCACCGTACGGTACGCTACTCTCGACGCTGAACGCGCGCCCTGACGCAACCAGCATGCCGCGCGCTCGCGCTTCCTGTTCGAGCGTGGAGAGCAAGCGTGACTTGCCGACTCCAGCTTCTCCCACGAGCATGATCGTGCGTCCCCGGCCGTCGAGCGCGTCATCGAGCGCGAGTCGCAGCGCATCGCGCTCACTGCGTCGGCCAACCAGTGGGAGCTCATCGCCCCATGGGGCAGTCGAGTGGGAGAGGCGCGCGATGGGTGTCGCCATGACCGTTCAGGAGGGGGGGCTTGACACACCCGGAGTCCGCTGCGTCGCCGCGTTCGGATGCTGCGTAGAATGTCTCGCCGTCTGGCGCGCCGCGCTAGGGTACGAAGGCGTGTTCAGCCGATCCGCTTGAGCGAAACGGCTACCGCACCACTTGCCGAAACTCTGGCAATCCGGCGCAGGTGCGAGGAGTCAGCCGCGGCGACGTACACTGACGGCGAGCCGGTGGCGTCGAGCGCACGCGTCAACTGCGTCAAACCGCCGCAGACGTACCGGTTGCACAGGTTGGAGCGCATGCCCCGCGGCAGCGTGCAGGCGTCGGTCGTGTGGAAGACGCATGAACCGCGATAGTGACGTGCAGGCAAGTATGCGGCGTAGCGATCCACCAACTCGGTTTGCGTCAATGGAGTACCGTCTTCCGCAAACTGCGCGCGCACCCGCACGAGACTATCGTCGCGCAGAAATGCGTGCGTCCCGCCCGCCGTGCAGCATTCGCCGCGACACGTGGCACAGCTCGCACCGAGCACCGCGGAAAGCTCGGGGATATCGGCATCTGAGGCATCGCGCGCATCGTCGCGGGCGGCCATTTCCTGCGCCGACAGTACGGCGGCGTTGTCGCGAACGGGCACCTCGTACACGCGCTCGATCGTGCGCCGGAGGCCGGCCAGGAACTGATCGCGGCTCGCCCGTGGCAGCGGCTCCGTATCGCGCGTATTCGCAGGCAGCATGATCACCGGGAGCACACGGGAAGCGGACTCGGCGGCGGCCAGACGTTCCACCATGTCTGTCGCCTGCATATGCAGACGTGCGTTGATGGCGCGTTGTCGGGCGATGGGACCGTCGCGAGCAGGCATGCTGCAAGCTACCCGGCACCTGGCGTGCGCGCGCAGTCTATGGTTTGAGCATCCGGTCGAAGAAGCCTGCCGTGGCGGCGTTCACGCGCAGCTGATTGGCATGGCGCATCCAGTGATGCGTATCGTCCGGAATCACGATCGACTCGAACGGGACACGATTCGCCCGCAACCGCTGGATCAGGTCCACCGTCTGGCTGAAGCGCACGTTCCGGTCATCGTCCCCGTGTATGAGCAACACGGGAGACGTCCACGTGCGCACCGCTGAGACCGGCGACGACTTCCAAGCGACGTCGGCGAGGCGTTGCAGGTCGTCCGATGAACGTTCATAGCGCCACGTGCCGGCACCAAAGCGCGAGCCGCCATCGGAGGTGAAGTCGTGCACGCCGTGAATGTCCACGCCGGCCGCGAAAAGCTCCGAATCCCGGCCAAGCGCCAGTGCGGTGAGATAGCCGCCATACGATCCGCCGTAGATACCGATGCGTGCTGCGTCCACATCATTGCGCGAGCGCAGGTACTCTCCCGCGGCCTTCACATCGAGATACTCGGACGCGCCTTGCGCGCCTGCCTCCGACGGACGGTAGAAGTCGTAGCCGTATCCGATGCCCAACCGATAGTTGATCGCGAGCACTACATACCCGCGGCTCGCGAGGTACTGATTCATGGCGTACGCATTCGCGTAGTAATCGCCGTAGTGCCAGCCGAGCAGCATCT
>JBBQNT010000247.1:0-5742 GCA_038330215.1 Gemmatimonadales bacterium
CAAAGCGTCGAACGCCGCCGCCCCGGCCCAAAGCGTCGAACGCCGCCGCCCCGGCCCAAAGCGTCGAACGCCGCCGCCCCGGCCCAAAGCGTCGAACGCCGCCGCCCCGGCCCAAAGCGCCGAACGCCGCCGCCCCGGCCCAAAGCGCCGAACGCCGCCGCCCCGGCCCAAAGCGCCGAACGCCGCCGCCCCGGCCCAAAGCGACGAACGCCGCCGCCCCGGCCCAAAGCGCCGAACGCCGCCGCGCCCCAAAGCGACGAAGCCGAACGTGCCAACACTCGCATAACTTGCGCGGATGGATACGATCGAACCCGTCGCCTATGACCCCACCGCGGTCGAGGCCAAATGGCAACGCACCTGGGCCGAACGCGGCACGAATCAGGTGGACATCGCCGGCGCCGTGCGCCCCTTCTATTCGCTCATGATGTTCCCGTACCCGTCAGCCGAAGGGCTGCACGTCGGGAATCTCTTTGCGTTCACCGGCAGCGACATCTCCGCGCGCTACCACCGGCTGCTCGGCTACAACGTCTTCCAGCCACTCGGCTACGACGCGTTCGGCATTCACTCCGAGAACTACGCGCTCAAGATCGGCGCGCATCCCATGGAGTTGACGCCGAAGAATGTCGGCAACTTTCAGCGGCAGCTCGAACGCGCCGGCCTGATGGTCGACTGGCGCTACAAGCTCGACACGTCGCAGCGCGACTACTATCGCTGGACGCAGTGGGTGTTTCTGCAACTGCACAAGCAGGGACTCGCGTACAAGAAAGCCGCCGCCGTCAACTGGTGTCCGAGCTGCAAGACCGTGCTCGCCAACGAACAGGTCGAAGGCGGCGCGTGCGAGCGCTGCGGCACGATCGTGGAACAGCGTTTTCTCGAACAGTGGTTCTTCCGCATCGGTGACTATGCGGAGCGCTTGCTGCGCAATCTCGACACGCTCGACTGGAGCGAAGTCACCAAGAGCGCGCAGCGCAACTGGATTGGTCGCTCCGAAGGCGCAGAGCTCACATTCCGCATCGCCGAGCGTGACGAAGCCGTGAGCGTATTCACTACGCGGCCCGACACGATTTTTGGCGCGACGTATCTCGTGCTTGCGCCTGAGCATCCGCTGGTGGACAGCATCACGACCGACGCATATCGCGACGGCGTGCGCGCGTACCAGGAACAGACGGTCAAGCAGGATCTTGTTTCGCGCAAATCCGTGGCGCAGAAGACCGGCGTGTTCACGGGCGCGTTGGCGGTGAATCCCGCAACGGGCAACAACGTGCCCGTGTGGATCGCCGACTACGTGCTCATGGAATACGGCACCGGCGCGATCATGGCCGTGCCCGGGCACGATGAACGTGACTTCGAGTTTGCGCATACGCTGGCGACGACATTCGAGCAGCACTGCAAGCTCGGGATCGACGCCGTCATCAAGCGAGTTGTCGCCGGCGACGGACACGACGCCGACAGCACGCTCGACGAAGCGTACGTCGCGAACACGAACAGCGATCGCCTCGTCAACTCCGCGCAGTTCGATGGCATGAGCGTGGGCGACGCGAAGCAGGCCGTGATCGCCTGGCTCGCGTCCAACGAACATGCCAAGCCAGTGGTGAACTATCGCCTGCATGACTGGTGCGTGTCGCGGCAGCGCTACTGGGGCCCGCCAATCCCGATCGTGTACTGCGACGCGTGCGGCACGGTGCCTGTGCCCGAGGACCAGCTTCCCGTGGAGCTGCCCTTCATTCCCGACTTCAAGCCCGACGACTCCGGTGTATCACCGCTCGCCCGTCACGCGGAGTGGTACAATGTCGCATGTCCGTCGTGCGGCGGAGAGGCGCGGCGTGAGACGGATGTCTCCGACACGTTCCTCGACAGCGCCTGGTATTTCCTGCGTTATCCGAGCGCGCGACGTGACGATGTCGCGTTCGATCGGGAGACCACGTCGCGCTGGTTGCCCGTGAACTCGTACATCGGCGGCAACGAGCACGCTGTGTTGCATTTGCTCTACTCGCGCTTCGTGACGATGGCGTTGCATGATGGTGGCCACGTGCCGTTCGAGGAGCCGTTCACGCGTTTTCGCGCGCATGGTCTCATCATTCGCGACGGCGCGAAGATGTCGAAGACGAAGGGCAACGTGATCAACCCGGACGAGTACGTCACCGAATGGGGCGCCGATTCGTTTCGCCTGTACCTCATGTTCCTCGGCCCGTATCAGGACGGTGGTGACTTCCGCTCGCAGGGCATCAGCGGCGTGCGCCGTTTCCTTGATCGCCTGTGGGGCTCGGTGCGTGATGCACGTCGCGAGGGGGACGCCGACCCCGACGTGCTGCGCAAGTTGCATCAGGTGATTCGCAAGGTGGGCGAAGATCTCGCCGTGCTCGCGTACAACACGGCCATTGCCGCGATGATGGAGTACATGAACGTGTTGCGTCGTGCTGAGCGCGTGGCGCACATCGATGAAGTGCAGCCGCTCGTGCAACTCGTCGCACCGTTTGCTCCGCATCTCGCAGAAGAATGCTGGGCGGAACTTGGCCACTCGGCGAGCATTTTCGACAGCGGTTGGCCGGTATGGGATGCGGCGCTGGCGGAAGAGACCACGGTCGAGATCGCGGTGCAGGTGAACGGCAAGACGCGCGGTCGTGTGCTCGTGGCGCCCGACGCGACGCAGGACGAGGTGGTAGCGGCGGCGATGGGCGAGCCGTCGATCGCGAAGTTCGTGACTGGTGAGCCCAAGCGTATCATCTTCGTGAAGGGACGGTTGCTCAACCTGATCGTATAGGCGCGATCGCAAACTCGGTGCGTCACTCGGCGCGTTGTACGAGGCGCTGGAAACCCCCGGTCGAACATGCGGTGTCTCACGTCCGAACCCCATTCGGAGTGAGACACCATGCGTTCTTCATCACCACTGTTTCGATTCGTCCCCGCGTTCGCACTGTTCGCGACCGGCATGCTGGCCGGCAGCGCCGAAGCGCAGGACCCGCAGGTGCGCGTTCGCACCATGGAAGCACCACGCGCGTTGACGTTCGCATTCGGCAATGCGAACCGCGCCATCATCGGCGTTGGCCTCGCCACCGGGGGCACTGCCGATACGCTCGGCCTCGAGGTCACCGAAGTCTCCGAAGGCGGTCCCGCGGCCAAGGCGGGCATCACCACCGGCAGCCGCATCCAGGCCATCAACGGTGTGTCGCTACGCATCAGTGCGGCCGATGCCAGCGATCCGCTCACCTCCGACGCCGGCTATCGCCGTCTGCAGCGCGAACTCGGCAAGGCCAAGCCCGGCGACAACGTCACACTGCAAGTGCTCACCAATGGGCAGACACGCACCGTCACGGTCACGACCACCTCGGCGAGCGAGATGGCCTCGGCCCGAGTGGCCACCACGTTCGGTCGATCCCGTGAACTGCTCGAGCGGCGCGCGGCGCTCGGAATCGCGCTGGGCGGCGCGGGCAGCGTTCGGGATACGCTTGGCGTCTTCGTGACCAGCGTGACTACGGACGGGCCGGCTGAAAAGGCGGGCATCATCGAGGGTGAACGCATTGTTTCGATCAATGGCGTGGAGGTGCGGGTGCCGAAGGAAGACGTTGGCGACGGCGCGGCCGCGTCGGCGCGGATCTCGCGGTTGCTCCGGGAACTGGACAAGGTCGCGCCCGGTGATCGTGTGAACCTGCGCGTGCACTCCAACGGCCGGACGCGCGATGTCAACGTCACCGCGGCCAAGGCGTCCGAGGTCGGGGCATCGACGTTCCGCTTCGAGATGGACGGTCGGCCGTCGATGCAGATCCGGGGCGTGATGGAGGACGCCATGCGAGGCGGTATGATGCGGTTCGACGAGCTCGCCGTCCCGCGCAGCATTCGCGCCGTGCCGCGCAGCATTCGCGCCGTGCCGGCAGTACCGTCTGCGCCGAGGGCACCGCTGGCGCCGACGCGTGCACGATCGGCGAAGGCAGTGCGGACGGCTTTGTAACGACCGCCGCGCGCGCAGGCCCGGCAAAACGAACGAAGGGCAAGGAGGCGCCAACCAACGGCGCCTCTTTTGCGTTTACCATTCGTCGATGCGGACGGGCGCAGCTGCGCCCGTGCCCGTTCCTGCCGCTCTGCGCAGTGGCCACCCAAGCCGTCTTCCCATGTCCGATCACGTCGTGCGGCCGCTGCGTCAGCGCCTACCGTTGTTTGTTCGCTCGGGACCAGTCTTGTCCGCGCTCGTGCTGCTGGCCAGCGCGTGCGATGAACCGCCACCACCCACCCGACCCGTGCCTGTGGTGAGTGTGCAGTCCGTCTCGCGGGGCGCGGTGCCGTACATCGTGGCGGCCAACGGGCAGGTCGAGCCCAATCGGTTCGTGTCCGTGCAGCCGCAGGTCACCGGCCAGCTGACACGCGTGGCGTTTGCCGAAGGCAACGACGTGCGGCAGGGACAAGTACTCTTTGAAATCGACAAGCGCCCGTTCGAGGCGGAGTTTGCGCGCGTGCGGGGCGTGCTGCAGCGCGACGAGGCGCAGCTCGCACGCGCGCGCACTGATTCGGCGCGCTACGAGACATTGGTGCAGAACGGATACGTCACGCGCGAACAGTACGACCAGATCCAGGGCGATTTGCGAGCGCTTGCCGCGACCGTGTCCGCCGACCGCGCCGCAGTGGATCGCGCGCAGTTCGATGTGAGCAACGCCACGGTACGCGCGCCGATTTCGGGACGCACCGGACAGCTCGCGTTTCGTGAAGGCAACCTGGTGCGTGCACAATCCGATGTCGCGCTCGTGACCATCAACGAAGTGAGACCCGTGCTCGTGCGCTTTGCGCTGCCGGAGTCGGATTTCGCCGAGTTGCGCGCGCGTGGAGGTGTGGGCCGGGAGTTGCCGGTGCGCATTCGGAGCGCGGCGGGAGACACGGCGCGCGTGATCAACGGTGTACTCGCGTTCGTGGACAACGCGATCGATCGCAGCACTGGTGCCGTGACGCTCAAGGCGCGCGTGCCCAACAACGACGGTGCGCTCTGGCCGGGACAGTTCGTGCAGGTGTCGCTGGAACTCGCCATCGACGAGGACGTGATCATGTTGCCGTCGACCGCGGTGGTGTCGTCGGGTGGTGGCATGTTCGTCTTCGTCGTGGATGCGAGCGGCACGGCAAAACGCGTGCCCGTGACACTCGGCCGGCAGATCGGTGAACGGGCGGTCGTGCTCACCGGACTCGAGGGCGGCGAGCGCGTGGTCGTGGATGGCCAGCAGCGCATCGCCGACGGTGCGAAGGTGCAGGTGCGCGGTGAAGCGCCGAGCACGCGTGTCGCGGACTCGACATCAGTATCGGGAGGCAACGAATGAATCTCAGCGGTCCGTGGATCCGCCGACCTGTCATGACGACGCTCGTCATGGCGGCCATCCTGGTGTTTGGTGTGTTCACCTACCGTGCGTTGCCGGTGAGCGACCTGCCAACGATCGACTATCCCACCATCTCGGTGAGCGCCAACCTCCCGGGCGCGAGTCCGGAAGTGATGGCATCGTCGGTGGCCACGCCGCGCGAGCAGGCGATGGCCACGGTTCCGGGCATTGAGAGCATTTCGTCGCAGAGCACGCAGGGCGCCACGAGCATCAACCTGCAGTTCACACTCTCGCGGGATATCGACGGCGCGGCGAGTGATGTGCAGGCGGCGCTCGCGGGCGCGATGCGCAGTCTGCCAGACGGCATTCAGCCGCCAACGTATCGCAAGTCCAACTCGGACGCGTCACCGATCCTGATTCTCAGCATGAACTCGGATCAGCTCTCGCGCAC
>JBBQNT010000248.1:0-5734 GCA_038330215.1 Gemmatimonadales bacterium
ATGCGTGGGTACGCGCGCGGCCGGTACCGCGACCGCTGGATGCTTGCCGCGCAAACCGAATATCGCACGCCAATTCGTCGACGTTTGGGCGCAGTGGTATTTGCCGGTGCGGGTGTGGTTGCTCCGTCGGCTGGCGATCTCTTCACCGATCGCGTGCTGCTGCCGTCGTATGGTGTCGGCGCGCGATTCCAGCTTGACGCGCGTCAACGTTCGGCGGTACGCTTGGACTACGGCCGTGGACGCAATGGTGCGTCGGGGTTGTACATCGGGTTCAATCAGGCGTTCTGAAGTGCGAGCTCATTCAAGCCATGTCCCGGAACTACCATGTTGGTGTTGCTGCTGCTTGCCATGCTGATGCCCGCCGCAACACTGAGCGCGCAGGATCTGGCGTTCGGATTTGTTCGACCCGGCGATCGCGTGCGCTTGCGGCTTTCTGAGACGGGAACATCGTCAGGCACGGCGATGCGCGTCGGGCTGCTTGCGCGTTCGCCGGCGGACAGTGTCAGCGTGGTGTGGGAGAGTGGCACGACCACCACGATCGCGCTGTCACATATCGTGCGTCTCGAAGTGAGCGATGGACCACAACCGTTCGTCGCGCGCGGCATGGGCTACGGATTCGTAGTCGGCGCGCTCGTCGGTGCGTTGGCCGGTTCCAGACAGCCGGGCAACGAGTACTTCCCAACGCCGGCCATTGCCACGTTTACGTCCATCGTGGGCGGCGTTGGCGGCGCGATCGTAGGCGGCGTGGCAGGCGCAATCGGGCGGCGCGAACGTTGGTCCACGGTTCAGCTGGACAAGCCGCTGCGGCGTATGCGCGTGTCGCCGTCACTCGTCGGCAGATCAGTGGGGCTACAGGGACAGGTGCGGTTTTGACCGACGCAGTACTCCCGAAAACGCGCCTCGGCCGCGTTTGCCTTGCCGCGATGATACTGCCCGTGCAGCAGGACGTGCGTGACGATTTCGCCAAGCGGTGTGGTGAACGGATTCGCTGATGAATGCGCGCAAGCCACGTTTCCTGCGCACCGCGGATGTGCGCGCACTCGCGGAGTGCGATCGGTGCCTCGGTGGACTGCAGTACCTCCATGAGGCGCTGATCGGCCCACTCGCCGTGCGCTTGCATGGACATCAAACTTGCGAGCATCATGTTCGCGATGGTGTGGAAAGAACATTTAGGCCGGGTTTCAGCGGGCTTGATATTGGCCCTCGAGGAACGCGCGCACCGGAACCAACGCTACCGCCGGCGCCTCCTCAAACGGAAGATGTCCCAACCCCGGCAGACGCACCAGACGCGCATTGGGCATGGCGTTCAAATAGTCATCGGCATTGCTGATGGGAATCATCGCATCGGCTTCTCCCCAAAGCAGCAACGTAGGTGCGCGCACTCGCTGTAACCTTGGCACAGGATCGGTCAGCACCGTTTGCCGCATGCGCTCCATCATCGCGTCGCGTGCACCGGGCGCCAGCAAGAGGTCGTGGTATCGCGTGGCGAGACTATCGGTCATCACCGACTGATCGGCGTACGCGGGCGCGAGCGTCATGCGCAGGATCCATTCTGGCAAGACGTACCGCATGAGGCCGAGTGAAGCCGGCACGTCCGGCGGCGTATCGTACTCGAAGCCCGGGCTGGCAAAGCCGTCCGGCGAAATGAGCACCAGCTTCTCCACGCGCTCGGGCTGCTCGGCGGCGAACGACCACGCAATGCGTCCGCCCATCGAGTTGCCGATCAATGTCGCGCCTTCCACGCCCAGCGAATCCATCAATGCCGCGAGCAGTTGGTGGCTGCGCGCGTCGCTGTAGTCTCCCGTTGGGTCAGGCGGCGTCAATCCGTGCCCGGGGAGGTCGAACCGTATCACACGGAACTGGTCTGCAAGCGCGCGCGCCCACGGCTCCCACGTATGCAGGCTCGCCCCCATGCCATGCAGCATGATGAGCACCGGCGCATTACCAGGCCCGCTGTCGCGAACATGAATCGGCACACCCGCAATGGTGCGGAGGTGCGACGGGTCGGCGAGATAGCGCGCCTCGAGCTCCGCGCGCGCGTTGTCTGGTGTGTACAACGCGACGGCCGTGCCAAGCAGCACGACGGGCAGCACAACACGCAGGAAAAGGCGGCGGCGTTTCACGATGGCAAGCTAGCCGAATCGCTCGGCCAGATCACGTTCTTCCGCCGACCGGATCGCCATGTGCCAGAGCAAAGCGCCAGAGACTGCGTACAGCAGGACCGCCCATGAGCCGAGCCACAATGCGACGGCGACACCCTGCGCGATGCCTGCCACCGCCATCGGGTTGCGCACATGTCGATACGGACCGGCCAGCACGAGTCGTTGCGGACATTCAATCGGTAACGGCGTCCCGCGGCCAGTTGACGAGTCACCCGATGAGAGTGGGGGTGGGGTTCGCCACCCACCACGGGAAGACTGCGGCCTGGCTCAGGTCGAGCCATCTTTCACTGGGTGAATTGTTTCCCCGCGCGCAAGCATCGCCACGAATTCCACAATACGACGCGCGCGTGTCTCAGGCTTGACCGCCGTTTCCACACGAAATAGAATCGCGTAGCGGTTGTCACGCTTGAGTTTGCTGAACGCGTCATGCGCCTGTGCATTGGCGTCGAGCGCTCGCTGCAAATCCTCAGGTACCGTGCTCTTGCTGGATGAAGAGTACGCGCGATCCCAGCGTCCATCACCTTCCATAACACAGCGCGACGTCCAGCGCCTCGGCGTAGGTGACCGTGGCATACGACGCTGCCTTCTTGGCGAATCGCAGCCACACACCGGGCGCTGCGGTGTGGTTCGCGTCGAGCCACGTGCGCCACTCGGCCAGGTCGGCGAAGAGCAGCACCGGATACTCGGGCCTCGCATTGCGCCGATCGAAGGCACTCATGCAGCGACGAGATGCCAGTCGAAGCTGGCGATTTCCGGCGGAGCGCCAAGTCGCATGCGGAGCACCGAGGTGCCTATGCCGCGCGAGACATACGTTGCAGGCGCTTCGTCTCGATACCAGCCGGAGACATACCGTCCACTGCCCGGAGGTCGAATGGGCGCCCACCCGGCAATATTCACCTGCCCGCCGTGCGTATGGCCACTGAGCACGCAAACCGGCGAGAACGTCGACATCAGCGAGTGCCGCATGAGCACGTCGCGGTAGACGGGTGAATGCGCCAGTACCATATGGTTGCGGGTGGATGCAACATCACTGAGCGCCTGCTCGAGGTTTGGCTGTCCGCCGGTCGCGTCGTCCATGCCAGTGACGAGTAGCGTGCGGCCATTGAGACGCATCTCCGCCGTTTCGTTGATGAGCAGGTGCACTCCACGGTGTGCATACACACGACGGAGCTGCGCCTGATCCACACGGGACCAATGCTCCCAGTTGCCAAGTACAGCGAATCCGGGCACACCTTGCGGAAGCAGGTCGAGAAATGCGCCCAGAGTCGTCAAGCGCTCCGGGCGATCGATTGAGTCTCCGGTCAGAACCAGCACATGTGGAGCGAGTTCGTGGACTGCCTTGGCCACCGCCTGCTCATGCGCGCCGAGTCGCTGCAAGTGCAGGTCTGTCAACTGCACGATGCGTACCGGCGCGCGGCCAATTCCCGGTTCACCGAGTGCGTGATGCGTGACGGTGACTCTTCCCGGCTCAAACCACCGCGAATAGCTGAAGATGCCGACGGCCGTGAGAGCAAGCGAGCCGAGGAAGCGGCGGCGGGTGAGCATGACGTCTAGTGTGCGCGGCTGTGCGCTGTCAGCGCGGTTCACTCGAACCAGTCGCCACACGAGTTCCGATAAAGCACGCTACGAGCGCCAGAGCGCGCAGCAACGATGTCCGGACATTTGTCTCCCGTCACATCTCCGATGGCCAAGCCGTACACCGCGCCGTCACCATCGCCGAAGCGGATCATGTCGAAACTGCGGCCGTCTCCACGATTGATGAGCACAGCTCCCGGCTGACCGTCATTGCCCAGCACCACATCGTTCTTGCCATCGCCATTCAGATCTGCCACCGCGATCGCATACACCTCATCGGACTTCTCGCCGACAGCACTAGCATCCGCGAAACTACCGCGCCCCTGGTTCAGGAACACAAGCGCTCCGCCCTCGACGTCGCCCATGATCAGGTCGGGCAGGCCGTCTCCGTTCAGATCTCCGGCGGCGACGGCACGGGTTGCGGCGTCGGATCGACCCAGCGGCTGCTTCTCGCTGAACCCGGCAGCGCCATCGTTCAGGAAGATGTAGCTCTGCCCCTTGTCCCTGTGCGGGACGACCAGGTCGATCGTGCCGTTGCCGTCGATGTCCGCCGCTGCGATCGTCGTCGCGGATTCTGACGACAGCACGACACAGGACGGAAAGCGACCACCGCCGTCGTTCAGACAGATATAGTTCTGGCTCAGGTTGTCGGGGCCGCCGCGGTTGGCCACAATGATGTCAGGACGCGAGTCTCCGTCGAGATCGGCCAGCGTGATGTTGCGCGTTGCCCACGTGCCGCTCCCGAACGTGCCCGCAAACTCAAACCGGCCGGTTCCATCGTTTAAGTAGATGCGCTTGTCATCCGGCTTGTCATTGCCCACCGCGAGGTCCAAGTCGCCGTCGCCGTCGAGGTCAGCGAGAGCAGCGGTATAGGTGCGATCTACGACGTCGCCCAATGCGTGCCGCTCATCGAACGTGCCCCGTCCATTGTTCAGGAGGACAAGATCAACCAGCGGCCAGTGACGGCCCTTCGCCAGGATGATGTCGAGGTCCCCATCACCATCCAGATCGCCCATGCTCGCGTTCGCAGTGGTTTCCGCGCTATCCTCGAGAAAGATGGACGACTCGAATGACAATGCGGGAACGTCGGTGGCCGAGCTGTCTGGCGCGCGCCGACAACCCGTAAACGACAGAAGTAGTGAGGCCATTCCGGCAAGGACGGTCCTGTTCAGTTGCATGGTTTCCCACGTCGTAGGTTTCGGATTGTCGCCTGGCGCTGGAGCTGGGCCGCGAGCATGCAATAAGAGCGCGCTTCGTGGCCGGGCGCAACACGAACACTGACATCAAAAACTGCGGCATAATCACAGCAGCATCAACCACACACCCATGACGGACCCAACTCTTCAGCGAATCGACGGCTCGGCCCTGCGTTTCCTGCAGGCCGGTGAAACGCAGCAGCCGCGTTCCATCATGCTCATGCTCCACGGATCGGGTTCGAACGGCGCGAATCTCTTGCCGATCGCGAACAGGTTCGCTCCGCGACTTCCCGGCACGCTGTTCGTGATGCCCAACGCGCCGCAATCGTATGTCGACGTGCTATCGCCAGAAGATATTGCGGCCACCGAACGCAGCCGTCCGGGTCTCGACTGGGAGGAGGTGCGCACGTGGGTGGCGCCCGGCAACAACAGCACTGACGGCGAGCGTTCGCCGCGACAGCAGTTCCTCGACAGCATACGCCCGCCAGTGCGTGCCGTGAGTCGCCTGGCAGACTTGCTGCTGGCCAGACACGCGCTGACTGATACGTCACTTTCCATGTACGGGTTCTCGCAGGGCGGAATGCTCGCGATGTATATCGGCATCGCCCGCGCCAACCCATGCGCCGGTATCGTCTGCCACTCCGGACACTTCCTCGGCGCCGACGACGTACTTTCGCGGCCACGCAGTCTGCTCGTGTTTGGCGCGCTCGAGATGCTACCGGACCAGGTGATGAGCCAGGTGCATCCGCTCACGATCAAGGCGCTGCGCGAGATCGGCGTGCCATTCGATGAACTGGTCAT
>JBBQNT010000249.1:0-5728 GCA_038330215.1 Gemmatimonadales bacterium
TTGCGGGCGTCACTGGCGGGCTGCTGTCGCTGTTCTTCACGCCGTACGCCGCAATCATAGGTGCATCGGGAGCGGTGTTTGGCGTGCAGCTCGCGTTCGCGATGTTCTATCCGCGTGATCGCATCTACATCTGGGGCATCATTCCCATCGAGGCGCGCGTGCTGGTGGTGATCATGACCGTGATGACGCTCTACGGTGGCATGCGAGGCGGCAGTGGTGTGGCACACTTTGCGCACTTGGGCGGCTACATCGGCGCATACCTGTATCTCAAATACGCCGAGAAACGGACGCCGTCCAAGCAGTGGCAGAAGAAAGTGGAGGGTCCAGCGCCTTCCAGAATTCCGCTGGGCAACTGGAACAGTGTGAACCTGTCACTCGTGCACGAAGTGAATCGTGACGAGGTCTCGCGCATCCTTGCGAAGATCCAGGCGCAGGGTGAGGGCAGCCTGACGTCACAAGAGCGCGTGTTTCTTGGTCACTTCACGCCCAAGGACGCGTAACGGGCGCGAGGTGGAGGCTTCGCCGGGCATGGGCGCCGACTAACGCGGACGAACCGAGTTATGGCCGGTCCGGCCTCCGCTGATCTCGACGCGGTGCCGAGTCCCGCTCACGCTCCCGCGCACGCGCCGCCTGTCGCTGCTGCTCGCGCGCGCTACGCTTGAACTCGTCGCTCAGTCGCTTCAGCAGCGACTCGCGAATCTCGCCCTCGCCGATCGCGTTACCCAGTGCATCGACGGCAGCGTCGATGGCGTCGGTAGACAGTTCGTCGAACGCGCCCGCGAAGCGGAACCAGCCGCCGTCGCACGACTTGGTGGGTTCAGTGCCCGGCTTGAACCATTCCTGCTGCGGTTCTCCGCACCAGCCGTCGGTGAGCAGGCCGGTGTTGCTGTCGATCGTTCGCGAGACGAGTGCAGGCGGCGGTGTCCAGGCGCGGTCGCGATCCGGTGAATGCCATCCGGCACGCATGAACTGCGCCCAGACCGGCGCTGCGTATCGGCCGCCCGAGGCGGCGGCACCAAGGGAGCGGGGCGTGTCTGCGCCCAGCCACACACCGGTGACGAGTGTCGGCGAATAGCCGACAAACCACGCGTCAGTACCGTCATTGGTGGTGCCGGTCTTGCCGGCAACCGGGCCGCGCACGCCGAGCTCACGTACCGCGCGCCCGGTGCCCTGATCCACGGCCGAGCGCAGCATGGAAGTGACCAGGAACGCGTCTTCCACCGACATGGCTCGGTCGCGCGTGCTGGGCGCGCGTTCCCAGAGCAGCGTGCCGTCGGCCTGCTCGATCCGCGTGACCACGTGCGGAATCACGCGCCATCCGCCATTGGCAAACGGCGCATATGCTGCGGTAAGTTCGAGCGGCGTGAGCGATGCGCTGCCAAGTGACAACGACGGCACATCGGGCAGATGCGAGGTCACACCGTTGGCGCGCGCCACGTCGATGATGCGGTCATTGCCGATATCCTGCGCGAGGCGCACGGTTGCAATGTTGGAGGAGCGCACAAGCGCAGTGCGCATGGTCATGCGTCCGTCGTGTCCGCCGCCGTAGTTGGTGGGCGTCCACATCTTGCGTCCGCTGCGAATGGAGAGCGGTTCATCGCTGAGCATGCGATTGCCCGCGTAGCCGTTCGCAACAGCAGCGGCGTATACGAACGGCTTGAACGTGGACCCCACCTGGCGGCTGGCCTGCGTGGCGCGGTTGAATCCGCGTGCAGTGACGGAGCGACCGCCGGCAACGGCGCGCACTGCACCTGTGGACGGGTCAATCGCGACGAGCGCCGCTTCTGTAGGCTCCGACTTTCCTGAGCGCCTGGCCGCATCAACCTGCGCGGCACCGTTCGCCACCGCGCGTTCAGCGGCACGCTGCGCGCGCACGTCGATGGTGGTGTGAATGGTGAGGTCGCGCGTGGCCACATGCGCCGGCAATGCGCCCGCCTTGATGAGCGAGTCGACGGCGGCGCGCACCACGTCCACGGCCCACGTGTGCGCCGGCCAGTCGGGACGCCACTCGCGCTTGGGCACACGCACCGCACGTCCGCGAATGCTGGCGGCCTGCGCCGAGTCCATGAGTCCCGCGCTCACCATCACGCCGAGTACCACATCGCGACGCTCGCGGGCACGCTCCGGATCCCGGCGCGGCGTGTACGACGAGGGCGCCTTGGGCAAACCCGCGAGCAACGCGGCATCGGCAAGCGTGGCCTTGGTAATGCTGTAGCCAAGCAGATCGAGGCTGGCCGCCTGCACACCGTAGCTGCCGTTGCCAAAGTAGATCGTGTTGAGATAACGCGAAAGAATCTCGTCCTTGCTGAGCGCGTCCTCGAGCAGGCCGGCGTAGCGCACTTCGAGCGCCTTGCGCTTCCAGCCGCGAACGGAGCTGGTGAGGAAGGCGTTGCGCGCGAGCTGCATGGTGATCGTGCTCGCTCCCTGACGCACACCGCCGACAAGCACGTTCTGCACCGCAGCGCGCGCAACACCGCGCAGGTCCACGCCATTGTGTTCGCGAAAGCGGCGGTCCTCGACGGCAATGAACGCCTCGCGCACATGTTCTGGCACGCTCGTGTATGCGACGGGCACGCGCCGCACCGGATCGATCATGCCGAGCAGCTTGCCGTCGTGCGACATGAGCTGGTCGCCGGTGCTGGGACGCCATTCACGCAGTTCGGACTGGGTAGGACAGGTGGCGAAACCACAGCTATGCCACCAGGTGAAGCCAGTGGCGCCTCCAGTGCCGATGACGAGCGCGGCCGCGACCCAGACGCGGCGGTCACGACTGGCCCGCGTGAACAGCACGGCACCGCGGCGGCGTGCGCGACGGGAAAGTCGCGCGGATTGCAGCCGCGCGGTCGCCCACACCTTTCGGAGCGTTTGCCCTGCCCGGTCACGCTTCGTGCCATTAGCGTTCATGTCTGGATTCATCACTGTCGTTCGACCCCGATATTCATGCCGAGTTTCGTCCAACACGCGCTGCACCCGTCGCGTTTTCCGTGTCAGCCTTCCGTACGCCTGAGTCCCATGGCGTTTTTTATCCTGCCTTCACCACTTTCGTTGACGCGACTGCTGCTTGGTATGGTCTCGCTCTCCCTGCTCGCCGCTTGTTCCGGCTCGGACCAGTCGGCGGCAGCGGAATCATTGCCGAGCGGCGCCGCTACCGCTGCCAACGGGGCATCGACCACCAACGCCGGCACGCTTTCCGACTCGGCTGTGAACGCCCTACGGTTGGACAGCGCGAACGGTGACACGGTTCGTCCCAGCGGCGTACCGATTCCGACGACGTCGTCCACCGTCGGAGCGCCAGATTCCGCCGCCGCCAGCCGGACCCCCAACGAGTTCGGCCGCATCCCGGTGGTGGAATACCACTTGGTGGAGGCCGAGGACGGGACCTACAAGGTGAGCCGGGAACGGTTCCGGGCCGAGCTCGATACGCTCTACGCCCGCGGCTACCGCCCGATCTCGCTCGCCGAGATGCTAGACAAGCGCATCAACCTGCCCCGCGGCCTGTCGCCGGTGTTGTTCATTTTCGACGACGCCTCCCCAAGCCAGTTCCGGTACATCGAGCAGGGCGGGCAGCTCACCGTGGACCCGTCGAGCGCGCTCGGTATCTGGCTGGACTTCGGGAAGGACAAGCCCGACTGGCGCAATCGTGGTCTCTTCTGCCTGCTCTCCGGAGCCGAGGCAGGGCGCTCGTTCTTCGGCAACAAGGGCATCGAGGGGCAGAAGTCCGAGTGGCGTTTCCCGAAACTGCGCCAGCTCGACTCACTGGGCTTCGAGCTCTGCAACCACACGTTGTGGCACGCACGCCTGGACAAGTACGAGAATCCGTTCGTGCAGGAACAGATCGCACGCGGCGAGCTCGCCATCGACTCGGCGATTCCCGGCTACAAGGTGCGCGGCTTCGCACTCCCACTCGGCATGTGGCCGAAAACGCGCGAACTGGCGTGGCGCGGTTCATGGACAGACCCCAAGTCAAAGCGGGAACTGTCGTACAGCTACGACGCCGTCTTCGAAGTCGCGGGTGGCCCCACGCGCAGTCCCTACGATCCCAAATTCAATCCCCGCTCAATCTCGCGCATCCCACTCGGCAAGGGCATGCCGCTCTTCCCCACCCTGCGCTCCCTCGAAAAAGAAGGCGCCAACGGTCGCTACGTAAGCGACGGCGACCCATCAACCGTCGCCGGCACACCTCCTTCCTGACCCACAAACCACAAAAGCCGTTTATAACAACAAACCACCAAAGCTCTTCTTTGCGCCTTTGCGCCTTTGCGAATTTGCGCTCGCTGTGTACGTCGGTGAGAAGATCTTCGCTCACTGCACAGGTTTCGTCGGCTTCTGGCTCAGCAGGCGCGAATACGCGAAGGCGCAAACACGCAAAGGAACTGTTGTGAGCTGAAGCAACGCGTCAATGCGAGGGTTTGATGGGTTTTTTTGGTGGTTTGTATGGGATTGAGTTTGTGGATTGGGTTCGTGGATTGAGTTAGCGGGTTGTATTCGAGAGGGAGTCCCAGCGATCGACGGCACGGCGGAGGTGGGGAATGACGATGCTGCCGCCTACGATGAGTCCGATGCTGAGGGTCTCGAAGGCTTCGTCGCGCGTGACGCCTTCTTCGGCGCAGCGCACGATGTGGTAGGTGATGCAGTCGTCGCAGCGCAGCACGAGCGAGGCCACGAGGCCGAGTAGTTCCTTGGTCTTCACGTCGAGCGCGCCGGTTTCGTAGGCGCGGGTGTCGAGCGCGAAGAACCGGTTGATCACCAGGTTGTTCTCGCCGAGTATGCGCGTGTTCATGCGTTCGCGGAATGCGCGGAACTCGGCGAGTGTGGTGGACTCGTCGGAATCGGCGGGCGCGGGCGCGGACGCGGGTGGTGTGGCGTGACTGTCGTGATCGGGGCTCACAGGGTCCACTTGCGAAGGGTGGTGAGGGCCGACTCGAGAGCTTGTCGTTGCTGGTCGCTGGTCGCGGCGGCGAGCAGTTGCTCGTAGGTCTGAATCGCCAGATCCATCGCTTCGCGATCGTGCTCGGCGCTCGCCAGCGAGGCCGCGTTGTCGGCCAAGGCGGCCTTTGCGAGTTGATCTTCCGGGAAGCGTTGCGTGACCTGCATCCAGCGGATCGTACGGTCGCGCTGGTTGCCCTCGGTGAGCGCCCACATGTGCCAGGCGCCGCGATTGGCCGGGTCGGCCACAATAGCGCGATCGGCCAGGACACCCACGACCTCCGGCCCGCGTCCGCTCAACCAGTAGGCGTTGGCGAGGATGACGAGCGCGCGCGCGTTGTTGGGTTGTTCCTCGACGACACGTTCATAGACGGGGCCGGCGACTTCCGGCATTTCCCGCCAGGGTTCGACGGCGGCGATGAGGGCGTCGGCGGTGGTGCCATCGCGAAGCGCGTGCAGGCGCTCCATGAGCACGCCGAGATTGCCGGAGGCTTCGTAAGCCGCGACGGCCTGGCTGAGCGCCGTTCGGAGATCGATTGGAGGAGCTATCATGAGTGACAAATGTAGTACCGCGGTCGAACTGTGACTTGCGCGATTCGACTCGGACTGCAACATTCCGTGCGTCGTCGGCGTACTAATGGAGAACGCGCACGACGACCCTTGAAGGTCCCCGGCCAGCTGGCGGTGCACGCGTTGCGGCAACCGTCCATAAGCGTCCACCTGCTGGCCCCCCGAGACGACGACGTGCAGTACGTCAGGACACCCACCCGGTGTCCACGTCCCTGCGAGAACGGAAGGGAAG
>JBBQNT010000250.1:0-5693 GCA_038330215.1 Gemmatimonadales bacterium
TATCTGGCGCCGAAGTTCACGGTGTCGCAGCGCGAACGCTCAGCGATATCGATCGGCGCTCTGGGATTTGTGTCTTCGGACGCGACAGACGAAGGTACGGTGGGTATCGCCTACGGCGTTGGAACCTGGGGCACGCGAGACCGCGCGTTCACCGCCGGTGCTGGATGGGGATTCCAACTGGGCAGCAACGAGTCGTCGTTCAGCAACTCCCCGGTGCTCGTGCTTGGCGCTGAGACACGACTCAGCCGACGGGTGAAGGTCCTGTCGGAGAACTGGATCTTTACGCAACGTACGGGTGGCCTCTCCTTGCTGAGCGGCGCATTCCGATTCATTGGTGACCGGCTATCGGCCGATCTCGGACTGATCGGTGCCGTGGGAGGGGACGATGCCTGCTGCTTGCCGATGGTGAACTTTGTCTGGAACTTCGGAAGAGACGCCGCGCCGAAGAAGTAGGAGAGCGGAACTCAAGTCTTCGCGCCTTGGCGACTTTTCCCTTGCACCCGCACGGCTCAACGGATCATTGCTGGGGTATGACAGCTGTTCGCGCAGCATCCGTCACAGCACCGGTCGCCGCGTCCGATTTTCCCGCTTCTCCGACACTATTTGCAGTGAATCCAACTCTCCACACGTCAACCGACGCGGAATCACTCCCTCTACGCCTGGCGGAAGGCTTCGCCGAGCGGTTGGCTCCGCACTTCGTGCTCGAGCAACTCGAGACGCATCCGGCGAGCATTTTCGGGCTGCTTCCTGGCGGGCAGATTGCGTATGTCAATCCGGCGTGGGTGCGCTTCGCTCGCGAGAATGGCGCGTTATTGCACGAGCTGCCGATTGCGTTTATGGGGCAGCGATATCTCGATGTCATCGCGGCACCGCTCAAACCCTTTTACGCGCAGCTTTTTTCGCTCGCGCCGGACGTGGGACGCGCACTGCAACCGGTCTCGCACGTATACGAGTGCTCCAGCGCCACCGAGTTTCGGCAGTTCGCCATGAAGGTGTACGCGCTTGCGCAGGGCGAAGGGTTTGTGGTGATCAACACGCTGGTGGCATCCCGCCCGCATGACAACATCTCCCGTGTGCCCCAGCTCCCTGATCGTGCGCTCTACGCAAAGGCTGACGGGATCATCGTCCAGTGCGCGCACTGTCGGCTGGTACGCCGCGCCGATCACTCCCAGTGGGATTGGGTGCCGGCGTGGATTGAACAGGCTCCGAGCGGGATTTCTCACGGAGTGTGTGAGGTGTGCCTGGAGTACTACTATCCGGACGGCGACTGATCATCCTGTTGTCTTCCCCAACAACCCGTAACTGACCATCCACTCGCGACGCGGGAGCTGCGTGACTGCGTGCTGTGCGCGCCGGCGCGCCAGATAGTCGCCTGATGCCAGGGGAGGCAATGCCCAGGAACGAAGCGGAGGAACTGCGAAGGGAGCGGTGGCAACTGCTCGAGCGCATCCAGGACTGGCTCGAGACACCGATGCTGGTGCTCGCCTTCGTCTGGCTGGCACTCTTCGTGTTTGAGGTGCTCCGTGGCATCAGCCCGCTGCTCGAAGCGCTGGGCATCGGCATCTGGATCATCTTCGCACTCGATTTTCTGCTGGGGATCACCCTGGCCCCGGACAAGTCTGACTACCTCAAGCGCAACTGGCTCAAGGCCTTCGCGCTGCTCGCGCCCGCGCTGCGCGTGCTTCGCGTGGTGCGCGTGTTGCGCATCGCTCGGCTGTCGCGATTGGCCGGGGTCAGCCGAGGTTCGCGCCTGTTGCGTGTGGTCAGCTCACTCAACCGGGGCATGCGTGCGCTCGGCAACAGCATGGGCCGGCGCGGCGTGGGTTACGTCATCGTGCTCACGCTCCTGGTGGCTGGAGTCGGAGCCGCCGGCATGTACGGCTTCGAGAATGACGGTAGTAACGCACGCGGGTTCGAGAACTTCGGTGACGCGCTGTGGTGGACCGCCATGCTCATGACCACCTTGGGCTCCAGCTACTGGCCGGAGACTGGGGCGGGCAGGATTCTCTGCCTTCTGCTGTCGCTGTACGCCTTTGGCGTGTTCGGCTACGTGACGGCCGTGCTCGCCTCCTTCTTCATTGGGCGCGACGCCGAAGACGAAGCGGGTGAAGTGGCGGGGCAGCGCTCCATCGAACTGCTGCGCGAGGAGATCGCTGCGCTGCGCCGCGAACTTGCCAGTCAGGGGCGGGTGCAAGGTTGATGTTACAGCGCTCAGTCTTCACTGCACCGTGACGCGGCCTATTCCCGTGGCCCGAACAGCTCGGCTTGAGCAACGACCAGCGGTGGTACTCCTTCCACTGGTGCCCACGTCGTCGAGCCGCGATGCAATTCCGGGATCTCCGACGAAGTTTCGCTGATGTACACTCCGCCGGGTGCCAGCAAGCGCCAGCCGCTGTTCGCGCGACATCAGCTACCGATCGTAATGGTCAATCGGGTGGCCACGTCCTGATGCTGCAACCTCGGCATCGGCGTCACGAGCAACTCGCCGGGGACTCAGGCGTTCCAACTCGCGATTGCTCAGCCTGCCGCGAGCATCAAACCGTAGGACCGGAATTGACACCGCGCAGCGATGTACTCGAGTAAGTCGCTTCACTTTGCTATGTGGCCTGGCCACCTCTGCCATAGGATCCGTGAAGCGCATAGCGGCGTACTAGTCGCACACGCATCCGTTGCGCGGAGATCCACTCCGCCGCGAGTTGCGACAACTGGAGACGACCATGACTGTACGCAGAATATTGGTGTTGGCAATCGGCGCTCTCGCAACTGCGGCCTGTTCCGAGACGAGCACATCACTATCGACAGAGCTCGATCAGACCGCGCGCTTCGCCCACGAGTCGAATAACCAGGCGACACTCAGCGGCATGCAGGGCAACAATGCAATTACCGGAAACGCGATCATCAACTATATCGCCGGCACTGAAGGCTGGCGTTCCAGCGTGAACCTGTCGGGAGCGCTGACCAACGGCACATACACCTTGTTCGCGGTTGCTCCAGACGGAGTAACGGTGATGGAGGTGTGTTCGTTTACCGTCTCAGGCCCAGGTGGTCGACAGGGTTGCAGTGCAGATACCGACCTCGCCGGGTTCGCGACCGCTCAGGTGCGCGATTCGGAGGGCTCGATCGTCGCCAGTGGAACCTTCGCACGACGCGGTGGAAATCGCGGGAAGTAGACGGGGCGTGGGAGGGGAGTCGGAAGATCATTCCTCCGACTCTCTCCCTATCACTATTCATTCGGCGCGGCGGTGAGGATTGCGCAAGGGTGAACATGCGCCGAGCATAGCGCGGTCAGGGTCGAGCGCGTCCCCACTGCCCGCGCTCACCGCAATCGCACGGCGCGCCCATACACATGCCCTGCCGTCGAGCGGTCCACGAAACCGGTGACGCGCTGGCCATCGACAACAAAGTCGACGCGGTCGTCGGGCCGGTACACGCGAGCGAGTCGCGCTCTCTCATAGTGCCCTAACGCAAACGAGTGTGCGCCCAGCGGAACCAGATTGCATGGCAGTCCGTCGTCGCCGAAGCCGGTCATGCGCAGTATGCCCGCGTCTTCGTATGCGCTCGATGACGAGACGCGAGGCATCGTGAGTACGGTCGACGCGTCGGAGCGTCAGCGCATCGAGCGTGATGGCGACTTTGGCTTTGGGCATACGCACCTCCATTGGTATGAGGATACGTCATACCCTTGAGACAGCGCCAGCGCGCTCGGCATCCCGCCCGGCTTGCCGTCGGTCTTGTACGAAAAAGGCGCGGTCCGGGATTCCCCGAACCGCGCCTTGCTCGCTCATCTGCCGCACGGCACGACAATGCCAGGCGAGCGATCATGTTACCAGGGACGCCTTGTGCCAGCTGGCGAGTCACCCGCGAACTCTCGCCTGGGGAGGTCGCCTTCCCCCGGCCCGCCGGTGCTCGGTCCCGTGTGTCCCACGCCGGGTGTCGGGTGCGGCCTGGCGGTGGGCGCCACTCCACCCATCGGCGCGTCCATCTTGGCATCCATCGACGCGCTCATTGACGCGTGCATCGGCTCCTTCATCGAGTCAGCCCTCGACACGTCTCTCGGACGCGCGAACGGCTGCAGCTCGCGGGCTCGATTGATCCACTTCGAGACTGTCTTCAGCGACGGCAGCGCCCGCGTGAGCTTCTTCTCGCCATTCACGCGATGCAGCAGGTTCACGACATTTTCTGGCTTGCGATCCCGCAGCTCGGTGACCGACTGCACACCACTGGTCTCCAGCAGCCTGCCGAACTCGGAGCCAATGCCCGAGACGCGCATCAGATCGGCCTGATGCATCCATGTCTCCAGCTGTTCTGTGGACAGGCCCGCGTGTGCCGCCAACTGTCGGCGTCCTTCTTCGGTCGCACAGCGTTTCAGGAGATCGTCGCTATCGTTCACGCCGGCCACACTCAGTCGTTCGGCGAACTGCGGGGCAATGCCCTCGATTTGTTCGATTTTGTAGGTCATGGAATCCTCCGGTATGGGCACCTGCCCTGCTGCGGCGGTGTGTGCCCGTTCGGGTGAATGTCACTGGGCGCGTGGGCCGGAATGGGACATCGGCCACAAAAACTGGCTGCGCGCAGGGAGCGGGCCGGGAATGAGCGTCCGGCCAAGGGTGCCCGATGCAGCGCGTTGTAGAAACGCAGCCAACGCTCAGCCGTGCCGAGCGGACGGGCAAACACTTTACATGATGTATAGTAATCAATCGGACAGCAGAATGCAAGGCTAAACGATTGTCATTGCTGCGTTTACGGCGAGCAATCAGGCAGCAGCGAACCACCTGCGAAGGGAGCGAGCGCACCGTCCCGCCACTCAAACGCCACCGCCTCACCCACCGGCACGTGCACGTTGCGGATGAGTCGCCGCAGCTCGGCGTCAACCACGCGCTGGTCCGCCGCACGCAGAGCGTCAGCACAGCCGAACAGGAGCACGCGGCGCGATAGACTCGTTTCCTCCGATACGTGCGAGGCGGAGACCACCGCCTGGCCGCCCTCGCGTAGCTCGCAGAATTCCTCCGTGGCACCGCCGGGCAACAGGGCGCGCGCCGTCTCGAGGAACCGATGCAGGATTGGCTGCAGAGAGGCAGGGATCGTGTTGTCCAGCAAAGGATCGGTCATGTAAACGCCTCGTTCTTGATGAATGAATGCGGGGAGCAGCCCGGTCGCCGCGGAGTGTCGCGTAGGCCCGGATCAAGTTACCGACGTGAACAGCGCCGCCGAATCAGCCGGCCAGGTCGCGGTGCTCGGGGAAGAAGTCGAGCATCGGTCGATCAAGCGCCGAAGTGTCTCCGGCGAGCGCGGTGCGGACTACTGGCGCAGCACGGCGGTCATGCGCGCAGCGTCGCCACCGGGTAACGCGTGATCACATCGTCTCGTGTGAGCAGCACGAGCTGTTCGTGTGCCGCCTGCGCCACGAGCAGCCGGTCAAACGGATCGCGGTGTAGCGGCTCGAGCAGCAGCAGGGCTTCGGTATGGCGCATGAGCACCGGCAGTTCGAGAAAGCCCGAATCGGCGCACAGCTCCGCGAGCGAACGATCGGAGCGGATCTTGCCGAGCGCCGTCTTGATCGCAATCTCCCACGCCGAGGCCGCACTCACGAACACGTCATCGGCGTCGCGTATGGCCTGCATGGCGAGCGGGGCGAGTGGGGCGCCCATGTCCCACCAAATGGCCACATGCGTGTCGAGCAGAAGACGCATCAG
>JBBQNT010000251.1:0-5660 GCA_038330215.1 Gemmatimonadales bacterium
CTGCGCCGTGATGCGAAGCGCTGACGCAGCCTTCTCGCGCATTTCCTGGCTCTTGCCGTCTTTCCAAAGAATTGCCGCGCAGCCCTCCACCGTGATCACGCTGTAGACAGCGTTCTCCAGCATGAACACGCGATCGGCCACGCCGAGCGCGAGCGCGCCGCCCGAGCCGCCTTCACCGATGATCGTGGCCAGAATGGGCACCTGCAGCTGACTCATCTCGAAGAGGTTGCGCGCAATGGCTTCACTCTGTCCGCGCTCCTCCGCGCCCAGTCCCGCCCACGCGCCCGGTGTGTCGATGAGTGTGATCACCGGGACCTGAAACTTCTCCGCGAGCTTCATGAGTCGCAGCGCCTTCCGGTAGCCCTCCGGATGTGGCATGCCGAAGTTGCGCTTGAGATTTTCCTTGGTGTCGCGTCCCCGCTGGTGTCCGATCACCATCACCGTCTCACCCTCGAGGCGCGCCCAGCCGCCCACGATTGCGGCGTCGTCGCGAAACGCGCGGTCGCCGTGCAGCTCGATGAAATCGGTGAACGCGAGGCGCAAGTAGTCGAGCGTGAACGGACGCTTCGGAATGCGCGCGACCTGCACACGCTGCAGTGGCGTGAGCTCGCGATAAATCGCCACGCGCAGGTCAGTGAGCTTCTGTTCGAGCGGCGCCAGTTCGGCGGCCACGTTGAGGTCGCGGTCACCGGCGAGGCGACGCAGCTCATCAATCTGGCGTTCGAGGTCAGCAATCGGCCGTTCGAACTCGAGCGTTGGAGTTGCCATGAATGATCTCGGAAATCGCGATGTCGGCCGAAGCCGACATCGCGCACAGGTGCAAGCAGCAGGTCAGGCGCGAACGAGTCGCACCCGTTCGTGGCCGAGCAACGCGCGCAGGTCGGAGAGCGCGAGCGGCGTGGCCGCGAGGGTAAGTGATTTGGAGCGGAACCGAACGGCCGTGCCCTGATCGTCGCGCCACCGCAGTTCCAGCGGCGCATTGCCGAAGTGTCCGTCGAGTGTCCGGCGCACATCGTCCATGACCGCAGGCGGAAGATCCGCGCCGCCCTCCAGATCGATCGTAATGGCCACGTCACCGGCGGCGCGCAACTCGGCGAACCGGGTAACCGACTCCACAATGAAGGTGGGATTCTCGACGTCCTGATCACGCCGAGAATAGCTGCCTTTCACAAGCAGCGGAATATCGGCGCGGACCCGGTCGCCCAGCGCTGCCCATGCTTCGGGAAACACCAGAATCTCGGAACTTCCCGAAAAATCCTCGACTGTCAACCGGGCGAACTCCTGACCCGATCGTTTGCTGACCTGCCGCTTGATGGCCGTGACGACCACGCCGATGGTGATGGCCTGTTCGGTCCACGTCCCAAGCTCCGCCACCGTATGCGAGGCGAAAAGCTCGCATTCAGTCCGGAACGGATCGAGCGGATGTCCTGAAATATAGAAGCCGAGCAGGTCTTTCTCCTTCTGGAGGCGCTCGGTTTCCGTCCATTCGGGCACATTCGGCAGCGTGGCGGGGGCAGGGGCGTTGCTGCCGGCGTCGGCGCTCGCGTCACCGAACATATCCCCAAAGAGCGACACCTGTCCGGCCGCGGCTTCGTCCTGCCGCAGCGATGCTTCGTTGAGGGCCGCGTCCAGCCCGGCCTGCAATTGCGCCCGGTGTCCGCCGAGCCCATCGCAGGCACCGGCGAAAATCAGCGCGTCGAAGAAGCGCCGGTTACAGAGTCGCAGGTCCACGCGGGCAGAGAGGTCGTGCAGGGACTCGAACGGGCCGTCAGCGCGCGCGGCGAGCAGCGAGTCGATGGCGCCCTGTCCCACGTTCCGGATGGCGCCCAGGCCAAAGCGCACGCGCTTGTTCTCGACCACGGTAAAGCGCCAGTTCGACTCGTTCACATCGGGCGCGAGCACCTCGAGTCCCATCTCGCGCGCTTCCGCGATGTACTTGATGACTTCTTCGGTCTTGCCGATCTGTGACGACAACAGCGCCGCCATGAACTCGGCCGGATAGTGCGTCTTGAGCCACGCGGTGTGATACGAGAGCACGGAGTACGCAACGGAGTGGCTGTTGTGTACGATGATGTCGTTGGCGACGAAGTTGTGCGTTTCGGCGATCTCGAGGTCGTACGTGCGCGCCTCGCCCGCAGGTTCGATGGACACGATGCGGTCCCACAACACGTCGTTGTCCGCGAGACGGTGCAGCTCCGCGTCCTGGAAGTGCGTGGCCAACCGGTTCACGACGGCGCGGGTAAAGCCAACCTTGTCCGGATTGGTGCCCGCAGGATAGAGGTCCCGACACGAAACCTTCGCGCCGTCTTCGATCTCGCGCCACGACGACCCCACGCGTGCTTTCGCCGCGCGCCCAAGCGCTCGCACTGGCGCCGTGGGTACCACGTCCTTCGACGGGCCGTGCAAGGCCGTCGTGGGCATTGCCATGGCGGCGCCGCGTTTGGCGCGCGAGACGAGATGTGGCCCGATCTGCAGCACGAAGCCACGAAGATTCTCGGCTCCAGTCACGAACACCTGATAGCCCGGATTGACCCCGCCGCGGTAAGGAAACTTCACTTCGCGGATGCGTCCGATGATGCCGAGGCGCAGCAGCAGATGCTGCACCTGCGATGCGAGTCGCTTGGACGAGGTCGCGTAGAAGGCCGATCGGTCACGCGGATTGATGTGCCCGTCGCCATCCCACATGCGGCCAAGCAGAATGCGCAGGTGCGCGTTGGTCAGCGCGAACGTCTGCGGTGGGATCTCTTTCTGTGTGGCGGTGCGGCCCAGCAAGTCGAGCCCACGCGCCCAATCAAAGATCCCGTTTGGACGCGCCCGGTCTATGCGTCCGGTATAAATGGACTCTGTGCCGTGATGCGATGCCTGAGTGCACTTCACATTCTCGAATTGCTCGGCGGCCGTGATGAAGTCCGAAACCGCTTCAGGACACTGATTGTAGAAATACAATCCGTGCGGATGACACAGGTTGCCCTCAGCCAGCAGGTGCCCGAGCGCCATGACCTCGTGCTCGGGCCACTCAAGCGTTCCGACAGACGGGAGATGTCGAGGCACGGCGATATGGTCGCCGAGCGATAGCGATTCCAGGTTGCGCCAACCGTCGTGCAGGAGAAACGGATGGTTCGCCGTTGCCGTGATCTCTCGGCCGCTCTCTGTTCGCAGACGGAAGACAGGGCGCACGCCGTTGTCCATCACATCGACAACCTGACCCTGATGCAGCGACAGCGTGTCGGGCTCGCACGTTGAGACCGATGTCAGCGTCGCGCGACCTGCATACACGTCTTCGATGCGCACCATGCGTCCCGACGCCGCATCGAAAATCTCGGTGTCGCCGACAACGCACTTATTGAAACCATACCGCCCGAACGTTTCAATCTGCCCCGCAAGCTCCTTGATGATCGCCGGATCGTGTCCCTTCGCCACCGCCTTCGTCTCGAACTTGCCGAGCTCCTTCTTGATCAGCTCCGCATCCTTCTTGCCCACGGCCTTTCGCAGCACGTCCGCTTCGGCGAGCGAGATGCCGGCGAGCACCTGTGCAATGCGCATCACCTGTTCCTGATAGGTGATGACGCCGTACGTGGTGCTGAGAATCTGCTCGAGCTCGGGCAGCGCGTACGACACCGCCTCTTCGCCGCGCTTGCGCCGGATGTACACGTTGTGCATGCCCGCATCGAGCGGACCGGGTCGCAACAACGCATTGGACGCGACAAGGTCGTCGAAGCGGTCGCAGCGCATGCGCTTGAGCACGTCGGTGGCCAGCGCCGATTCAAACTGGAACACGCCACCCGTACGGCCGGCGCGCAGCACGCGATACGTGTCGTCGTCGGTGAAGCCTCGCGTCTCGAGCACCACATCGATGCCGCGCGTTTCCTTCACGAGCTTGATCGTGTCAGTGATGACGGTGAGCGTGGTGAGCCCGAGAAAGTCCATCTTGAGCATGCCCGCGCGCTCGAGACAGTTCATGTCGTACTGCGTCACGATCACGCGCTCTTCGTCACCCGCGCCGGCGCCCCTGGACGCCTGCGTGCACACGGGCACGAAGTCCGTGAGCGGGCCGGGCGCGATCACAACGCCGGCCGCATGCACGCCCGTGTGACGCGACAGGCCTTCCAGCTTGATCGCGTAGTCGAGCAGTTGCCGGTAGCGCGCGTCGTCGGTGTAGAGCTTCTTGACCTCTGGCACTTGCACCACGGCTTCCTTCACCGTGAGCGAGTTGTTGGGCGCGTTGGGCACGAGCTTCGCGAGCGCGTCAGTTTCGGCGGGCGTGAAGCCGAGCGTCCGCCCCACGTCCTTGATCGCGGCGCGCGACTTCATGGTGCCGAACGTCACGATCTGGCCGACCGAATCGCGTCCGTACTTCTGCCGCACATACTCGATTACTTCGCCGCGACGTTCGAAACAAAAGTCCACGTCCACGTCGGGCATGGATACGCGCTCCGGATTCAAAAAGCGCTCGAATAGCAGGTCGAACTCGAGCGGACACACATCGGTAATGCCAAGCGAGTATGCAACCAAAGAACCGGCGGCGGAACCACGCCCAGGACCCACGGGAATGCCGCGATCGCGCGCCGCCTGAATGAAGTCCGCCGTGATCAGGAAGTAGCCGGCGTACCCGGTGCGCGTGATGACGTCAAGTTCGTAGTCGAGTCGCTCCTGCACTTCCGCGCGCAGCGGATCGCCGTACCGCACCTTCGCGCCGATAGTGGAGAGTTGCACCAGGTGTTCGTTCTCCGTCGCCACACCATCGGGCAGCGGAAACGCAGGCACGTGGTACTTCTTGCTGAACTGCACGTCCACCGACTCGGCGATCGCGAGCGTATTCTCGAGCACCTCCGGCCGGCCGGGAAAATGTCCCGCGATCTCCGGCGCGCTCTTGAAGTACAGGCCGTCGTCATAGCGCATGCGATCACGATCGCTGCGATCCTTGCCCAGCCCGATGCACAGCAGCACGTCGTGCGCATCGTGATCGTCGTGCGTGAGAAAATGCGCGTCGTTGGTGGCGACCACCGGTATGCCGAGCTTGTCGGCGAGCGCGAACACCTTCGTGTTGAGCGTGGACTGTCCGTCGCTGCCGTGCGCCTGCACCTCGAGGTAATAGCGGCCCTTGAACAGCTCGGCGTACCACGCGGCCACCTCGGCGGCTTCGGTGTCGCGCCCCTCGAGCAGGTGCGACGCGACTTCGCCGGCCATGCACGCCGAGGTGACAATGAGCCCGTCGCTGTGCTGCGCCAGCGTCTCCCGGTCCACGCGTGGCTTCCCATAGAAGCCTTCGGTGTATGCGAGGGAGGTGAGCTTGACCAGATTGCGATAGCCCACCATGTCGCGGGCCAGCAGCACCAGGTGATAATTGGATTTCTGTCCGGGGGCCGCCTTGGCGCGCACGCGGCGGTCGCCGGGCGCCACGTAGGCTTCCATGCCAAGAATGGGCTTGACGCCCGCCTTGCGTGCCTGCTCCTGGAACTCCCAGGCGGCGTGCATGTTACCGTGATCGGTGATGGCCAGCGCGGGCTGTTCGAAGCCTTGCGCGCGCTTGATCAGATCCCCGATCCTGTTCGCCCCGTCGAGGAGCGAGAATTCCGAATGACAGTGCAGATGGACGAAGGACATGGGATACGAACCATAGTCGCCAACAGGCGCTCCGGCCACCGGCGCGGCTGGCGGCG
>JBBQNT010000252.1:0-5642 GCA_038330215.1 Gemmatimonadales bacterium
GATCCTTGTGCGAATATGCCAGCCGGGCAATGCGGTGGCCCGCGAGCAGGGTCTCGCATTCTTCCCGGGTCAGCGTGGAGAACTGCGGGCGAGCCGTCATGCCGAAGGGGGTTCGAAGGGTTCCATATGGATGAGCACGCCAGCCACCGAGGGAATGGCCTCCCGGATGGCCGTCTTCACGCGCCCACTGACGATGTGCGCGTCGTGCAGCGTCAGTGCCGCATCTGCCTGCACGTGGAGATCAACGAACAGTGTCGTCCCCACGCGCCGCACCTTGAGCTTCTCGAGGTCACGCACATCGCCCACGGTTCGGGCGGCGTCCAGAATGCGATCACGGAGATCCGACTCGGGTGCACGGTCCATTAAATCATGCAGCGCCGGACGCAGCATGGAAGTACCGTTCGCCGCAATCACCATCGCAGCGACCAGCGCGGCCCAGTCGTCGGCCGACTCCCAGCCTGCCCCGCCAATGAGCGAGACCGAGATACCAATGAATGCGGCGCCGGACGTGATGGCGTCACTGAGATGGTGCCAGGCGTCCGCCTGCACCGCCGGCGACCCGCTTTCCTGACCGGCCGCGTGCTGACGGCGAAAAAACCATTGCTTGACCAGCAGCACACCAACGAGCACCGCCAGTGTGAACGGTGCCGGCGCCGTGTGCGGGGTGCGGATCGCCGAGACGGCCTCCCAGGCGATGCCGAACGCGGCGCCGAGCAGCATGAGCGCGACTGCAGCGGCGGCCAGCGGCTCTGCCCGTCCGTAGCCGAACGGGTAGTCGTCATCGGCGTCACGCGCCGCGAGCCGGAGCCCGCCGAGCACCACCAGCGAGGCCACCACGTCGGCCGCACTCTCGATGGCGTCGGCCACAAGCGCGTACGAGTTGCCCGCCACGCCGGCCACCAGCTTGATGACCGCGAGTCCGGCGTTGCTGACCAGTCCGAACTGCGCGGTCCGCCAGCCGCGGAGCCGGGCGCGCGCCTCAGCGCCGGGATCCATGCCGACTGATCAGGTGTTTCATCCCGGAATGTAGATCGTCAATGGCTCGGTCATCATGTCCGGCGCCCAAATGCGTCCTTCGGGGCTGTGATATGGGTCGCAAGTGTGCCGAAAGGCGCGCTTTCGCCAAGTTCGTGGCCTATCAACGGTTGCCCTCTGGGATTTGATGCGTAAGTTGATGCGTGGCAACCGCGCGGGCGTCATACTCCGGGATCCGTTCGGTATCCTGGAAATGCGTCAGTCGGCGGATGCCTGCGCGCCGGGAGTTCGTGGTTTTTCGTCGTGTTGTCATCCTGCAGGCTATTTGGCGGCTCGTTCCGTCGGTTCGTTACACTCAAGGGAGGAATATGCGTACTTCTGCTATGTTCGCGCTGGGCACTGTGCTTGCCCTCGGTCTGCCGGCTTCGCTCCAGGCGCAGCGGCAGGGCGCGGTGGAAATCGGCGGCTTCGGGCGGTTCACGACGTTTGGTGAATCGCAGCAGCTCGATCCGGCTTTCGGTGGTGGTGGTCGCGCCGGCATTTACGTGCTGCGCAACCTGCTGCTCGAAATGGACTTGTCCTACGCCGATGCCGATGTCGACCGCGAGCCCACCGGGATCGCCGTGTTCGACTCGCTGAACAAGGTGTCGCACACGTTGTGGAACTATCGTCTGCTCTACAACGCGCCCATCAGCGACAAGGTGAAGTTCCTCATCGGCGGCGGTTACGCGTATGACGCGTATGGCCGCATGCGTCAGGTTGCGCCGCGTGGCGGTGGCCCCTCGGGCCTCATCGGTCTGCGCTTCGCGCTCAACGACATGTTCTCGTTCCGCCTCGAAGGCATCGGCAACTACGTTGCCGCAGACGAAGACACGAGACCGACGCCCCGTGAAAGCCACTTCAACCTCGGTGCGCAAGCTGGCGTCAGCGTCTCGCTGTTCACCAGCGCGCGTCGGCCGATGATCGTCACGGACACGCTGCGCATCATGCAGCGCGACACCGTGTACACCACGCGCATGGACACCGTTCGTGTCAACGTGCCGGGCCGTCCGATCGTGATCGGCGCTGTCCAGTTCGCGTTCAATCAGGACGCCATCACGCCGGAAGCGGCGAAGATCCTCGACACCATCGCCGCATCGCTGCTCGAAAGCGTCAACATGTCGCGCACGATCACCGTGACGGGTAACACCGACGCGATCGGCAGTGAGTCTTACAACACCACCCTCGGCCAGCAGCGCGCCGATCAGGTGCGTGACTATCTCGTCTCCAAGGGCGTTGCGTCCTCGCGCATCACCAGCATCACGGCTGGCGAGAGCAATCCGCTCGCCCCGAACAACACGGACAACGGCCGCGCCACGAACCGTCGCGTGCTCATCAGCCTGACCAACTGAGGTAACTGGGGCGTGAGTTCACGCCCCAGGTCATGCAGGTTTCGCTCGACTTCATACGGCGCCGTTCCCTTGGGAGCGGCGCCGTATGCATTTTCTCCGTATGCAGTTTCATGTGATTCCGCGCACCGGTGTGCGCGTCCTTCCCCGATCGCGCTCAACCGCATGACCAGTCAGACCACGACGTCGGCGAATGCGTCCGTCGCGGCTCAGCCCGTGACGTTCTCGCACTGGATCGAATATCTGGGCATTCGCGCCGTGGTCTTCGTGCTGCGACTGCTCGGATGGCGGACTGCGAGCCGCGTGGGTGCGTTGCTCGGCCGCCTGGCATACAGTCCCGTCGGTATTCGGCGCAAGGTCGTCGAACGCCACATCGCCGCTGCATTCCCTCACTATTCGAAGCGTGACGTGACGCGCACGGCGATTGCCGCGTATCAGAGCCTCGGCCGAACGTCGATCGAAGCGGCGTTGCTGGCGGGCACATCTCGCGAACGCATCCTTGGCATGGTCACGGAGACGGTTCGCTGGGATCTGTTCGAGAACGCGCTTGCACTCGGCAAAGGCGTGATTCTCGCCACCGGTCACCTGGGCAACTGGGAGTTGGGCGGTGCGTATTTCGCGGCGCGCGGGGTACCGGTGGCCGCCATCACGCGCCGCATGCAAAATCCCCTCTTCGACCGCTACCTGCGGGGCACACGCAGCGCACTCGACGTCGAAGTGATTCACGACGCGGTGGCAGTGCGACGCGTGCCACGAGCGTTGGGTGAGGAAAAGTTGATCGCATTCCTGTGCGACCAGGATGGCATCGGCCTCGCATCCACATTCGTGTCATTCTTCGGTCGTCCGGCGCGCACGCCTCGCGGACCTGGTGTGTTCGCGCTCCGGCTCGGCGTTCCGGTGTTGTTCGCCTGCTGCGTTCGTCGGCCAGACGGCACCTACCGGATTGCATTCGACACGGTCCCGGTCGTCGACACGGGGAATCGCGAACAGGACGTCGACGCTATTGTGGCCGCCTTCACGCGACAGCTCGAAGATGCGATTCGCGAAACGCCCGGCCAGTATTTCTGGCATCATCGACGCTGGAAGAGACAGCCGCCGGAAACGCCCCCTCACCTGCGGGAGCCTTGATGATCGCCGCACGCAAACGTTCACGACTGCTCACCTGGCTGCGCCGTGCGGTGCAGTTCGCGTTCATTGCGCTCATGTTGCCACTGCCGGCCGCGTTACTGCTGCGCTTCGTGCATCCACCCACCACGGCCATGATGCTCACGCGCACCGTCCAGCGTTCTCAGGCCAACGAAACCCCGGCATACCCCCGGCGAACCGTGGTCGCGCGCAACGAGATCGCGCCGATCATGCGCCGAGCCGTGCTCGCGGCGGAGGATGATCGCTTCTACCTGCACAGCGGCTTCGACTTCGAGGAAATCGACAAGGCTATCGAGCGTTCGCGCAGCGGACGGCCCATGCGCGGTGCGTCCACCATCTCGCAACAGGTGGTCAAGAACATCTTTCTGTGGGAAGGCCGATCGTGGGTACGCAAGGGCATCGAAGCGTACATCACGCTGTGGCTGGAAGTGGTCGTCCCGAAAGACCGCATCCTCGATCTCTATCTCAACCTCGCCGAGTGGGGTGACGGCATCTTCGGAATCGAGGCGGCGGCGCAACATCACTTCCGCAAACCGGCCAGTCGACTCAGCGCCGACGACGCGGCCCGGTTGGCCTCGGTGCTTCCCTCGCCACGCCGCTGGTCCCCCAAGGGTTCCGCAGCCGCCACTCGCGCATCGAGAATCCGGCAGCGCATGGTCTACCCTGCCCCCCGCCTCCCCGTCGCCAGCGACTGACGACGCGCATCGACTTTTGTCATGCGGGCTCCATTTCACGCGCTGCGGTGTTTCGTTTCTTCACATGCCTATCAGACCTTCACCGATTCTGCACGCGACACGTCGCGCCACACGAAGCATCGCGAACGGCGCCGCATTGTCCCTGCTCGCACTTTCGGTGAGCGCCTGCAGCGGTGCCGCGTCCGACACAAGCGCGACAAAAGACTCGACAGCACTGACCGCGGTACCTGACTCCCTGCCGCGATTTATCGCCATCACCGCGGGACGGCAGTTCACATGTGCACTGGACGAGGCAGCACAGGCGTGGTGCTGGGGCTCCAACCGCTTCGGCCAGCTCGGTCTCGGTGATACGCTGGACCGTTTTGTGCCGACGCAGTTGCAGCACTCGGTGCCGGTCATGCGCTTGGTAGCCGGCGAGGCACATGCTTGCGCCGTGGACTCGCTGGCCGCGCTGCACTGTTGGGGTGACAACCAGGAGTTTGCGCTGGGCGACACCAGTGTTCGCGTGCGCGCCAGGCCCGGCACAGTCGAGCTGCGAGGCGTGCGGCAGCTCGCGCTGGGCGCGAACTTCACGTGCGCTACCGACTCGGCCGATCGCACGCGATGCTGGGGCACGCATCAGCATGGTGAGCGGGGCGATGGCAGCAGCGAACGGTCTCCGGTCGCCACGCCGACGGCGCTCAGTGGTGACCATCGGTTCACCGCGCTCGCTGCAGGACGCAGCCATGCTTGCGGCATCACCGCAGAGGGCATTGCCTGGTGCTGGGGCGACGGCGGTGCGCTCGGCGACGGTTCCGTGAGCGAGCACACGGAGCCAGTGAGGGTGCTCGGCGAACATGTGTTCACATCGATCACCGCGGGCGAGAGCGTCACGTGCGCCGTCGACGCTGACGCAGCCGCGTGGTGCTGGGGCATTGCGTTCGACGGCCAACTCGGTCAGGGCTCGCCAATCCCCAACAGGTTCATTCCTGTGCCGGTCGCGGGCGGCCTGCGCTTTCAGTCGCTCTCCGCAGGACATCATCGCGTATGCGGACTGGACCTTGAGGGCACCGCGTGGTGCTGGGGCTCCAATTACAATGGCGGACTCGGCGACAACAGCGGCGTGTCGCAGAGCGCACCGGTTCGCGTCGTCAGCGACGTGCCGTTTATCGCGATCGCCAGTGGCGACTATCACACATGCGCGCTCGACACGAGGCGTGTGGCGTGGTGCTGGGGCGAGAACTCCAACGCGCGCGGTGGCGGTGCGCTGGGTGATGGAACGGTGCGGCAGCGTCCGGTGCCCACGCGCGTCGCGTTACCACGATAGCGCTATAGCGCACGGCGCCAAGGTGCGGAGGTGCAAGGCGCCAGTGTGCGCGGCCGGTGGTTCAGGTGGTGAAAGTGGACGCGCGGAAGAAAGGCAGCGGGCGCAAAGGCGCAAAGGCGCGAACTCGCAAAA
>JBBQNT010000253.1:0-5592 GCA_038330215.1 Gemmatimonadales bacterium
CGGGAAGAATGCGAGACCCTGCTCGCGGGCCACCGCATTGCCCGGCTGGCATATTCGCACAAGGATCGGGTGGACATCGAGCCGATTCACTATGTGTACGAGGCGGGCTGGATCTATGTGCGCACGCAACTCGGCACGAAGCTGTCCACGATCGTGCACAATCCGTGGGTGGCGTTCGAGATCGACGAGTCGCATGCGCTCTTCGATTGGCAGAGCGTCGTCGTGCGCGGGCGTCTCGAACTGCTCGACGACGGGCCGCACGACAAGGCGCGTGCTCGGCACGCCGCAGCGGTGGGCGCGCTCCGTGGTATCGTGCCCGAAGCCTTCACACCCGACGATCCGACGCCTGACCGCACCATCATCGGCGCGATCTACGCTGAGACGGTGCAGGGAAGACGCGCCACGCCGGGCGAGAACGACCCCACGACCGGGCACGGCGCATGACGCTCTCCCGTCTGCGCCTTCGTGCGGTGACACCCGGACAGCGGCTCGAGATCGGTGACCGCGCCGCGATGGTGCCCGGGCTCGACGCCAGCAAGAAGGAGATCGAGGACGCGACCAAGACCTGGCTCAAGCGGCTGGAAGAGCTGCAAGCCGCGTTCCACGCCGATGGCAGCCGTGCGTTGTTGCTCGTGCTGCAGGCGCGCGACGCCGCCGGCAAGGACAGCACCATTCGGACGGTGGTCGGCGCCTGCAATCCGATGGGCGTGCAGATCGCCGCATTCGGTCCGCCGAACACGCGTGAGCTTCGGCACGACTATCTCTGGCGCGTGCACCGCGCCATGCCGCCGCGCGGCGTCATTGGCGTCTTCAATCGATCGCACTATGAAGATGTCCTGGTGGTGCGCGTGCGTGGGCTCGCGGAACCGGCAATCTGGAAGCGCCGATTTCGCCACATCGTGGAGTTCGAGCGCATGCTCGTCGACAGTGGCACGGTGATCGTGAAGTGCTTCCTGCATGTCAGCCGCGACGAGCAACGCAAACGCCTGCAGGAGCGGCTCGATGACCCGGGCAAGAACTGGAAGTTTCGACTCGGCGATCTGGAAGACCGCGCGCTTTGGGACGACTACACTCGCGCGTACCGCGACGTGCTGGCGAAGACGAGCACGCGCGAGGCGCCATGGTTCGTGGTGCCGTCCGACGAAAAGCGCGTACGGAACCTGCTGATCGCGCGCCTGCTCGTGGAGACACTCGAGCGCCTCAATCCGCAGTATCCCAGCATGGCACCCGGGGTGGCCGAGGCGGCTGAAGGGTTTGCGTGATGGTCGAGCTGCGGAAGTCGCTTTTTGCTGTGCTTCTGCTTCAGGGCGCGATGTTGCACGATGGCGCGCTGCTCATCGCGCAGTCGAGGCCGGCCGGCACGACGTCGCCCGAGGCCGTCCATGTAGCACTGCGCGACTACTCGGAGCGCCGCTTCGCGAGTCCGGACGGATTGCGATCGCTGGCAGTATTCTCCGTCGAGGCGCTGGCTGACGGGTCGCTGTGGATCGGAACCGAGGCAGGGCCGCATCGCTTCACAGGCGCGCGCTTTGAACGGCTCGACATCCCCGGTGGCAGCTCCCACGTTCGGGCCATCGCACGCACGGCGAACGGCGCCATGTGGTTCGGTACGCGCACTGGCGTGGTTCGACGGCTGCCGGATGGCAACATGCGCGCGTTCGACACGACCGATGGCTTGACGGGCGGCACCGTCTACTCGCTGGCGGTCAGCAACGCATACGACGGCACCGAGCGTGTGATCGCGGCGACGGCGGAAGGCATCGCGGTGTACATGGATTCTGATCGGTGGGTGTCGATTCCGCTGCCGCCGACCGTCGACGCGGCGGGGCTTGTCGTGCGCGCGAGAAGGCGTGCTGGAGGACGCGACGAACTCTGGCTGGCAACGTCGTTCGGTGTGGCGGCACGCTGGCGTGACGGCGCCTGGGATGGGGTCTTCGGCCCGGCGCACGGGCTGCGTGTCAGCGCGGTTGAACAGTTCGCCATTGCGAATGATAGCGCGCGCACATTGTACGCGGCCACGAGCGACGGTGTGTTCGTGTTCGAGGAATCGGCGGCCGATGAACGCTGGTCGCTCGTTCGCGGTTCTCCCCCGTTTTCGTATCGACTGGCGACGGTTCCGCGCACCGACGGCTCGCATGAGCTCTGGGTGGGCACACTCGATGGACTGCTCATGCGGCGTGCAGAGGCCGCATGGGACACGTTGCAGTTGCGCAGCACGGAACCACGCACCCCTGTGCATGCGCTCACCGGCGTGCGCGGCCATGCGGGCGGATTCGCGGTGTATGTGGGCACGTTTGGTGATGGCCTGGTGCGCCTGAGCGTCGGCCGTGCCGCGACGCTCGTATCTGAACAAACCGGACTTCGCCTCTCCATCAAGAGCGTGCTCGAGGATCCGCTTGGCCAAACTGGCGTGGCGTGGATCGGCACGAGCAACTTCGGAATTGTGGAGGTGGACGGATCGCGGGCGCGAACCGTCGCCGAGTATGACGACTTTGTTGACGGTCGTGTGCAAACCATCTTCGCGCGCGGCTCCGCCGCGAACGCGGAGATCTGGGTGGGAGCGGCACTTGGCGCGTGGCGGCGCGAGGGCGGCCGATGGATCCCGCGTGACGTGGGAATCGGTGCGGAACCCGTAGTGCGATTTGCGCGCGAGCGCGAAGCCGAGGATTCGTCGCCGCTGCTCGCGGCGACGGCTGTCGGACTGCGTACGTGGGATGGGGAGCGCTGGCATCCCGTCCAAGGTGCGCCCCAAGGACCGCTGACCTATGTGATTGGGGAATCACCGTCCGATTCAAGCGTCTGGATCTCCGGTGCATTCGGTACGGCGGTGCGACGTGGCGGCAGCTGGCGGGTGGACTCGAGCCTGCTTCAGCTTGGCGGGCGCGCGAACGTACGCACACTGTGCCGGATGCCGTCTTCAACAGGTGCTCACATGCTCGCGGGCACGAATCGCGGCGTTTACTGGCGTGAACGCAGTGACCTGGCGTGGCGCTCACTGCCGGCGCGCGTTCGCGAGTTCTTCCGAAGCGATGTCGTCAACGCGCTGCGCTGCGACGATGCGTCTCGTGTCATGGTGGCGACCGACGACGGCGTGGCCGTGCTCGACCTGAGTAGTCGGGACTCGGCCGCCTGGCGCATGGCGACCATGCTCGGTCCGGCGGACGGTCTGCCGAGTCCGGTGATGCAGGCGATTGGGGAGGGGGGGGCACCCGGTGTGCGCTGGATCGGCACGGCGCACGGTGTCGGCCGCATCGATGTACGCAGCCTGCCCATACCCGATCCGAATATTTTCCGCATGCGCATCACCAGCGGCAACGATGCACAGCTCGTGTCCGATGGCACGCGCATCGCTTTCGAGGATAATCGCGTCGCGATCAACCTGACACTGCCGACCTATCATCGCGAAGAGGACCTGCGCTTTCGCATCGAGGTGGACGGACCGCTCAGCGTTGCACCGCCGGAATGGACATCGGATCCGCGGGTGTCGTATCCGGCGCTTCCGCCGGGCACCTATTCGGTGCAGGCCTGGGCGCGCGACTATGCTGGCCGAGAGTATGGACCTGTTGCGCAGCGGTTCACCGTGGCGTATCCGCCGTGGCGTTCGCCGCTGGTGTTGCTCGCCTTCACGCTGTGCGCCGCGGCGCTGTTGTTCGCGACGCATCGCTGGCGAATGCGCGCCATCCAGGAGCGGGCCAGCGACCTGGCCGCCAGCGAGAAGCGTGCACGCGCCAGCGAGCGACAGTTTCGCGCGCTGTTCGATCGCGCGTTCGATGCGAACCTGCTTGTGCGCGATCGCACCGTGGTTGCCGCGAACGCGGCGGCGGTGGCGCTGCTCGGCGGAGATGAAAGCCTCGATGGTGTCACGACCGACGCGCTGGCGCTGCCGCGCGCGCTGGCAGAGCGGGGCGGTGCGCCCGCTGATGCGATCGAACTGGATGTGCAACGCGTGGATGGTACGCGCGTCCCCGCAGTCGTGACGGTCACGACCATCGAGCGGGAAGACGGCCCGGTGCAACACTGGGTGCTGCGCGACCTGTCGGCGGCGCACGCTGCGCGGAACGAGCGACAGCTGCTCGAGTCGCAGGTTCGCGAAGCGCAAAAGCTCGAATCGCTCGGCACGCTTGCCGGCGGTGTGGCGCATGACTTCAACAATTTGTTGGGCGTGATTCTCGGCAGCGCGGAGTTGGCCCGCGAGAGTCTCGATGATCGCGACGAGGTGGCTGCACACCTCTCGGCCGTGCTCGACGCCAGCGAGCGCGCGCGGGATCTCGTGCGGCAGATTCTGACCTTCAGCCGTCGCAACCAGCCGCACGAGCGCGTCATCGATCTGGGTGCCGTCGTGCGCACGCTGGTGCCGATGTTGCGATCGCTGATTCCGCGCACGGTCGATCTCGACGTGATCGGCGGCGATGCCGTCTACGCCATTCGCGGTGACCTTACGCAGTTGCAGCAACTGCTGTTCAACCTGTGTTCGAACGCGGAGTACGCGATGCGGCCCACGAATGGGGGCCGCCTCGAAATCCGTCTCGACGTGCTGCCGGCACCGGATGACATCTTGTCCGAGACGGCGTGTGTCGTGCGACTGCGCGTGAGCGACAGCGGTGCAGGCATGACCCCCGATGTTCGCGATCGTGTCTTCGAGCCGTTCTTCACGACCAAGCCGACCGGCGAGGGTACCGGGCTCGGTTTGTCGGTGCTGCACGGCATCGTCGCCTCGCATGGCGGACGTGTGCGGGTCGAAAGCGAAGTCGGTATCGGCACCACGTTCGACGTGTTGATGCCCTTGGTCGCAGAAAGCAGCTTTGTCAGTTCGAGCGTTTCCTCGGTCGCGCCGCTCCTGGGGGTGACGGCGGTTCGCGCAGCCGTCGCCGGCCAGTCGGTGACTGCGTCCGAAACTGCTCCGGAGAGCACGTCTTCGCCTCTGGAGGTGTCCGTGTTGCTGAAGAACGCGCGCGTACTGCTCGTCGACGACGAACCCGCGGTGGCGCGCGTGGTGGAGCGCGCACTCTCACGACTCGGCTGCCGTGTACGCACGTATCACGATCCGCGCGAGGCTCTCGAAGCCGTGCGCCTCTCGCCGGACGACGTGGACGTGCTGGTGACCGACCAGACGATGCCCGGCATGACCGGCGACGTGCTCGCCGAGGCTGTGCACAAGGTGCGAGCGGCGTTGCCCGTGGTGATCGTGACTGGCTACAGCTATCGTCTGACGCCCGAGCGTCTGGCGGAGGTTGGTGCGGCGGCCGTTCTACAGAAGCCGGTGCCGCTGGCCGTGCTCGAGGCGACGGTGGCGGCCGCACTTCGCGGCGGTCCGTTGGGCGAAGCGGCCACTGCCAGTTGATCGCCGGAGTGTGACAGGGTACGTTTCCGGTCTGTAGACGTTTGCACAGCGCAGCGCAGTTGGCTGTGTGCGTGAACGGGTTACGGGACGTAGCGCAGCCCGGTAGCGCACCTGAATGGGGTTCAGGGGGTCGCGGGTTCGAATCCCGCCGTCCCGATATTGGGAAAGCAAGAGGCCGACATCACAAATGTGGTGCCGGCCTTTTTGCGTAAGTCACCGTCGTCAAGTCACCGGCCAGCCAAAACGAGCCC
>JBBQNT010000254.1:0-5555 GCA_038330215.1 Gemmatimonadales bacterium
GTTACTGCGCGGCATGACCGCCTCCTCTCGGGTTACGTCGGAACCAACACACCAAAACCATGACCCCCCTAGTACACGAACTCAAAGGCGGAGTCAAGCGGTTGGCCGATATTCGACCTGCACGGCCTCGACGAGCGCGTCGTACATCGCCGGTTCGATGAGGCGGCCGCGCTGCGTGGCGAGGTAGGCGAGGGCGGCGTCGGCGGTCATGGGTTCGCGGTAGGCGCGCTTGGACGTGAGGGCGTCAAACGCGTCGGCAGCGGTCAGTACGCGGCCGCCCCAGGAGATGGCGTCGCCGGCGAGACCACGCGGATAGCCGGAGCCGTCCCAATGCTCGTGATGGTCGCGAATGAAGTCGCGGGCGCCGCCGAGTTGATCGAGCGGCGCAAGGATTTCGAGTCCCAGTTGTACATGTGACTGCACATGCGCGAACTCTTCGTCGGTGAGCGGCCCGGGTTTGTGCAGGATGGCCTCGCGCAGGCCGATCTTGCCAATGTCGTGGAGGCGTCCAGCGGTGCGCACGAGGTCGATGTCCGCGGCCGCGACATCCTGCACCTGTGCAATGCGCCGAGCCAGCTTGCCCACGCGCTCGGAGTGTCCGCGCAGGTACACGTCCTTGGCTTCCATGGCGTTGACGAGCGTATGCGCCACATTGAGCGTGAGCGCGCGCAGCGCGGCTTGTTCACGCAGCAGGTCGGCGGTACGCGCCGCCACTTCCTCGCGGATCAGTCGCTCGACATGCTTGCGACGGAGTGCGCGCGAACGACGCGCGAGCGCCGACTCTACTGCCTGTTGCAGCGCCGACAGCTCGACCGGCTTGACGAGATAGTCGCCCGCGCCGGCCGTGAGCGCGTCAGTTGCCGATTGCGCATCGCTCATGGCGGTGAGCATGACCACGGCGAGGTCGGGATCGATGTTGAGCGCCTTCGGCACGATCTCGAGACCGCTCATGCCAGGCATGCGCAGGTCGCAGAGCATCACGGCGGTGCGCGAACGGCGCAGCGCCTCGAGCGCCGCGTTCCCCGATGCCGCCGACTCCACCTCGTAGCCACGTGACGTCAGAAAGCGCGTGAGCGCGAGGCGAATGGACGCTTCGTCGTCGACGATGAGCACGCGGCGCAGCGACTCTTCGAGCGCAGCGGCGTCAGCTTCCGCGTGAATGCGATCGAACGGATCCGGCATGTCGGCGGTGGGCGAGACGGCAGGCGAGCTTACCACGCGCCGCTCACGCCAGGCTACCGTTGCGCTGTGCGCCGACCTGCTCAACTGCCGCGGAAAGCGCCGGCAGCTCGAGCACGAACGACGTCCCAACACCCACGGTGGAGTGCACTTCCAGTGTGCCGTTGTGCGCTTGCGCGATGCCGTAGCTCACGCTGAGGCCCAGTCCCGTTCCGACGCCCGGCGGCTTGGTGGTGAAGAAAGGCTCGAACAACCGCCGCTGCACCGCCGCCGACATACCGCGCCCGGTGTCGCTGACCCTGATCACGACGCGACCTTCGTGCTGGTGCGTGCTGAGCGTGAGCAGTCTGCGCGCACATCCTTCCATGGCATGTTCGGCATTCGTGATGAGGTTGAGCACAACCTGCTGGAGACGTTGCGCATCACCTTGCACTGCCGGACCCGCGCTGTCGAGATCCAGCGCCACCTCGATTTCGCTGCTGCGCAGCACATATGCGCGCAGGCGCAGGGTTTGCTCGATGAGCGCATTCACGTCAACCGGGCCCACCGGCGCGTCGCTCTTGCGCGCGAACAGCAGCAGGTCGCGAATCACCTGTGTTGCCCGGTCGCTCTCTCGCTTGATGAGCTGCACGGACTCGCGCTGTTCGTCGCCCAGCCGATCTTCGAGCAGCAGCTCGGCGAAGGCGGAGATGCCGGTGAGCGGATTATTGATCTCGTGCGCAACACCGGCCACGAGTTCGCCGAGCGCGACCATCTTTTCGGAGTGGCGCAGCTGTTCGGCCACGGCGCGATCCATCGTCACGTCACGCACGGACACGACGGTGCCATGCTCGACACCGGCCTCCGTGCGCAGTTCGCTCACGGTGACAGCGGCGACAAACTCGGTGCCGTCGCTCCGGCGATGACGATGTTCTGCGGGCAACCATGCATCGTCCATCGGCACGCCCTCGCGGCCGGACAGCCCGAGTCTGTGGCGGGACGGTGTGACCGACGCGACGAGATCCGCGAACGGTCTGCCCAGCAACTCGTTCACCGGCCGGCCGTACTCACGCGCCGACGCGGGATTCGCGTAGCGAATGATGTCATGCTCGAGGATGAAGACCGGATGATCGAGCGTGGTGAGCGCCGTGGCCAGCGTGTGTTCGCGGGCGCGCGCCTGACGCTCCTCCTCGTCGAGCAAGACCGCATCGACGGCGAGCGCGACGGAAATGCTCAGATGTTCGATCGTGGCACGCTCCGCGGCACGCCACGGTGCGTCGGTCGGGGCGGTGAGAATAAGCGCGCCGAGCGAGCGGTCCCGGGCCAGGAGTGGCAAGACAAGCGCGCGCTCGGCGGGTACGACCGGCCGCACCGACTCCGGCGCCTCGTCGTGCAGGTTCGCGATCTCCACGGCCCGCCCGTCCGGACTCAGGCCAGGAATGCCGAACGGGCCGGCGGGGCGATGACCGAGCATGCCCGCCAGAGATCCGATGGCCGCGCTGTACTCGATGCGCCCATCACGCGCGCGCGCTACGCCGATGGCCTTGCCAGACGTCGGCACCACCCGGTCGAGTATCTCCAGGATGCTGAGGGACGCACTCTCCACGCTACCGCTCGAGAGCGTCGAGCGGGCGATATCGGCGGCCGCTTCGGCCCGCTGCCGCTCCGCCGACTCGGCTTCGAGCAGGTGCACGGTCTCATACGCCTGCATGGCATGCCGCGCGAGGATGTTGACGAGGTCCGCGTCCTGCGTGTCGAAGCCGGCAGTGTCCCGGGTGTGGAGCCGGATCATACGACTGGGCCGCGATTCGGTGTGCATGGGAATCGTGAGCACACCGGTGCACACGCCGTCCTCGGGTTGCCGGCGCTCCAGCACGAGTGACCAGTTGCCGGCCGCGTCGGACTCGAGCAGCTCGTACGAGGTGGCGGGCACGATCATCTCGATCGCGTCGAGTATCGCGGCCGGCAGTTGCGAGGCCTGTAACGTGCCGGCGAGCCGCTGCTGCGCGTGTGCGAGCGTGGCGAGACGACGCGCGCGCTCGCTCAGATCGTTGACGTGTCGCGCATTTCGAAGGGCCAGTCCCACCTGCGACGCGAACGACTCGAGGAAGGCGTGTTCCGTCGGGTCGGGCTCGCGCTCGGCGGTGCATCGAATCGACATGAGCCCGCAAATGCGTCCCGAAATTCGAAGCGGCAGCAGCGCGAGTGCGGCGATACCGGCCGCGCGCAGTGGTTCGGTAAGTCGCAGCTCCGTGTTCGAGCCCGCTCGCATGTTGTCCACAAACGTGGGCGTACCGGTGAGCACGACGTCGGCCATACGGGTGGCCCAGAAGTGCTTTCCGGCCTCACCGGAATCAACCGAGCCAACGCCCGTCTGGAACGCCAGCTGCGCCTCTCGCGCCTCGACGTTGACGTCGAAGATGCTGAAGCCGCCCGCGCCGAGCAGCTCGCGCACGATCTCGCCGATCTGCGCGTACACGGCATCGGTCGAGCCAGCGCTGGCCAGTGCTTCGGCGGTGCGGGCGAGTACGGCGCTTCGGCGTGCCGCCATGGCGGTTTCGCGCGCCTGTCGCTCCGCGTCGGCAGCGGCCGATTCGGCGCGCGCGACGAGCGCCGCGTCTCGCAGCGCTACTGCGCTGAAGTCGGCCAGACATTGCATGAATGCAGCATCGTCGTCGCTGTAGCCAAGCGGGTCGGCCGCGTTGATGACGACCAGCAATCCGTCCACGCGGTCGCTGACGACGATAGGAGCCACCGCGACATGCCGCACGCGCAGTGAGTCACGGAACCGCGAATCGACGCGCGGATCGTTCGCGCCGTCGTTGGTGACGACCACCTGCCGCGTGCTCAGCGCCTCCCGGAACAGCGAGGGCGGCGGCATGATGCTGAACGACTGCTCGTCGTACGGCCGCACGATGCCTGTGGGAGCTGCCACGCGAAACAGCTCCGGGCGCAGTTCGAGCACGCACGCCCCTTCCGACTGCGTGAACGACTGCGCGGTTTGAGCGAGGTGCAGCAACACGCCCTTGGCGGACGGTGAACTGCCCGCCATGTCGCGCGCGAGTTGCAGCAGCGCATCCCGCTCCCGTCGCGCGCGGTGATTCTGCGCGGTGGTGTCGCTCGCTGCCGTGGTCATGCTGCGCTAGGTCGCGGGTCCGGTCGGGTGGTCGCTCACTGTGATCCGGCGGCGCGCGCGGCGGACAGCGCATCATCGATCTCCCGACGGTGCTGCTCGTACTCGGGAAGCTGCCGAGCCAGCTCCGTGTCGGCCACTCGGAGCAACTGTTGCTCCAGCGCGCTCGCGCGGGCCGAGTTGGCGGCATCACGCGCGAGTCGGATTGACAGCACGAGGCCCAGCAGGTGATTGCTGTCGGTACGCAGGATCGTATCGGACTGTGCCGCCGCGATTTCGATAATACCGGCCGCCTCAGCGATCAGGGCGGCGTGGTAACGACGGTCGAGATCGATGTTCTCGAGCAGTGCGTGCGCCGGCAACGCCATCTGTGCGAACATGATCACAGAATCGCGCTGACCGCGATCGTTGTACGTCATGATGCGCTGGAACAGCGCGTCGGCGCGCTGCTCCGGCGTCATGTTGGAGATATCCGGCGCGCGCGGACCGCTGCCGGGCGCGCCGAGTGCCGGTCCGTCGATGGCCGGCGTGGGCAAGGCGTTGGCGGAGCCGTCGATCGCGCTGCCGCGCTGCGCGCCGAAGTTCTGACCGGCCAGCATGGCCACGAGCACCATCAAAGCGACGAACGCCACGCCCCACGGCAGCACGGTGGCGAGCCCGGTGGTCGAGGCGGGCAGCGGCACCGCGCCGCGCAGAGCCGGCGTGCCTTCACCGGCCGGCGTGCCGCAGCGATGACAGAAGCGGGCGCCGGCGGCGAGCGGGGCGCCGCAGGCGGCGCAGAAACTGCCGGGGCCAAGTGGGCCGCCGGTCGGAGAGGCAGGCGAAGCGGACATAGACCGGGTAAGCTAGGGGAGCAGCGCTCACACTTCCATTGATCGACCGCAGGTTCTAGTCTGCGTCCGCAGCCTGCGTACTGCTCGCGCCCTCCCCGTCACCCCGGTCCGTGTCCCGCACTCCCCGATCCCTCGTGCCCGCCGATCTCTCCGGCGCGTCGGCGAGCGACATCCTCGAGCTGGCCGAGTCGCAGCAGGTGCGCTTCTTGCGCCTGCAGTTCACGGATATTCCCGGCGTGATCAAGAACGTGGAGATTCCGGCATCGCAGTTCAGGAAGGCGCTCAAGGGCGACATCCTGTTCGACGGGTCGAGCATCGAGGGGTTTGTGCGGGTAGAAGAGTCGGACATGCTGCTCGCGCCCGACCTCTCCACCTTTCAGATCTACCCATGGGGCGACCCCGCCGCGCGCGTCGCGCGGGTGATCTGTGAT
>JBBQNT010000255.1:0-5531 GCA_038330215.1 Gemmatimonadales bacterium
AAGCTGCGCGGCCGTCTGCGCCTCGCGGGTGAATCGCGTGCGAATGGCCGGATCGTATGCGAGCTCCGGGGGCAGGACCTTGATCGCCACCCGCCGGTTGAGCCGTCGGTCGAGCGCCCGGTAGACGACCGCCATGCCGCCACGACCGATCTCGCCTTCCACTTCATAGTGGTCGCCAAGGGCGGCGACGACGCGAGCCTGCAGCGGATCAATCATGGGGGAGGACGAGCGGCGAGGAACAGGCGAGTCGGCGAACGAGCCGGATGGGACGAACGGATGCGTTGCCGTACGGTCGTTCACTCACGGCGTTTCAGCAAGGCGACTCCGCGAGCCCTTCGAGACCAAGCTGCAAAGCAGCGGGGATCGGTTCGGCGACTATGCTCGAGCCGACCCCCTCCTCGGGGCTACGATACGATCGCGTGGTGATCCCGTGTTTCTCGCACAGCTTCTCGAAACGCTGTTGCAGTTCTGCTCTGTAAGTGTCGCTCGTATGTATGCTGTTCTTGTATGTGGACTCGTATCGGCCTGCCAAACGCGGAAACGCCTCACGAATCACTGGAAGGTAGCGGCGCCGGGCTGATGAGCGCAGCCGAAGCGCGGCCGCACCCATGCTGCGTGCTCCCGCCGCCGCGACCTGTTCAACAAGTGCATCGAGCGCTTCGGGCGTATCGGTAATCCCGGGCAACACCGGCATACAGTTCACACTCACCGTGATGCCCGCGTCCGCCAGGCGACGCACGGCCCGCAATCGCGCTGCAGGCGTTGGCGCGCGCGGCTCCAGCGTTCGCGCCAGTTCCCGGTCTATGCAGATGAGTGAGACATGCACGCTCACCTCGTGTCGGTTTCGGAGCTGCCGCAGCAAATGAATATCCCGCGTGACCAGCGGACTCTTGGTAATGATCGTGATCGAAAAGTCGCGCGCCGCCAGGAGCCCGCGCAGCACCGCTTCCGTGACCCGAAACCGGCGCTCAGCCGGTTGGTACGGATCAGTAGCAGAACCGATGACCACGGTGTCACCCGGTTTAGGTGCCCGCGACGAGCGCAGGGCCTCGCGGATACGCTGCCCCGCTCGTTGTTTCACCAGCACGCGTCGCTCGAAAGCCAGCCAGGGTGGCATTGACTGCGCAATGTGTTTGCCGACCCCGCCGGCCCGCTCCAGAGTCCAGCGGTGCGTATCGCGAGCGTAGCAGTAGGCACAGCCAAACGCGCAGCCCACGTACGGATTGATGGACCAGAAGCCCATATGCGTGGCCGAAGGCGGGTTGAAAATCCCGCCTGCTGGCGCCTCGTGGTAGGTGAGGTCGGCTTGGGTGGCCAGCAGACGGAGTGCCTCCGAGGAGAGGTCGGGCAATTCAGGAGGTCGGCGACGCATTCTTCAAGCTACCGAACACATCCCGAAACTGCCAGACTGCCCCTAGTACGAGATGCGCCCGTTCAAGCTCACCTTGGCTTTTCGCTCGGCGAGGTTGGCGGTGCCCCGGAGTGTGGCCGTGCCGGTCGCGTGGGCGAAACGTCCGGTGCCGCCGACGAATGTCATCGTGGCGACAAAGCTGACAACGCCTGGGCTGCTCATGGTGCTGGTGCCCACGTGCGTGCCACGCAGCTGATCGCCATTGGCGGCCGTTAACGTGCGCTCGCCAGACTGGGTGCCTGTGACGGGGTTGATAACCTGAATGCCGACAAACTCGGTCCGCCCAAGATGACTGATCCTGCACGTGCCCACATCAATCTGTTGTACGAGCGGGGGCGCAAGCGGCGTCGGCACGAAAGTGAGTTCGCACGTCCCGCTAATTGGTCGTTCCGGCGCGGCGGCCGTCGCCGCGGCGAGGCCGGGAGCAACGATCATCGAATCTTCAGGGAACTCTGCGGGCGCGCAGGCGGAAGAAGTGACAACGAGTGCAAGGAATGCCGCGGTGATCGTACGCATAGGAAGCTCCGGTGACGGCCTGAGCAAAGTCGACGGACGTCTCCTTGCCCGATGCCTGTGTGGAGGGTATGTACGAGGGCTGCGTGAAATGCCCGTGAGTTCTGCGTGAGTCGACTGCAGCTCGGCGTCGGGAACACGTTTTTCGGACTGTGTATGCTGCGTTTGTGCACTTTCGGTGGTTGTTTCCTCGAGCGTGACGGACGACGCCTCGACGCTGTGTCCAGTCAGCGCAAGGCGTTGGCGCTGCTGGCCCTGTTGGCTGAGTCGGGCGATCGCGGCGTTACGCGCGAGTCCGCCATGGCAATGCTCTGGCCGGAGAGCGATGAGGATCGCGCCCGAGCCACGCTGCGACAGCTTATGAAGGCGCTGCGCGATCAACTCGGCGACCCCGACCTGTTCGCGTCTACCAGCGAGCTCCGACTCGAACGTCAGGTGGTCGGTGCGGATGTGCTCGAGTTTCGTGCCGCTATCGCGGCGGGGCACGACGAGCGGGCGGTGGAGTTGTACGCGGGTCCGTGGATGGCGGGCTTTCACGCGAAGGCCTCGAACGCGTTCGAGCAGTGGGTGGATGCCACGCGCGATGCGCTGCTCGCCGACGTTCTGGGTGCGCTCGAACGGCTGGCTCGGCGCGCGCAGGCGGAGCATCGACATTCCGATGCGGCGCGGCTATGGCGACGAATCGCCGCGCTGCAGCCACTGAGCGACCGGGTGGCGATCGAGCTGATCCGGTCGCTCGAACTCGGCGGCGACCGAACCGCCGCGCTGCGCCACGCCGCCGTGTACGAGGCGCTCGTACGGGAGGAAACGGGAGCAGCACTGCCGACGTCCATTGCCGAGTTCGTGAGTCAAGCTGAGGGCGAGCCGGTGCGCGCAGCCAATCGCGATGCACTTGTCGCCGCTGATGCACCGGCGCCGCTCCCGGCAGAGCATGTACGCGCGCCGGCGTCCGCTTCCGCATCTCGTGTGCGACTGGTGGCGGCGGGGATTGCGGTCGCGACGCTGGCGGTGGTGGCGCGTGTGCTCTGGCCTACCGGCGCGGAACGCGCGAGCGCCTCCGCGCCGCCGGTGAGCCGCGCGGAAATGGCGACGGTCGTGTCATCTGTCGCGGTGCTGCCGTTTGCGTCGATTCCAACCACGCCCGACAGCGTCACGGGTGATCCCTTTACCGATGGACTCACCGATCTGGTCATCGGCACACTCGGTCGCATTCCCGGCCTCAAGGTCACGGGTCGCACCTCCGCGTTTGCCCTCCGCCGCACTTCCTTCGACGCACAGCAGATCGGAAGCGCTTTGGGCGTTGCCGCGCTGCTCGAAGGCACCGTCGCGCGAAGCAACGATCGACTTCGCGTCGTGGTGCAGCTGATTGGTACGCGCGACGGATTTGTTATCTGGAGCGAGACGTACGAACGCCCTCTCACCGACCTGTTTGCGCTGCAGGACGAGATTGCGCGAGCCGTTGCCTCGGCGCTCCGCCTGCAGCTTGGACCCGCCCCGCCAGCGGCGCGTCCCACGGCGGACAGCGCGGCCTGGTCGCTCTACCTGAGAGGCCGTCACGTGTTTCACACGCAGTTCGGACCCGAAGGCGTGTCCCGCTCCATCGAGTTGCTCAGGGAGGCGACGGCACGCGATTCACAGTTTGCGCTGGCGTTTGCGGCGCTGTCTGACGCGTACACGCGGCTTGCCATTTTCGGCTTCGCGCCGCCGCGTCCCGCGTATGCTGCGGCGCGCCAGGCAGCCGAGCATGCACTCACCGTGGATAGCGCACTGGCCGATGCGCACGTCGCACTCGCCCACGTACGCTGCGTTGCTGACTACGAATGGGACGGCGCAATCGCGCAGTTCGAGCACGCGGCGCGTCTGGACCCGGGCAATTCGTTTGCGCGTGCGCCACACGCGATCTGTCTTGCATCGCAGGGGCGATTTGAGGAAGCGCTGGCGCTGCTCGTCGAGGCGCACTCGCGCGATCCACTATCCACCGCCGTCCCGAACGTGAGGGGTCGCGTCCTGGTGAGCAGTGGACAGCCCGAACAGGCGATTCTGTTGCTGCGTCAGGCGCTCGAACTCAATCCACTCATGGACGTGGCGTACCAGCAGCTCGGACACGCCTATCTGGCGGTCTCGCGCCCAGCCGACGCCATCCGCGCGTTTCGCGAGGCGGCGGCGATCAGTGGCGCGCGTGACTCAGCGCATCTCGCGTACGGATTCGCCGTCTCGGGTGCGCCGGACAGCGCGCGGGCGATCCTGGAGGCGATTCGGAACGCTCCCGGCGCGGCGATGCAGCTCCCCGTGCATCTGGCCATGGTCTACGCGGCGCTGGGAGAGCGGGACGCGGCCTTCGGCTGGCTGGACCGTGGGTTTGCGCAGCGCGCCTCGTTCATGGTCGGCATCAAGTCGGAACCGGCGCTGGCCTCATTGCACAGCGATCCGCGATGGCGCGCTTTATTGCATCGAATGCGCCTGACGCCTTGAAGTTTCCTTTCTGGTGTGCTCAGTTCTCCCGCACTTCATCTCTCCCCCACTTCGAGTCCCCTGCCATGAATTCCATTATCCCCGCCCTCGCGCTCTGCGCGATCACCGCGCTGCCACTCTCGGCCCAGATGTATCGCGCCCAGCCCAGCACACGCGTCGTCACCGAAGTCTCGCTCGCTCTCGCCGACACCGCGGCCCAGCGCGCGGCCGGCAAGCCGGCGATCATCCGCATCGACTACGGACAGCCGCACTTGCGCGGTCGTTCGCTGCATACGGGTGATCTCGTGCCGATGGGCACGGTGTGGCGTCTCGGGGCCAACGGCGCCACGCTGCTCACCACCGATGTCGACATGACCATCGGCGGCAAGGCGGTGCCCAAAGGACGCTACATCGTGCAGGCGCTGCCCGAGAAGTCCGGCTGGACACTCATTCTGCAGCGCGAGACCACCGGCGCCGAGTCGGTCATGATGATGACGCACGACGCTTCGAAGGACTTCGCACGCATTCCACTTACCATGAGCACTTCCGCCACACCCGAGGAGAGCCTCGCCATCAACCTCGTGCCATCCACGTCGCCCGGCATGCAGCGCGGCGTCCTGCACATCGCATGGGGTACCGTCCACCTGTCGGCCGACTGGACCGTGCAGTAACCGCGCGGCAGGGACCATCGCGTGACGATGGAGCGCATCTCGACGCACACGGCCACCATGGGCGTGGTGGCCATCGCCCCGGATGGCCACACGTTGGTCACCTTGCCCTCTGTCTCCGACGGCTGGCGCTACGCGTCGGCGTATTGGACAGGCACGGTGCGCAATCTCACGGTGAAGCACCGACTCCAGACGGCAGGCGTTCGCACCTACGCGGCACCCGTGATCGTCACGCCCGCGCTGCGCCGCAAGTGGCACGAGTTGTTCGGCACCGTCACGGCTGACGGGCGCCCTGACACCGCGGTGCCCTATCTGTACAACCAGAGCGTCGGCACGCTGCTCTACACGCGCATCTTTCGCGATCTCGGCATCAACTTCCGTCACCTGCTGCATTTGCAGCATCAGACCACGCACTACGCGGCCGTGGAAGACTGGATTGCTGCCGACCGGCAGGAACTGCACTGCAGCCTGCAGGAAGCGTGGCGACT
>JBBQNT010000256.1:0-5482 GCA_038330215.1 Gemmatimonadales bacterium
CCGAGCACCATGTGTCCACCGAGCCGGTCTCCGAGACGCAGCGCGCGCTCGAGATTCACCCGCGTGCCTTCGGTCCATGCAGCGATGGTCGTGCGGTCGAGCGTGGTAACGACGGCGGCACACGTGAACCAGCCGGCACCGTGTTCGCGAACGGTCAGGCAGGCGCCGTTGACGGCAAGGCTTTCGCCCGGCACGAGCTCGTCGTACCGGCAGTCAATGCGCAGGGTACGCCCCGCGTCCGTGTCGGCGACCATGGTGATGGTGCCGACGTCGTCCACCAACCCTGTGAACATCCCGTCCTCACGATTCCGAAACAGCGAAAATGGTCATCAGATCGTCACCGAAGGTGCGGCGAGAAATCACTCGCCAGCGCGCGGCTTCAGCGACGGTCCGAGGCGGCAGGGCCGCGAACGCCGGAAGCGAACCGCCTCCGAGTATGACCGACCCTTGAAAGATAATCAGGCGGTCCACCAGATTCGTGCCCACAAAATCGGCGGCCAGGCCTGCCCCGCCCTCGACCAGCAGGTGCCGGACGCCGCGCTCGCGAAGCAGGGTGAGCGCGGCGAGCAGGGATTCGGCGGGAATCAGGGTCACGCCGTGAAACTCGAGCGCCTCGCGTCGCGCCGCTTCGCCAGCGTCGGCGGGCTGAGGGGTGGTGACGACGAGGACCGGCACATCCCTGGCCGTCCTGACCAGTTGGCTGCCCAGCGCAAGCCGGGCGTGCCGGTCGAAGACAATGCGCTGAGGGGCCACCCTCGGCGCGCGACCGCTACGAACGGTGAGCTGCGGGTCGTCGGCCAGCGCGGTGCCGATTCCCACGGCCACGGCGTCGGCGGAGGCGCGCAGCCGGTGCACCGCCTGTCGAGCGCTCGGCCCGGTAATCCACCCGGGGCGGCGGGTATGATCCGCGACGGCGCCGTCCATGGACACCGCGAGCTTGAGCGTGACCCACGGGCGAGTCGCTCCGCCCGCCGCGTGCAGGAACGGTGCGTTCTGCTCGCGCGCCGCGTCGGAGAGCACACCGACGGACGTGCTTACTCCTTCGCCACGAAGTCGAGCGGCGCCGCCCGACGCGACGGGATTGGGATCTGCGACCGCGTATACGACGCGGCTGATGCCGGCGCGCAGGATGGACTCCGTGCACGGAGGGGTCTGCCCGAAGTGATTGCACGGCTCCAGCGTGACGTAGAGAGCGGCGCCGCGAGCTTCGTCGCCCGCGGCGTTGATCGCCGCGACCTCGGCGTGCGGTCCGCCGTAGCGGGCGTGCCAGCCTTCTCCCACCACCCGCCCGTCTTTTACAAGGACCGCACCGACCAGAGGATTGGGCGCGACCTGTCCTCGGCCTCGTTCCGCGAGCGACAGCGCACGCCGCATGTGGCGCGCCTCGTGAGGATCGAGCAGGCGCGCCGGTTCGCGATCGTGCGGGCGATCAGAATCGAATGCCGATTCCAACGGAGCCGTATCGATACGCTTCGTTCGCCTGCCGGTCGCCGAAGACATTCATCGTTTCGCGCAACGTGCCCGCGCGCGACTGACCCACTTCAAGTACGACCTGCGCCATCGCGAGTCCGAGCGACAGGTTCACGAATGCGGTGCCGCGATTCGTTTCGTCGCGCAGTTCCGCAATGCTGGCCTCGCCGCGCACTGGCACGCCGCTCACGGTTTCATTGATGGTGGCCGCGACGCTCGTGCGCGTGTCGAGCCGATCCTGTCCGATGCCGCCGCCGATCGCGAACAGCCCGAAGCGCTTGTTGGCCGTGAGACGATACGCGGTGCCAGTGACCTTCGTATCGCTGATGCTGAGCGTATCGTTGCCGGAGCGATAGGAGATGCTCGTGGTTGGCAAGCGCCTGCGCATGACCGAAACGCCAACGCCTGGAACCACTGCCGATTCCTGCAGCACACCAACCCGTACGCCGACGTTGGTCGCAATGCCTCCGCCATCAGTGTCGATCTCGAAGCGATCGCGCGAGACGCTGGGCAGCATGGTGACGCCCACGAGCAAGTCAACACCGCCCACGTTGGTCAGCCCCAGCGGAACACCGCGGAAGATGCCAATGGCCACATCGAGCGACGGCACCGGAACCGGCACACGTTCGGCACCAAGGTTTGACGATACGGGCCCGTTCACGGAGAGTGACACGTCGTTGGCCGGTACGCGTCCGTCCACTGCGGTGACACGCAGTACGGCCGAACGCTTGCCCCAGCCGCCAAGTGCGCCGCCTTCACCGAGCATCACATTGCCACCCGACAATGCGACGCCAACCTGCGGTGCGAGGAACCTGAACACGTCGCTCGCCTTGACGCACGCGTCCTGCGCGAATATTGGCGGCACCCCGGCGGGCGTGCTCGTGACGGTGCACTGCTGTGCTTCAGCGGACTGCGGCGCGCCGATCGCAACGATCGCGGCAGCAGCGAACATGGCGCACTTCACCACACCGCGCATCACGCACCGATCCGATCGAGTTGCACAACGCCGGTGCCGGGCACGACTTCGCCCATCACCCATGCGCCGATGCCCTGCTCCATGGCGCGTGCAATCACGCGCTCCACATGCTGTGCTTCGACAATGACGACCATACCCACTCCCATGTTGAAGGCGCGGAACATCTCGTCCTTCGAAACGCGTCCCGCCTCTGCGAGTACCCGGAACTCGTTGGGGACGGTCCATGAGTGTGTGTCGACGATCGCATCGAGCGTGCTCGGTAAGGCGCGATTGAGATTGCCCGGCAATCCGCCACCCGTTATGTGCGCCATCGCACACACATCGCCGAGCAGCGGGCGCATCGTGGGCAGGTAGGAGCGATGCACTTTCAGCAGCACATCGGCCACGCTCGCCCCGTTTGTGTCGGGGAACACATCATGCGGTCCGAGCTTGAGTCGTTCGGACACGATGCGGCGCGCGAGCGAGTAGCCGTTGGTGTGCAGTCCGTTGCCTTCGAGTCCCACCAGCACCTGTCCCGCCTGCACCCGATCAGCGCCGAGCACTGCGTCTTCATCCACGATGCCCACGATGAACCCGGCAAGATCGTAGTCGGGCGCGGTATACACGCCGGGCATCTCCGCGGTCTCGCCACCGATGAGCGCTGCGCCGTTCTCGCGGCAGCCGGCGGCAACACCAGCCACGACCTGCTCCACCACATCTGGTTCGAGCTTGCCGAACGCGACGTAGTCGAGAAAGAACAGCGGCGTCGCGCCCTGCACGAGGATGTCGTTGGTGCAGTGATTGACGAGGCAGTGCCCGATCGTGTCGTGACGACCTGCCTCAATGGCAACCTTGATCTTGGTGCCAACGCCGTCCGCGCTCGCCACGAGCGTCGGCTTGGCGGTATCGGTGGGTACGCGGAACATGCCGCCGAATCCACCGAACGCGCCGCGTGCGCCCGCGGTCATCGTGCTTTCCACGAGCTTCTTGAGGCGCCACTTCGCGTCTTCCGCCGCATCGATATCGACACCCGCGCTGCGGTAGTCGAGCGGTTCCGACGCGTCAGGCTTGTCACTCACGTGCGCAACTCCGCGTCGAACGCCACGAGTTGACGAAACTCCTGCACACGGCGCTCGATGTCGCTGTGATCGATTTCCAGCAGGCGCTCGTTCGAGAACTTCTCCACCGCGAACGAACCCATGGCCGAACCCACTACGACGGCTCGGCGCATGGAGAGGTCGCTCAGGTCATTGGTGCTGGCGAGATGCCCAATGAAGCCGCCGGCGAACGAATCGCCGGCGCCCGTGGGATCGAACACGCTCTCGAGCGGATACGCCGGGGCAAAGAACACTGAATCGTTGTTGAACATGAACGCGCCGTGTTCACCCTTCTTGATGATCACGTGCTTCGGTCCACGATCGAGAATCCAGCGCGCGGCGTGCACGAGGTTCGCCTGCTCCGTGAGTTGACGCACTTCACCGTCATTGAGCGTGATGAGGTCCACGCGACCGAGCAACTCGATGAGTTCAGGACGACGGCTTTCGATCCAGAAGTTCATCGTGTCGCACGCGACAAGCTTCGGCGAGTCGACCTGATCGAGCACCTGCAGTTGCAGGCGCGGATCGATGTTCGCGAGAAAGACGAACGGCGCGCTCCTGAACTGGTCGGGAATCTTGGGCGCGAAGTGCGAGAAGACGCCGAGATGCGTTTCGAGCGTTTCGGCGGAGTTGAGATCGTGCCGGTATCGGCCGCGCCAGCGGAAGCTGCTACCGTCGGCACGCTCGAGTCCGGCCAGGTCCACACCGCGCTCGGCGAGCGGTTCGAGTTTTTCGATCGGATAGTCGCTGCCAACGACGCCGACCACCTGCACGGGTGCGAAGTGCGATGCGCTCGATGCGAAGTAGATGCCCGATCCGCCCAAGACTTCGTCGGCGCGACCGAATGGCGTCTCGACCGAGTCGAGCGCCACCGATCCGACCACGAGCACCGCGCTCGCGGCTTCGTGGACGGGGTGAACGAGGGGCGCGTCAGCGCGGTGCGAAGAAGTGGTCACATGCGCTCCGGAGCGGTGAGGCCGAGCAGACGCAGACCAGCCGCGAGGCCAAGCTGCGAGGCGCGCGCCAGGACGCGGCGCGCGTTGGTGATGGCCTCGGGTTCGCCGAGGACGTGGTGCTTGTGGTACCAGAGATGGGCCAGTCGTGCCGTCTCGAGCAGCCAGGCGGCCACACGATGCGGTTCGGCAGCTTCGGCCGCGCCGGCGACCATGGCCGGATAGTCGAGCAGCGCCTTCACCAGTTCGACTTCGGCGGGTTCGGACAGCACACCAAGGTCGACATCAGCGCCGGTGATGCTGCGCGCATCGATCTCGCCAACGCGGAAGATTCCGCACATGCGTGCATGCGCCATCTGGATGTAGTACACCGGATTTTCTTCGCTCTGCGACTTGGCGAGGTCGACATCGAATACGAGTTGTGAGTCGCCCTTGCGCATGAGGAAGAAATAACGCACGGCATCGCGTCCGACTTCGTCGATCAGGTCACGCACGGTCACGTACGCACCGGCACGCTTGGAGATCTTCACTTCTTCGCCGGCGCGCATGACGGTGACCATCTGGTGCAGCACGTACTCCGGATAGCCTTGCGGTATGCCCATGCCGAGCGCCTGCAATCCGGCGCGCACTCGCGTGGTGGTGCTGTGATGATCGGCGCCCTGCACGTTGATGGCGCGTCGATACCCGCGTTCCCACTTGGTAACGTGGTACGCGACATCGGGCACGAAGTATGTGAAGTCACCGCCCTTCGCGGCGCTCTTGCGCATGACGCGGTCCTTGTCGTCGCCAAACGTGGAGGTGCGCAGGAACAGCGCGCCGTCTTCCTCGAATGTGTGGCCGCTGGTCTCGAGCGCGGACACCGTGGCCGAGACGCGCCCGTCTTCGTACAGCGAGCTTTCGAGGTAGTACGTGTCGAACTTGACGCCGAACGCCTGCATGTCGAGGTCCTGTTCGTGACGCAGCGCGGCAACGGCGAACGTGCGCATGCGGTCGAGATCATCGCCGGT
>JBBQNT010000257.1:0-5464 GCA_038330215.1 Gemmatimonadales bacterium
CTCGTGCTTCTTGCCGCCTTCATACACCTGATAGCGTGCAAAGGGAAACAGGATGTGCCCGCCCGCCTGCACCTGATACGTGGCAGTCACGAATCCGCCGTTGAGCGATTGCGTCTCGATACTGTCGGTGACCGGATTGTATTCCGGTCCTCGACCCACGTTGTATTCTGCGAGCACGCCGAACGGCTGCGGGTAGATGGCCAGCGAGGCGAGCAGCCGTTCATCGCGATAGTTCCAGTCGGCGGTGCCCTTCACGCCCGGTGAACGCTGCTCCGGTGTCACGACATAGAGCCCGGTATAGGCCGCGATGCCCGGTTCGATGACCTGATCGCCGATGGCAATCGGATACGACAGTCGCGCCACCACGTGCGGCGAGTCGTTGGCCTCACTGCGATTCGCCGTCTGTCCGTTGAACGCGCCGATTGCCAACACACCATAGTCGCCGCTGCCCTTGAGCCCATCGCGCACCAACGCACTGAAGCGGCGGCGCGCGACGGCGGGTGCCCACATGACGAACACGCCGAGATCGCGCTCGTTGGCAGCGGCGCTGTTGGTGGGGTCCGCGCGATCGAGCGGCAGGCGGTTCTGGCTGCTCTGCAAGTTCTCGAAGCTGAACGGCACCTTGCTCTGTCCGATGCGCGCGCGCCACGAGTTGTCCTCGGTGAGTCCGACATCCATGTACCAATCGCGCATCTGCGCGACGTTGCCCGAGCCACCCACCGAACTCGCAAAATCGGGCTGCAGATACATGAACACGCGTGGATGCACCTGCCCTTGCAGCACGATGCGCGCACGGCGGATGAAGAACCCGCCGGTGCCGCCCCAGCTTCGGTCGCACTGCTCGCACCGCAATTGTGCATTCGTCTCGAGCAACCGGTTATATCGCATCTGTCCGTATCCGCGAATGCGAAAGCTTTCGTACCACGGCTTTGCGGTAGCTTTCGCCGTGGCTGGCGGTTGCGCGGCGGCTGCAGCGCCAGCCACGCCAAGCGCGAGAACGAGTACGAGGAACGTGAAGCAGCGACGCATGCGTTGGAAGCCGGGACGGGGTGTCGGGGAAGCGAACCCTCAAAGTTAGCATCCGTTACACAACTTTTACATTGCGCCGGGAACATCCGTGCGTGTCACTTCACATTTCGCCCGTGTCACCAATGTCTGCCATATCGCACGAGTTGCTCGCCGGCCAGGGACTCACCACGACCAAGGCCCGGTACATCGAGGAGGCCGTCGCCAACGGCACCATGTACATCGAGCAGCCCTACGCGCTGTATTCGGAGGACAATCATGACACGTGGCGCCGCCTGTACGCCCGCATGCAGGACCGCTGGGCGCGGTACGCAAATCCGCGCTTTCTCGACGGGCTCGCGACACTGAGTTTCGACGCCGCGCAGGTCCCGCGTCTCGAAGACGTGAATGGCTTCATGGCACCGCGCACCGGGTTCAGGGCCAAGGCGGTGAGCGGCTTCGTGCCGGCGTTCGACTTCTTCGATTGTCTCAGCCGCCGCGAGTTCCCGACCACCATCACCATTCGGGACGGCGCCTCGCTCGACTACCTGCCCGAGCCTGACATCTTTCACGACATTGCGGGCCACGTGCCCATGCACACCGATCCGGCATTCGCGGAAACGCTCGTGCGCTTCGGTGCGTGCGCGCATCTGGCCGCCGAGCGGGTGAGCTCGGTGCATGACGGCGCCGAGCGATTGCGCCGGTTGACCAGCATCCAGAACGCGCTCCAGCGATTCTTCTGGTTCACGATCGAGTTCGGACTCATGCGCGGCGAGCGCCCCTCTGAGATCAAAGCCTACGGCTCCGGCTTGCTCTCCTCGTACGGGGAGCTCGTGCACAGCATCGAGGATGCGTCGGTGCAGCGTTATCCGCTGCAACTGGAATGGGTGATCAACCAGCACTTCGAGATCGACCATTATCAGCCGCTGCTCTTCATCGTGGACGACTTCGACCAGCTCTTCGAACTGGTTGGTGAGCTCGAATCGTGGATGGTGTCGGGCAAGCTGGACAATGTCACGCCGGGCTACCGACAGATGAGCGAGGCGGACGCTCAGAGCTTCCTCACCGCCAGCCTCGCTCGCTGACCGCCGGTGCGCCCCGCTCTGCTGCTCGCCACGATCCTGCTCGGGTTGGGGTCGCGACGGTTCGCGGATCATCTGCCCACGCTGGTTGCGCAATACGCCGGCGATGTGCTCTGGGCGAGCATGGTGTTCTGGTGGGGCACGCTGTTCTTCCGCGACGCGCGCACGTCGCGGCTGGCGGCCGGGGCCTTCGCGGTGTGCGTACTCGTCGAGCTGAGCCAGCTCTATCAGGCACCATGGATCAACGCACTGCGCAAAAACACGCTCGGTGCGCTCGTGCTGGGTCAGGGGTTTCTCTGGAGCGATCTCGCGTGTTACGCGCTGGGCGTGCTGCTGGCAGCGCTGCTCTATCATCGCATTCGCCGGTGAGTCGCATGGACAAAGCGACGGCTGGTGCACCAGATTTGCGCCATGCCAACACCGCCCCGCGAGAGCCCGCGCACGATTCCAAACGCGATTTCAAAAGCGATCCCAGGAGCGACCCAGACCGTGGTGCCGAGCGCGATTCCAAAGCGCGCCGTCGCCAGTTGGGTGATGTACGACCTCGCGAATACCATCTTCTCGATGGGCATCGTGTCGGTGTTCTTCTCCACCTACGTGCGAGAAACGGTCGGCGAAGATCGCGCCGATTTCGAGTATGGCCTGATCACCGCCGTCTCGATGGGCATCATCTTCATCATCTCGCCACTGCTCGGCGCGATGACCGATCGCGCACGGCGTCGCATGCCGTTTCTGATTGTGAGTACGCTGGTGTGCGTCGGCCTCACCATGCTGTTCGCGCGCGTGGCCTACTGGCCAACGATCTTTGCCTTTGTCATTGCCAATGCCGCGTATCAGGCTGGCCTGCAGTTCTACGATGCGCTGCTGCCGGAAGTGAGCACGGAGGAGAATCGCGGACGCATCTCCGGCATCGGTGTCGGCATCGGGTACCTGGGTTCGTTCATCGCTGTTGGCATGGGCATGATTTTCGGCACGGGGGACAAGCCGTTCCTCTTTACGGCCATCGCGCTCACGTTCCTGCTCTTCGCGATTCCGTGCTTCCTGTTCGTGAAGGAACGCGAGAATCCCAATCCGCGTCCGATCTTCGGCTTGGCCATGATCAAGGAGTCCACGGCCGAGACGATTCGTACGCTGCGCAGCGGCAATGAGTATCCCGGTCTGATCCGCTTTCTCGTGGGGCGCGTCTTCTACACGGATGCGATCAACACGGTGATCACCGTGATGACGCTGTACACGATCAACGTGGCGGTCGCATCAGGACTCAGCGACACGGAAGGTGAAGCGACTGCGCTTCGCATCATGATGGCCGCGATCAGTTTCGCGGTAATAGGAGGCTTCGCATGGGGCCGGATGGTCGACAGGATCGGTCCCAAGCGCACGCTCGATCGCGTGCTCTGGCTGTGGGTGGCGACCTTTCTGTCGGCCGCGAGCGTCGGGCTCCTCACGCTGCCCGTTGAATCGCTGTACGTGGTGGCCACGATGGCCGGCATCGCGCTGGGCGGGACATGGAGTGCGGATCGTCCGCTCATGCTGCGCCTCACGCCGCCCGAACGCATCGGCGAGTTCTACGGATTGTACGGCATGGTGGGGCGTTTCTCCGCCATCACCGGCCCGCTCATCTGGGCGCTGGTCACAAGTGTCTGCATTCGCGCGCTGGATATGTCGCCGGCCAGAGCGCAGGGCGTTGGCGTGCTCGTACTGCTTTCATTGGTGCTGGTATCGCAACAGATTCTCAAGCCTGTCTCTGATCGACCGCGCCACGCGCCAGCGTGACGTGGCGCGGGGACCGGAGCCCCCGCGCGAGATCACGCCTCAACGCATCACTTCATGGGATCGCGCAACTGGTCCCTCGCGATGTACGGCACACCCTCAGTCATCCACCGGGGAGCTGGGGCGTCTCGCAGGTGATGGTCGAAGAACTGGAAGTAGCGAATGGTGAGGTCGCGCCGGTTCGCCAGTCCGCGCAGGCCGTGCCCCTCGCCCGGATAGGCAAGCATAACAGCGTCCTTTCCGTTGAACCGAAGTGCGTTGTAGAAGTTCATGCCTTCCGTGAATGACACCGTGGGATCGGCGGTTCCGTGCATGATGAGGAACGGCACGTTCACCTTGTTCGCGTGCGTGAGCGCCGACTCGTTGCGGTAGCGCGTGGGATTCTCCCACGGCGAGAAGCCCCATCGTCCCTGGCCGAGCATGTAGTAATTGTTGCCATTCGCGCCGCTGCCACCGGACACCTGGTACGTCCAGCCCCAGCTCTGCGAAAAGTCGGAGAACAGGTCGGTCACACCTGCGCCCATGCCAACGGCGGCGAACAGCTTGGACTGCGTGCCGATGAACGCCGCGCCTTCACCGCCGTAGCTGTGTCCGTGCACGCCGATGCGTTTCGGGTCGGCGTAGCCCATGCTGATCACCTTTCGCGTGGCCGCTTCGACCGCGTCGAGCATATCGCTGTGCGACGAACCCGTGTGAAAGTGCACGTCGGGCAGCATGGTCGCGTAGCCGCGACTCACCGCTTCCACCGGCATGCCACCCATGCCCGTGAGAAATGACGGCGTCGGATAGCGATGCATCGTCTGCGAGTTCTTCTCGTAGAATGTCACGAGCATCGGCAGCTTCGTGCCAGCGACATAGTCGTCGGGAAGGGCGAGGATGCCCTGCAACTTGACGCCACGACGCGACGTGTAGTCGAACAGCACGCGCTTGCCCCACCGAAACTCGGCCTGCTGCGGATTGGCGTTGCTGATCTTTCGCGCATCCCGCAGATCTGCGCCGCCGAGTTGAATGTCCGGAAACTCGGCGAACGTCTGCCGCGTGAAGATCAGCGTCTGCGCGTCACGCGCCTGTGTGGGTGTGCTGAACGACGCGTCGTCGTACAGCAGCCGGTTGAGCACACCGTTGTCGAGCGTGTAGAAGCCCGACTTCTTGGTCCACTCGCCGTAGGCGGAGAGTTGCACGGGACGGCTCAGGTCGATCTCGCGCGCCACACGCGCCGCGCGGCGCGCCGACGAATCGATGGGAGCAAACCGTACCGTGCGAAACACGATGTTCTCACGCGTGCCTGTACCATTGGTGAGGTTGCGCGCGGCGGCCGCACCGTGCAGCGGCATCAGCCACAGATCGTACCGCGTGCGCATGACGACCTGCTCGCCGTCGGGCGTGAATCCCTCCACGCCGTAGGGTGGTCGCGGTCCCGGGTAGTCGTACTCACGATTCACGAAGCTCGGCGCCTGGCCGCCGCCGAGCGTGCGCGTGGTTGTCGTTGTGAGATCGACGGCGTGCCAGCGCGCGTCCGCGAAGTAGAGAAAGAAGCGCCCGTCGGGCGAGATGCCGCCGAGATGCTGTCCGACCAGCTGGTTGGTGAGCAGGGGCGTGCGCTCACC
>JBBQNT010000258.1:0-5456 GCA_038330215.1 Gemmatimonadales bacterium
GCGGCGGCCTGGCTGCCGGCGCTGGACTCGGCGAGGTGCTTGAGTCGTGGTTTGAGGGCGCGACGCTGCGTGCGGTTGTAGATGGCGGCGAGCGCACCGGTGAGGTTGGCGATGCCGATGAGAGCGGCGGTACGCTCGTCGGGAGTCTTGCCGCCGTCGAGGACGGATTTGATGCGGCGAATGAGCGCTTGTTCGGGCCGGCCGTCGACGGTGGGGTAGACGCGTCGGCGGAAGAGCAGCAGGATCTGCTGCTCGGTCTCGCGCAGCACGCCCGCACGACAGAGTTCCTGGGCGACAGCGTGGCGCAGCTTGGGAATGCTGCCGAGGCGCGAGACTGCGCTGGATGGTTTAGCGCGCCGCTTGGCTTCGGCGAGTCGGCTGAGGGCGATGTCCAGCACCGGTTCGCGAAATGGCGAGGTGTCGCGCACCTCGACGTATTGCTTCTTCCCGCCTCGTCCTTCGTGCACGATCTCGATGCGTTGAGCCAGCAGCAGCTCCGTGAAGAGCGCGCCGCCGAGTCCGAGGCCGAGCATGCCACTGAACGCCACGGTGCCCTTGTCGTCGCTCAGGGCAAGCAGGAGTAGTTCTTGATGCAGACGAAGTTCGTGTTTCACGTCAGGATCGGTCGGAAGAAGAGAGATACGCTCGCGGAACCCAGCGGAACCAAACGGCTAAGTGCGTGTATGACAACATGTTGGACCATTTAACACGGAGTAAATTTTATGAAAGAACAGAACAAACGCACACAAGATTATGACCTGAGCAACCGCCGCGTCGCGATTCTGGCGACCAATGGCTTTGAGCAGTCCGAGCTGAGTTCACCGCTCGATGCACTCAAGGCCGCGGGCGCGACAGTGAAAATCGTCTCCATCAGTGACTCGGCGAAGGAGATTCGCGGGTGGGACAATGGTGATTGGTCGAAGACCACAGTCAAAGTGGATGGTACGGTGCCAGGCATGAAGGTCGACGACTTCGACGCCCTGATGCTGCCGGGCGGCGTCATGAACCCGGACAAGCTGCGCGTCAACAAGGACGCCGTGTCCTTTGTGCGCGATTTCTTCGACGCGGGCAAGCCAGTCGCCGCCATCTGTCACGCGCCGTGGCTGATTATCGAAGCAGGGGCGGCCGACGGACGTCGCATGACCTCGTATCCATCCATTCGCGCCGACGTCAAGAACGCTGGCGCCACATGGGTCGACGAATCAGTGGTCGTGGATCAGGGGCTGGTCACGAGTCGCAGTCCCAAGGATCTGGACGACTTCAACGCCAAGATGATCGAAGAGGTGTTCGAGGGAGTGCATGAGGGTCAGCACGCCTGATTCTGCTACTCGGATAACTGAACTGCGTGCGTGAGGCCGACTGGCCTCGCGTCCGGAGGCTTGCCACTGCCGCTTCGCGGCAGAAGCCGCCCCCGGACGCGAGGCCAGTCGGCCTTTCGACGTTCGGGGAGGCGAGACGAGGCGCGTGCGTGCCGACCTCGCGCAGCTGTTGGTTGGCTCGTGGCAATACGGCCGGGCCCAGCTCCCCCTCACGCAGCTGTTTGTTGGCGCGTGGCCATACGGCCAGGCCCAAGCTCCCGCGGTCGTGGCCCGGGCGGTGCCCCACGGGGCCGGGCCGCATCTGCCGCGCCGCGGCAGGGGCGAGCCCGGCCCCGAGGGGCACCCCCCGGGCACCACACCGCCCTAAGAGCCAACTTCGTGGAGTTCGCGCGCGTGCTCGCTGATGAGGCGAGAGGCGACGTCGGGCGGAACCTGGTCGTAACCGGCGAATCGCCGGGAGAAGGTTGCACGACCGTGCGTCATGCTGTGCAGCGGCGTGGCGTACAGGTGCAGCTCTGCTTGCGGCACGACCGCGCGCACCACGATGCGTCGCCCATCGCCGACGGGTTCGGTGCCGTGAATGTGGCCGCGTCGTGCAGACACATCCCCCAACACGTCGCCGAGGAATTCGTCGGGCACGGTAATGTCGAGCATGTCGAGTGGTTCAAGGATCACCGGGTTGCAGTTGGGCGCGACGGCGCGAAAGGCGAGTATGCCGGCCATCTTGAAGGCCATTTCGTTCGAGTCAACCGAGTGGGTTGAGCCGTCGTAACATTCGGCGCGGAAATCCACGAGTGGGAAGCCAGCGAGCACGCCGCGTGCGGCAGCCTCCTGAACGCCACGATCGACGGCGGGCACGTAGCGCGACGGAATCACGCCGCCGACGATCTTGTTTTCGAACAGATAGCCCTCACCACGCGGTAGCGGTGCAAGGCGCACCCAGCAATCGCCGAACTGTCCGCGTCCGCCGGACTGCTTCTTGTGCTTGCCCTGTCCCGAGCCGTTTCCGGTCAGCGTTTCGCGGTATGCGATGCGTGGACGCGTGAGTTCCGCCTTCACGCCGAACTTGCGCTGCAGTGTGGCCATCGCGATGTCGAGGTGCCGCTCGCCCATGCCGCTCACGATCGTCTCATGTGTCTCGGGTTCGTAGTGCACCGAGAGCGTAGGATCTTCGTCATGCAGGCGGTGCAGTCCTTGTTGCAACTTGTCCTCGTCATTCCGCGCTTCGGCGTGCGCGGCGAAGTGCACGAGCGGTTCCGGAAACCGCAACTCCGGCAACCTGATTGGATGTTCGCGTGTGGAGAGCGTGTCATTGGTGCGCGTGTTGCGCAGCTTCGCGACGCAACCGATGTCGCCTGCATGCAGGCGCCCCACCTCGATGCGTTCGCGGCCGAGCGGGAGTGAGATGTGGTTGAGTTTCTCGGTGACGTCGCGCGTGACATTGTAGACTTCGTCGCCGTTGTTCACCGCGCCTGACAGCACGCGAAAGTAACTCACGTCGCCGACATGCTGTTCGTTCGCCGTCTTGAACACAATGGCGGCGAAGGGTGCATCGTCGCGCGCGTGAATCTCCACAGTCTGCGTGCCTTCGGAGCCCGTGAAGCCGTGCAACTCCTCCATTTCGAACGCGTTCGGCATGAGCTGCACGATCTCCGTGAGCAGCGCACGCACACCGATCATGGTGTCGGAGCTGACACAGAACAGCGGAAAGAGATCGCGACGCTTCATCGCTTCCTTCATGCCGCTGATCGCCTCGTCGCGTCCGATGTCCACGCCCTCGAGATAACGCTCGAGCAGATCGTCGTCGGTCGCCGAGATCGCCTCGATGAGTTCCTGCCGATATTGCGCGAAGCGCGACCGTTCGCCCTCGGGAATGTCCGATTCCTCGTACTCGCCTTTGTTGCCGGCGCAGTACATGTATGCCCTTTGCGTGAAGAGATTGATCACGCCGGTGAACGCGCTGCCCTCACCGATCGGGATCTCGACTGGCACCACCTTGGCGGTGAGCTGTGCCTTGACCTGCTGATACACCGCGTCGAAGTCCGCGGCATCCTTGTCCATCATCGTGACCACGAACAGCACCGGGTCCTCACGGTCGACGGCGAGCTGAAACATGCGATCGGTGCCCACTTCGACTCCGCTCACCGCGCTGATCACGCACAGTGCGCCATCGGCGGCCGAGAGTCCCGCGAGCGCCTCGCCCTGAAAGTCGAGCGCACCCGGCGTGTCGATGAAGTTGATCTTGCTGTCCATCCACTCGGCGAACCCGCAGCCGAGCGCGATGGAGAATCCGCGTTCGATTTCTTCGGGCAGGTGATCGGTGAGTGCGGTGCCGTCGCGCACCTGGCCGTGGCGTTTGCCGTTGCCGGCAGCGAAGCAGAGCGCATCCACCAGGCTCGTCTTGCCGCTGCCGCCGTGGCCCACCACGGCCACGTTCCTGATACCGGCGCTGTCATACTCCCGCATCGTCCCTCCAGGGGGCGCGGTGATCGCACCGCGCGGACATGTCGCGCGGGACGCGGGGGCGTCCTGACCGGAAGCCGAGCGGCCAATCCATGGCCGTCGGCTTCACCGGGCGTCTCCCGCGCCGCCGTTCGACGGTGGGGGTGAAGACACGCGTCGACCGCACAGGCGCTCGACGTGGGGCGAGCATGTAGTGCACGCTCGTCACGGGAGAACGTGTGAGGCGGGCCAGCGAGGCGCAAGCGGAAGTTCATGCCCTTCATTTTCTCACCAGCTTCCCGGACTGATCGACTGGATACGCTTACCATCGCACGACAGAAACTGTGATGCGGGTGACAGCCGGACTCCTCCGTAAGGGTAACCTTGCGGGTCTTCCCTTATCTCGGAGACGCTGTCATGGCCCTGTGGAAAGACCAGTCCAATACCGCCCGCACTGACGCGCCGCGCGCGGCCGAGCCGAACTCGCCCGACGAGGTCTTTGCGGCGGTGCCTGACTACGCACCGGCCGCAGCGGCCCCCACGCGGGCACCGTCCGCCGAGAAGGAATCGGTCATTGGCGCCGACCTCTCGATCGAGGGCACGATTTCCGGCAACGGAAATGTGCGCCTCGCTGGCCGCTTCACGGGCGATGTTACCGTAGACGGCAACGTGAGTATCGAGCCGGGCGCCAAGCTGGCGGGTGGAGTGCGCGCCACCACGGTCACGATCGCGGGTGACCTCGAGGGCAATGTAGTTCAGGCCACGCGCGTGGACGTGCTCGCGTCGGGCGCGCTCATCGGCGACCTCAAGGCCGACACGCTCACCATTGCGGCAGGCTCGCGTGTTCGCGGGCACATTGACTGCGGCTGGGTGGATGCCCCGTCCAAGTCACGCACGCCGTCCAACCGGATCCCGGGCTCTGCGGCCAAGGACTCCGCAGCGTCCCCGTCGCTCAACGGCGCTGAGGCGGCAAGTACGACATGAGCAGCACGCGGTCGGCCGCTCCGGGTGCGACCCGCACCTGTCCGCACTGCCGGACGACCGTGCTCGAACGGGCGGTCAAATGTCCGCAGTGCCAGAAGCACCTGCGGTTCGATCCGGATGCGAACTCCCGCACCGCGGCCAGCGTGTCGCCGTTCCGCGTGGAGGGCACAATCCAGCCGCCGGACGGCGAGACGTGGGAGTACAACCTGCTGGTGGTGGTAAAGAACGCGAAGGGCGAGGTGGTGACGCGCCAACTGGTGGAAGTGGGCGCGCTGCCGCCCGGTGATTCGCGCAGCTTTTCGCTGGCGGTGGAAGTGCTGCCGGGCACGGGCAAACGCATTCCCGGTCGCTAGAAGCAAGCACATGCGCGCATCGCGAAAAACGAACGGGCCGTGCATCGCGAGGATGTACGGCCCGTTTTCCAACTCAAAGCTCGGACAAGGCAGGGTTCGTTAGTCGCCCTCCACATCGAACGCGAACGCATCGGCGGCGCGAATCATGTCGAGCCAGTCTTCGGCGCTTGCGTCGTCCATCGCGCCGGATGCCTCGCCACATGCAGCCGTTGCGTACAGCGTGCCCAACGTGAAGCTGAGCGCCCGGTCGGTCCCTTCGGGCCAGTCGGGCATGGAAAGTCCTGCCGCTACACGACGCAGCGTGGGACCATTTTCGCCGAGCAACTCGGCCGCGCGCAACTGCAGCGTGGCGAGCGGA
>JBBQNT010000259.1:0-5428 GCA_038330215.1 Gemmatimonadales bacterium
TGTCCGTCGCGATCGTGCCCGTTGGCCTGACGCAGTTCTCGCACCTGTACACCGGGCAGTCCATGGATCCGGCCACTTCGGGCGCGCTGCTCGATCATGTGGACCGCTGGGCCACGCGCGCGCTCAAGGAGCGCGGCGACCGTTGGGTGTACGGATCAGACGAACTCTATCTCCTGGCCGGTCGTGAACTGCCGGGGCCGGAGTTCTACGGTGAGTTCCAGCAAATCGAGAACGGTGTGGGTTCAGTCGCGTCGTTGCGTCAGCGTGTGGAGCGTGGCCTGGACCAACTGCCGCGCCTTGATGGACAGCGCATTGGTATCGTGACCGGGGTCTCCATGGCGCCGCTCATGCCGGAACTGCTCGACAAGCTCACACAAAAAACCGGGGCGACGTTCGTCCTGAGCCCGGTAGAAAATTCCTTGTTCGGCCCCACGACCACCACCGCAGGGTTGTTGGTCGGGGCCGATATTCGCCGCGCGCTTGAGGGTCGCAACGACCTCGATCTCGCTCTCATTCCGGCCGAGTGCATCAATGACGACGGCCTCTTTCTTGACGACGAGCCGTTTGTGATTGTGCGTGAGAGTTTCCCGATGCCCGTGTACCCATCGTACGATTTCATCGACGCGCTGGTGCCGGAAGGCAGCTGCACAGTGCGGCCGGCCGCATGAGTCTCCCCGTCGTTGCGCTCGTTGGGCGCCCGAACGTTGGCAAGTCCGCGCTGTTCAATCGAATCGTCGGTGGCACGAGTGCCATTGTCAGCGAGGAAGCCGGCACCACGCGCGACCGCCACTTCGCCCAGACCGACTGGGCGGGCCGACACTTCTGGATCGTCGATACCGGCGGACTGACAGACGACCCGCGCATACCCATGGATCTCGAGATCCGCAAGCAGGTGCTGACCGCGATCGACGAAGCCGATCTGCTCATGCTCATCGTCGATGCCAAAGCCGGCTTGCATCCGAGCGACCGCCGAGTGCTCGACCTGCTGCGCGATGCGAGCAAGCCGTGGGTGCTGGTCGTCAACAAGGTTGACGATGCGCGCGACGCGAACTGGTACGAGTTCTTCGAACTTGGTGCCGGCGACCCGATTCCCGTGTCCGCGCGCAATGGCACGAGCACGGGCGACCTGCTCGACGAAGTGGTCAAGCGCATTCCCGAGGCGCCGGAAGAAGTACCCGACGCGCTGCGCGTAGCCGTCATCGGTCGACCCAACGTCGGCAAGTCGTCGTTCATCAATCGCATTCTCAAGGAAGACCGTTTGGTGGTTGCCGACGAGGCGGGCACCACGCGCGACTCGATCGATACGCCAATGCGCTACCATGAGCGCGACCTGATCTTTGTCGACACGGCGGGTCTGCGTCGCCAGAGCAAGGTGGACGAAGGCATCGAGTTCTACGCCACGCTGCGCACGCGCAAGGCCATCGATCGGGCAGACATTTGCGTGCTGCTCGTGGACGCGGTCGATGGCATTCACAACCAGGATCTCAAGGTTGCCACGCTGGCGTGGGAAGCGGGACGCGGGCTCATTCTCGTCGTGAACAAGTGGGATCTGTATCCCGAGAAGGGCGACAAGAGCGCGGACAAGTTTCGCAAGGGAATCGTGGAGAAGGCGCCATTCCTTGGACACGTTCCGTTCCTGTTCACGTCGGCGCTCACCGGTCAGCGTGTGAACAAGATTCTCGATGTGGTCATGGAAGTGGACGTGGCGCGCAACACGCGCATTTCCACCAGTGAAATCAACGATCGCCTCGGCGAGCTGCTCGCGCGTCGCCAGCCGCCGCAGCAGGCCGGGCTCGAGGTCAAGCTCAACTACGCCACGCAGGTGGAAGTTGCGCCGCCCACGATTGCCGTCTTCGGCAATCACCCGGAGCTCGTGGTGGAGCACTACATCCGCTTTTTGCACAACGGCTTCCGCGAGACATTTCCGTTCACCGGCAGTCCGCTCCGCATCGTATTGCGGCGAAAGAACGCATGAGCCTCGCGTTCGTTCTCGGACTGGTGTTGGCGTGGCTGCTGGGTTCACTGCCCACGGCGTATCTGGTGGGACGCGCACACGGAGTGGACTTGCGGACGGTGGGATCCGGAAATCTTGGCGCAACGAACGCGCTGCGAACGCTGGGCTGGAAGGCGGGACTGCTGGTCTATGCGGTCGATACGCTCAAGGGCATCCTTCCGGTCGCGCTGCTGCCGCGGCTGCTGCCGGCGCTCGTCGGCGGCTCACCGCATCCGCAGTGGGGCATGGCGTTCGGTGTGGCGGCGATTCTCGGTCACGTGCGGCCGGTGTTCCTGCGCGGCAAGGGCGGCGGCAAGGGTGTCGCGACGGCGAGCGGTGTCTTCCTCGCGCTCGTGCCATGGCCCGCCGTCGGCGCAATGGTCACCTTCTTTGCCGTGGTCGCCGCGTCACGATACATCTCGCTCGGCTCGCTCATCGGCGCGCTCGCGCTTGTAACTGGCGTGGCGCTGCAGTCTGGCGTGCGCTCGCCGTATTTCCTGCTGTCGGCGTTGGTCGCCGCGTTCGTGTTCTACACGCACCGCGCGAACCTCAGCCGTCTGCGCCGCGGCACCGAGCGCAAGCTCGGCGAGCGAACGGCACACGACGCGTCAGCCGCCGCTGCTGCGAGCATTGTGGATGGTAACCCACGATGATGCATCACGCTCCGTCGGCACGCATGCGCTGCGCCGTCATCGGCGCCGGCGCCTGGGGCACCGCCATCGCCGACCGACTCGCGCGCAATGGACACGCCGTTCGCTTGTGGGCGCGCGAAGACGACGTCGTCGCATCCATCAACAGCGCGCACGTCAACCAGCGTTTCCTTGCCGACGCACCGCTTGCGACAACGCTTGTCGCGACGTCGGACGCGGCGCAGGCGCTCGATGGCGCCGTGCTCGTCGTGTATGCCGCACCGTCACACGTGCTGCGAGCCGTTGTGCGTTCGGGCGCCGCCTATATCGCGCAGTCGGCCGTGCTGGCAGTCGCGACCAAGGGCATCGAGCGCGACACGCTGCAACTCATGACCGATGTCGTCGCTGATGAGTCACCGTCGCATGCCACCGTCGCATTCAGTGGACCAAGCTTCGCCGCCGAAGTCGCCGCGCAGCAACCCACCGCCATCGTCGCAGCCAGCACCGTACCGTCGGCCGCCGCGCTCCTGCAGTTGGCGGCCAGCGCGCCGGCGTTTCGCGTCTACACCACCGACGACGTCATCGGTGTCGAGCTGGGCGGCGCGCTCAAGAACGTCATGGCAGTCGCGACCGGTATCGTCGAGGGACTGGGTCTCGGCTTCAATCCCCGCGCGGCACTCATTACGCGCGGACTGGCCGAAATGACGCGACTGGGCGTCGCGCTCGGGGCGCATCCGGAAACGTTCGCCGGACTCGCCGGACTCGGCGACCTCGTGCTCACGTGCACGGGTTCGCTCAGTCGGAATCGCGCGGTCGGCGTTGCCATCGGGCAGGGACAGACACTCGAAGAAGCATTGGCTGGCAAGGATACGGTCGCCGAAGGCGTGCTGAATGCGCAGAGCGCACGCGCGCTGGCGGAGCGTGCCGGTGTGGAAATGCCGATCGTCGAGGCGACGCACCGCATCCTGTTCGACGGGCAACCGCCGGTCGAGGCGATTGCCGAGCTGATGGCCCGCGAACTTCGCGCTGAACGGGACGACGTGTGATGCTGAAGGGTGAACCGGTGCAGGAGTTCTATTCCATCGGCGAGGTGTGTGCGCTGACCGAGCTCAAGCCGCATGTGCTGCGCTACTGGGAAAGCCAGTTCAAGGTGCTGAGCCCCGCGAAGAATCGTTCGGGAAATCGTGTGTACGCACGGCGCGAAGTGGAACTGATCCTGCTCGTGAAGCAATTGCTGTACGTGGAAAAGTTCACCATCGATGGCGCGCGCCAGAAGCTGGAAGAGCACCGTCGCGGTGGCTCGCTGCGTTCGTCCGCACGTGTCGCGCTCGAACTCGAATCGGTCGAGGCGCTTGAGCGGGAGCTGCAAGCGCTGCAGGAACTGCTCCACGCGCCACTCCCAAAACCCTGACATGCGAATACTTCTCAGCAACGACGACGGCATTCTCGCACGTGGACTTGGCGTGCTCGAGCGCGCCTGCGAACCGCTCGGCGAACTCACCGTCGTTGCGCCTGATCGCGAGCAGAGCGCCACCAGCCACTCGCTTACGCTGCATCATCCGCTGCGTCCCGTGCGACTCGGTGAGCGGCGATGGCAAGTGGACGGCACACCGACCGATTCTGTGCTGCTCGCTGTTGGCGTGCTCATGGAGGAACGCCCCGACTTCGTGATCAGCGGTATCAATCACGGCGCCAACATGGGCGAGGACGTTCTCTACTCGGGCACCGTCGCGGCTGCCATGGAAGGGCTCGCGCTCGGCATCCCGTCCATCGCCGTGTCGTTTGCTGGCACCGTGCTGCGGGCCGACGCGCTTCTCGACTCGTATGTGGGCATGCTGCGCAAACTGCTCACGCACCTCACGTCGCTGCCGACGTTTCCCGCCGACACGCTGCTCAACGTCAACCTGCCTGCGCTCGAAGCGTCGCAAATCAAGGGCGTGCGGCTCACGCGGCTGGGGCGACGCGTGTTCTCCGATTCGATTACGCGCATGAAGGATCCATGGGGACGCGAGATCTTCTGGGTTGGGGGCGGTTCGGTCGAGTGGAGCGGCGCCGACGATTCCGACTTTGCCACGGTGCAGGAGGGCTACATCTCCGTCACGCCGCTGCACCTCGATCTTACGCATCGTGATCAGCTCGATGCCTCGGCGGACTGGTGGCAAGACCTGTAGAAGCGGGTTTTCGCGGCGCGCGCCGTCGACTCGTCGAACTGCTCCAGGACAAGGGCATTCGCGACCTCTCCGTGTTGCGGGCAATCGACACCGTGTCGAGGCACCGGTTCGTTCCCGAGTCTACACGACACCGCGCCTACGAAGACAACGCGCTGCCCATCGGCTCGGGCCAGACGATCTCGCAGCCCTACGTGCACGCGCGCAGTCTCGAACTGCTCGGCCTTACGGGCAAGGAACGTGTGCTCGAGATCGGAACCGGCTCCGCGTACCAGACGGCGCTGCTCGCCGAGCTCGCGGCGCAGGTCTTCTCCGTGGAACGTGTTCCCGCCTTGCTGGAACGCGCGCGCACCTTGCTCGCGGACGTCGGCGCGCGCAATGTCAGTCTCCTGCTGGGCGACGGAACGCTCGGCTGGCGCGACTACGCACCGTTCGACGGGATCGTGGTCGGGGCAGGGGCACCGTTCGTTCCCACCGCGTACGCGGAGCAGTTGGCAGAGGGCGGACGCCTGGTGCTGCCGGTCGGCGAGAGGGATGAGCAGATGTTGGCGGTCTTCACGAAACAGGGCGGCGAACTCATTCGGCGTGACATCACCCCTGTTCGCTTCGTCCCCTTGATTGGAGCCGGTGGCTGGCCG
>JBBQNT010000260.1:0-5404 GCA_038330215.1 Gemmatimonadales bacterium
CGTCATTTTCGAGAAGGAGCGCAAACCCACCAACCGAACCAGCGCCACTACCCAAAAGAGTGCCACCGAAGCGAGCAGCAGGGAGCGAAGCAACAGGTCGAAGAACGGATTGTCGGCCAGAAACATTCCTGACTCCTTGTCTGCTTGAAGCGTCGACTGCTAACCTGACGTGACCCACTCGTTCTGTCAGTCGGTGGATCAGTATTGTAGCACGTGTTGCCGCAGTTGTCTCTTGCCAAACGCGATGGGGGTACACCCCGTGATGGCCGCGGTGCGGCAGAACGTCGTGGTCGTCGAGACGAAAGGCTCTGATCGTGGCGTCGTGATTACAACGAGCACCGCACGTCTGGGTGCGTCGCTATACCCACCGCGCGTCGTTCGAGCACCGTGGCGATCGCCGACAGCAGCTGCGCTGACGAGAACGGTTTTGCAAGGAAAACGCCAGTGGCACTTCCCGATGCAGTCGCATCGTTGTCGGCATAGCCGGACATGAATACCATTGGCAGGTCTGCGTTTTCCGCATGCAGCCGGTCAGCGAGCGCGATCCCCGACATTCCCGGCATGCGCAAGTCGGTAATGGCGACGTCGATATCGGTCGCGTGTGTGCGCCAGAGTTCGAGCGCGTCCGCGCCATGGCGTGCTTCGAGTACCACGTACCCTTCGCGTTCCAGCAGTCGTCGCAGCAGCTGGCGCACCGCATTCTCGTCTTCGACGAGCAGAATGGTCTCGCGTGCAATCCGTGGGTCGACGAGCAACTCTGGCAGTACCGGCGCCTCGCGGACAACCTGAAGTGTGTCATTCGCGGGTAGCAGGACGGTGAAGGTGGTGCCGACTGCCAACATGCTGTCTACTTGCACCGTGCCACCCGCCTGCTGCACAACGCCGAACACCGTCGAAAGACCGAGCCCGGTTCCACTGCCGACCGCTTTCGTTGTGAAGAACGGTTCGAACGCGTGCAATTGCGCATGAAGCGTCATGCCGTGGCCCGTGTCGCGCACGGTGATACGCACGCTGGAGGTACCGGCGCGAGACCGTGGTGTCGATATGTCCGACGAGAGGTTTGCGACGCGGTCCACTTCGATGCTGAGCGTCCCGCCCGCCGGTCGATCTTGCCGATCACCCGACATCATCGCGTCGCGCGCGTTCACGGCAAAGTTCATCAGGATCTGTTCGAGTTGCCCCGGGTCGATGTTCACCACGGTTGCGACATCGGCAATGACGACATCCAGGACAATCTCTTCCCCGATCACGCGACGCAGCATCCGTTCGGCACCGCGCACGATGTCGGCAACGCAGACGGGACGCGCACTTGTCGGCTGCTTGCGGCTGAAGTGAAGGAGCTGGCGCACCAGGCTTCGCGCGCGATCGGCGGCGTCGCCGATCTCGTGCAGCATGGCCGTTGACGAGTGCCCGGCCGAGATCTCGTCGAGCACCATCTCGAGGTTGCCTATGATGACGGTCAGCAGGTTGTTGAAATCATGGGCGACACCACCCGCAAGTTGTCCGACCGCTTCCATTTTCTGGGCCTGACGGAACTGCGCCTCGAGCAGCTTCTGTGCAGTGATGTCTTCCATCGCACCGATCATCCGTATGGCGCGGCCCGCCCCGTCACGGACGACGAACCCGCGATCGACGACGTCCACGAACGTGCCGTCGCTGCGGCGGATCCGATACGTGTCACGCCAGTCAGAAGCGCCGACGAGGAGTACTGCACGCAGTCCGGCGATGACCCGCTCCCGATCGTCCGGGTGAATGACGTCGTTCCACCAGGCCGTCGCGAGCGGAATGCCATCGGGTACAGTGCCGAGCACCTCCGACGCCCCGTCGGCCCAGGCCAACGTGTCCGCCTCGACGTTCAAGTCCCAGATTGCCTTGCACGTCGCCCTCGCGGCCAGCGCGTACCGCTCTTCGCTCGCGCGCAATGCTTCCGCGTGCACTTCGAGGCGCTGCTCCAACTCACGCCGATCCGAGATGTCCCGCAAGATCACGAGGTATGCGGAGTCATCGTCGGCGGTCATCCGCGAGATCGATCCTTCGATCGGAAACGTCCGACCATCGCGATGACGCCCGACCAGCTCGAGTCGGGCGGTCTTCATCGACGTGCGCATCGCCCCGGTGATCTCGCAATCCGAGGTGCCCTCCGACGCCGTGACGGCAAGGCGGGCACCGTGCGTCGCAGGTTGCATGGCCGGAATCAACGTCTCGAGCGGCTGTCCGACGACCGCACTCGCCGTGTATCCGAACAGCCGTTGCCCTGCGCTGTTCGCAAAGACGATGCATTGCCTGGCGTCGATGGTGAAAATCGCATCGGTGGAAGAACCCATCAGGCTGGCAAGCCGCGCGTCGATCGCGCGTCGTTCGGCGAGCGCGATCCGCAGCTCGAGTGCCGACGTCGCGGCCATCGCCAGGTCGCGCAGACCGTTTACTTCATCCGCGGTCCACTCACGGGGCTGCGTGTCGATGGCGCAGAATGCGCCGAGTGTTTGCCCGCTGGCGGTGGTGAGCGGCACGCCGGCGTATGCGCGCACGGACAAGTCCACGATTGCCGGACTCGCGGACAACACCGGGTGCGTCATCGTGTCATTCACGATCAGCGGCGCCTGGTGCGCCACCACGTACTGGCAGAACGAATGACTGAGCGGCGTGTGACGCTGTTCGGCGGCCCACCCGGTCAAACCACTCAGGCCGGCAAACCACTGCCGTTCATCGTCCACCAACGAAATGAGCGCAACCGGCACGCCCAGCAGGTGTGTCGCCGCGCGCGTGAGCCGTTCGAGCACCTCCGGAGGAGGCGATTTGACAAGTCCGGTGCTGCGCAGGGTGGCAAGACGGGAGGCGTCGGCGAGACGTTTGCGAATCGCCAGCGCCGCAGGATCGAGCGGTGGAGCGGACAAAGAACCGCGGCCTGGGAAGGCTGCACTGTCCTGTCCATCGGTTGTCATGCGGAACACCGCGCCAGTGGCGCCAGTGTGAGGAGAGCGCGATGTCGCGCTCGTAGGGTCGGCCGCTGTCGTGCCGTGCCTCGCGGCCCCGTCGCACAGGCTGCTGTTTGACCGACGAGCCGTGCGCCGTAATGTAACTCTCCGTACCAACAGCATGACAATCGTGGCGGCCTGCTCGCGTCGCACCAAGCGTCGCACCTGGCGTCGCACCCGGCGTCGCACCCGGCGTCGCCCCTGGCGTCGCACCCAGCGTCGCACCCAGCGTCGCACCCGATGTCACATCGTACGCTCCGGCGGCATCCAAGGGACAGGGCATCGGCGAACACCGTCGGTCCATACTCCCGCTGAGGTGCACCGCATGCGACTTCATCTCCCGTTCGCGCTCCTGCTGGTCGCCACCGTGGCGTGCCGGCCGGAAGCGCAATCGCGTCCGCCGCTGCCTGCCTGCGAGTGGTGCGGTGCCACCGAGGCGCCGCCGAGCCTTGAGTCGTCAATGCGCCTCGCTGGCAGCGCCGAGCCCGGCGAGCGACTGGTTGTTAGCGGCAGAATCTTCGAGGCCGATGGCCGCACGCCCGCCGCTGGTGTCCTGGTCTATGCGTATCAGACCGACGCGACGGGCGCGTATGCAATGCGAGGAGATCAAACGGGCAACGCACGCCGCCACGGCGCCCTGCGCGGATGGCTGCGAACGGCTGCAGACGGACGCTATCGCATCGAAACTATTCGGCCTGCGCCCTACCCGGAGAGGAACGCGGCCGCGCACATCCATGTCACCCTCACGCCGGTCGGAGGGGCTGAGGGCTGGATCGAGTCCATCGTTTTCGCCGACGACCCGCTGCTTACTGCGGAGGAACGCGCCGGAAGGGGAGTTGTGCAACTTCGTCGCGACGACAGCGGCGTGCTCCGTGCGTCGCGCGACATTCTGCTCTCCGAGGCTCGGCGATGAGCGGGTATCGCTGCGCCTGGTACGCGATGTTTGTACCGATGGCATTCGCAGCAACGCTCTCAGATGACTCGCCCGTCGCCGCACCTGGCTGGGAGGTGGACCTCACGCAATCGCGCGTGGAGTGGATCGGCACCAAGTTTCGGGGACGCGGACGGCACGAGGGACTGGTGCGGCTGCTCGACGCTAGACTTGGGCCCTGCTCTCCGACGTACTGCCAGGGCCGTTTCACGCTTGATATGCACAACCTGGAGATCACCGATATCCCCCGCTCGGATGCCGTGCCTCGGCGACGCCTCAGAGATCACCTGCGAAGCCGGGATTTCTTCTGGACGGAGCGATTCCCGGTGGCCACGTTCGTGCTCTCCGGAACACGCGCGCGCACGAACGCCGACTGGGTGGACGCATGGGGTGAACTGACGTTGCGTGATGTCACGCACGCGATTCGCTTTCCCGCGCGCATCAGGCATCAACGCCAAGGCGAAGTGCACGTTCGCGCCGAGGTGACCATCGACCGGCAGCGGTGGGGCATACGTTATCGATTCGATCCGATTCGCAACGAGCTTGTGGACGATGAGATCCGGTTGGTGATCGTGCTGGTGGCCCACGCACGAACCAATGGCGCGGACGCGAGTTGAACTGTCACCCGTCGCTCGTCCCATGGCGCACGTCATGACGGCGCGTCCCGTGGTCGCGATGTCGGCACGGGATCCAGTGCCGACCGACGTGCTGCGACGCGCGCAGCGCGGCGACGAGCACGCGTTCGCCGAGATATACGAGGCGCACGCGCCTCGGCTCTACGCCACATGTTTGCGCCTTACGGGCGATCAAGCGGCGGCCAGTGATGTGCTGCAGGACGCTTTCGTGCGCGCGTGGGACGCGTTGCCCGCGTATCGTGGCGAGAGCGCGCTGGCAACGTGGCTGCATCGCATCGCGATCAACACGTCGCTCGAGCACCTGCGACGGGATGCGCGGCGAGCAATCCGCGTCCAGTCGGTCGAGTCGGTCGAGTCGACCGGGGCCACGAGCGCGACCGCTCGCGACGCGCACGTTGCGGACCGACTCGACCTCGAACGGGCGATGGCCACGCTTTCGTCGGACGCGAGGATCGTAGTCGTACTGCGCGCGATCGAGGGATATTCGTACGCAGAGATCAGCAGTCTCACAGGATCATCTGAGGTGGCGCTACGCGCGCAGTTCGTCAGAGCGCGTCGGACACTCGCGGAGTATCTCGAACGATGAACACCCCACACCATGAGGACGAGTCGCGCGAGCAGCGACTTGACGACGCGCTCGGCAAACTGCCGCTCGAAGTTGCGCCGCCAGAACATGTCTGGCCCGCAGTACGCGCACAACTCACGCCACGAGCACGTCGACGAACCGCTTCACGCTCGGCCATCGCGCTCGCCGCCGCTGCCGCCTTGTTGCTCGCGACAAGCGTGTTGCTGCTTCGTTCACCCTCTGCACGGCCAGTGCTCACGCCGGTACAGAACGTCGGCCTGTCTGCAGGCGCTTCGTT
>JBBQNT010000261.1:0-5390 GCA_038330215.1 Gemmatimonadales bacterium
CTTGAGCTCCCTAAAGGGCCGGAGGAGACTACTCCGTCGATAGGTGGCACGTGGAAGCGCTGCGAGGCGTTCCGAGCGAAGCCATCCTAATCGCCCGTGAGGCTTGACTCCCCCCATGGTTTTCCATGGGATCAAGTCAAACCTGCAAAGCTGTAGCTATACTTGGTGCGCGGCGACAATCGCGCACCCCATGATCACTTCCAGCGTCTGTTGTTCAACAACAGAACACACATATTGCAGTTTTCGCTGGCAACTAGAGCGTCAGGGCCACACCCGTTCCCATACCGAACACGGTCGTTAAGCCTGACAGCGCCGATGGTACTCCGGTCGAGAGATCGCGGGAGAGTAGGCCGTTGCCGGCACCCTTTGCGGAGCCCCCGTCACTTCACTGTGGCGGGGGTTTCGTGTTTCATAGCCTTCCCTCACTCTCTTCTGTCGTTGCCCGTTGCGTCGCGGGCGCCGCCCTCACATCCTCCCTGCCATGTCTCGCGCCGGCTTCGTCACCGTCGCCGGTAAGCCAAACGCCGGCAAGTCCACCCTCCTCAACCGACTCGTCGGCGAAAAGCTCGCGATCACCAGCCCCAAGGCGCAGTCCACCAGACACCGCGTCGTCGGACTGCGCACCGAAGACGAGACGCAGATGGTCGTGCTCGACACACCAGGACTGCTCGACCCCAAAGACCTCCTGCATCAGGCCATGCGCGGTGCCGCACTCGCCGCCGTGCGCGATGCCGATGTCCTGGTGTATGTGGTCGATGTCGCATCCCTCAAGGACCACGCGGTGCGCGACTGGGCCGTGAGCCCCGCTGACTCGCCTGCGCCGTGGCCGCCGTTTCTGGAAGCGGCATCCCTCGAGCGTCTTCCTCGGGCGCCCATCATCACCGTGCTCAACAAGACGGATCAACTCGACCCGCAAATCCGAAGCGCACTCAAGATCTCGGCCGACGCTGCCGAGCCGCCCGTGATCTGCATGTCGGCGCTCACCGGTAGCGGCCTCGAGCCGTTGGTGCGCGCCATCACGTCTGCGCTTCCGGAGAGCCCGTATCTTTACCCAGCGGACGAAATCAGCACGCTCCCGATGCGGTTTTTCTGCGCCGAGTTCGTGCGCGAAACCGCCATGGAGCAGTTGGGCGACGAACTGCCGCATGCACTCGCCTGTGCAATCGATGAATACCGCGAGGGCTCTACACCGTTGTACATTCGGGCGGTTCTCTACGTTGAACGCGAAAGCCAGAAGGCCATCGTGATCGGTGCCGGCGGACAGCAAATCAAAAAACTCGGGCGGGCGGCTCGTTTGAAAATAGAAAAATTCGTTGGCGAGCCGGTCTACCTCGACTTGTGGGTCAAGGTACTGCCGAACTGGCGCAAGAAGCGTGGGGCGGTCAACCGCCTCGGCTACGGCGATCCCACCCCCAGCTCGTCGGCGTGAACAAGCTTTTGGTCTGTGTGGCCCCGCTGGCGGTCGCGATGGCGATGATCGGCATTCCCTGCGCGCGTGGTCTCGGTGCGCAAGGTGCCGGCGCGGCGTTTTTGCTGCTACCCGTGGGGGCGCGGAGCGTAGGCTCCGGTACCGCCGCTGTAGCGGACACGTTGGGCCCGGACGGCGCGTGGTGGAATCCGGCCGCGCTCGGTGCCATGACGCGCACAGAGCTCTCTCTGAGCGGATCGCAGACGTTCGAAGGAACGAGTGCCGCGCTGAGCATCGCTCGCCCCTCTCGTGTGTTCGGCACGATCGGTCTCGCGGGTACCATTCTTGACTACGGTAGCCAGGCGGTTACCGACGATGTCACCGGCGGCGAAGTCGGCACGCTGACCATCCGCAGCTCTATCGCCATGGTGTCCTACGCGACGCCTGTCGGCGAGCGTCTCCGTCTTGGACTGAGCTACAAATACGCGCGACTGGCGTTCACCTGTTCCGGCGTCTGCGGCAACACGCCGCAGATCGTGGGCTCGGGCAGTGCCGTCGATGTAGGTGCGCAGTACGTGTTGCCCACGTCGCTTCCTGTTACTGTCGCGGCGGCGGTTCGGCACATCGGGCCGAGCTTTCAGGTGCTCGATGCAGAGCAGGCGGATCCGCTGCCGCGCACTTGGCATATTGGTGCGAGTGCGCGGATTCCTGTCGCTGCGCTGGACTCCGCAGACACGTCCATCGATGTGCTGGCCGATCTGCTGGGCAGCGTGGCGTACGAGTCGCTCAGTGCGCGAGTGGGCATGCTACTCACCTATCGTAGCCGCTACGCATTGCGCGGCGGCTACACGTTGGTAGAGGGCGACGGCAGCGGACCGGCGATCGGACTCGGTGCGTTTCTTTCCGACGGCATGGTGCTGGATATCGCGCGACGCTTTGATCGATTCTCATCGCAGGCCGGTCAGTCGCCGACCTACGTGTCCCTGCGCTTCCTGTTCTGATGCAGCCCCCTTCGGCTGTACCGCGACAGGCGCTTACAGGCGGGGCGCACCGGGGCTCACGGCGTGGAAACCTCGCGTTACTCTGTGGCTTGTCGCTCGCGGTGGCGTTGCCAACGACAGCCGACGCGCAGCCCACGCAGCGATCCCGACTGGTATCGTCCGTTGTCGCCGAGTCCAGGGAATTGGACGCATCGTTGCGCCAGACGGGCGCGCCAGCACCATGGAGCGCACCGTTGCTTTCCGCGATTCTTCCAGGCGCGGGCCAGGGGTTGCTTCGCCAACAGCGCGGCGTGGTGTACGCCGCTCTCGAGGGCTACCTGGTTCTGCAGGCGGTGCGCTCGAATCGCGACGCGTCGCGCGAGCGCGATGCGTATCGCGAAATCGCCCGTACCGTGGCTCGTGCCTCGAGCACGGGCGCGCGCCCCGACGGTGACTGGCCGTACTACGAGCGCATGCAGCACGCGCTGGAAAGCGGGGCGTACAATCGGACGCCGGGCAATGGCTTCACGCCCGAGTCCGACCCGGCGACGTTCAACGGCTCGATCTGGATGCTGGCGCGGGAAACGTACTGGCGCGATCCGGACGTCCCGCCCGATGCCGGATCGGTCGAGTTCCAGCGCGCGCTCGAGTTCTACCAGCGGCGCGCCGCCGGCGAGGACTTCCTCTGGAGTTGGCGGGACGCGCAGTTGGAGCAGGACCTGTACCGTCAAACCATCGACCGAGCCAACGATGCGTCGCGTCGCACAAAGCAGATGGTCGGGCTGCTGCTGGCCAATCACGCCCTCAGCCTCGTGGACGCGTACGCCAGCGTCCGGCTGCGCGTCTACGGCACACCGGCGGCGCCGGGTGGTGAGCAGCAGTTCGGTATCATGGGTACGTTCCAGCTGCCAGTGATGCCGCGCCGCTGACGATCGAGCGCGCGTCATGCCACCGGTGACGTGCGTTACATCGTGCCGAAAGCCTCCCGCCAATCGTCTGTGCCTGAGAGCGCTGCCGGGCGAAGATCCGGTATGCGAGCTGCTCCTGCAGCGCACCCTTTCAGCCGACGGCAACGTGCCGAACGGATGACCACACCCCGGATCACACAAGACACGATCGTCGTCGTGACTGGCGGCCATCCGCTGCCAGACTGGCTGACGGCGTGGTGGACGGATGTCGGCGACTCGGTATTGTTTGCCGACGACGCGGACACGGTGGTGTCGTGGGCGCTCCGTGCGCGACCGCGCGCCATCGTGCTCGATGCGCGACCCGCGTCGGCGGCGCTCACCCTGTGCCGTCGCCTCAAGCGGGATTCGTGGACTGCGATTATCCCGGTGGTCGTGGTGGGAAGCGATGTGGATTTCGGGCTCGCCTTCGACGCTGGCGCCGACGAGGTGCTGCATGAGGAGCTGGCGCCCGCCGAAGCGAACGCGCGGCTTTCAGCGTTGCTGCGGCGCTCGGATCGAGACACCGACGTGCATCCGTCCACCCGCCTGCCGGGTACGCGCGAAATCGAGGCGGAGATCGGCCGTCGACTCGCCACCAACGAAGTGTTCGCCGCCTGCTATGCCGATCTCGATCACTTCAAGGAGTTCAACGACCGCTACGGGTTCTATCACGGCGATCAGGTCATCCGCCTGCTGGCGCGCCTGCTGCATGACGTCGTGCGCGGCCTGTGTCCATCGGACGGGTTCGTTGGCCATATCGGTGGCGACGATTTTCTGTACATTGTTCCGATCGCCGCCTTGCCGCGAGTTTGTGACGAGGTCATTCGGGTGTTCGACGAGCTCGCCCCGCTGCAATACTCCGACGCGGACCGGCGGGCCGGGTACTTTCTCGGCAAGGATAGACGCAACCAATTGCATCGTGTGCCCCTGATGACGCTGTCAGTGGGTGTCGTGACCAACCAGCGCCGGCGGTTTTCGCGGGCGGTCGAGGTCAGCGAACTGGCCACCGAAATGAAAACCTACGCCAAAACACTGCCCGGCTCCGTCTGGACGCTGGACCGCCGACGTGACGACGAACCCGAATCGCGTGCCGACGAGGCGCGCGGCGCGCTGCCGTCGCTGCGCACGGGGACCGGACGATGACCGTCAGCTGCCCCGATTGCCGCTCCGTATTCCGGGTCGACCCGGCCAAGGTTCCGGCCACGGGCGTCCGGGCGCGCTGCTCGGTGTGTGGCGGCATCATCGCCGTCGCGGGTGGCACCGGTCCGCTGCGCACGCCGTCGCGCACGCCCGCCGCCGCCATGGCCAGTTCGGCAATGGCCGGGCCCCACGCTGGCGCGTCGTTAAGCGCGTCGCCAAGCGCGTCGCTAAGCGCGTCGCCAAGCGCGTCTGCCGCGACTTCCACGGGCACGCCTGCTGCGGGCAGGTCCCCCTTGGCCACGCCCGCGCCAGCCCGGGCGCCGTTGCCGCCCACCCCGCGCAGTGTGGGACCGATGAGTCCGCCTCCGGGGACCCCGGCCGCACCGACGTCCCCGCCAACCCCCGCGCAGCCAGTCGCCCCAACGCCTCGCCGTACCATCAACCCGTTCCTGAACGCCGATCCGGGCCAGCGCGCGCGCCGTCTTGCCCGAGCGCTCGTCTCCGACCTGGTGGCGTACCATCCGGGAAGGCGCGACGAAGGGCTCGCCCAGGGCACGCTTCGTCAGCTCTTCCGCGAGGAGATCAAGAAGAGCTACGAGGAATACGTCGACCAGGTGGGCCGTGAGTTGGCGGAATCGACGCCGCACTTCCAGGAAGCGCTCAACGACATTCTCGCGAGCGGCCAGCGCCTGTTCTGATAGCGCGAGATTGCGTCGCTCGCGCTGACACCATCTGGAGACTGGGCGCGGCGGCGAGTATCTTCCACCACGGCACCGTGAAGTTCTTCTTGCGAGCCGCGCTTCCCTGGCGAAGCGGCGGCTCGTGTCGTTCGTGGAGGTAGCATGCAGGACGGAAATCGCGGGGCGATCCTGGAACAGGCCGCCACGAAGCTGGACGATATGCGGAGGTATCTTT
>JBBQNT010000262.1:0-5387 GCA_038330215.1 Gemmatimonadales bacterium
ACCACCGTCGGTGACGAGCAGGTGGAGATGCGGATGCCAGTTGGCGCGCGACCCATGCGTCTGCAGGCAGGCCACGATGCCGACCGCGAGGTCGCGCTCGCCCGTCAGCGTGCGAATGGCGGCGGTGACGGTGCGGGCGGCCACGCGGGCGATCTCGCCGAGCAGGCGCCGCCGGTACAGACAGTAGGCGCGGAGCCGTTTCGGGATGGTGAGCACCACTTGGGCGGTGCGGCACCGGCGCGAGCAGGGTGGTGTCCAGCCACTGCGTCCAGATCGCGAGGCGCTTGGGCAGGGCAACTCGGGCAGAAATACCGGCATTTGCACGAGAACGCGAGCAGGTACTCGTGCGCGCAGTCGTCGCAGCGGATGCGGGCGAAGCCGTGCTCGAGGATCCCACACGCGAGGAACTTATCGGCCACCTGCCCGACGACCGGACGCCACGGGCCGTAGTGGCAGAGTCGCTTCAGGGGTGATTCTTTCATGCTGCGCTCCGTGTTGCTTGGCGCGGGCATCGTCGCGCTGCTGCGCAGTCCGATGCGCATGCCGCTCACTGAGCGGCTGTTTCGGTGGACGTGGGTGGGTGCGCCTGGGCGGTGGTTGTTTACACGGGCCGCGCCGGACGCATCGGAGTTGGACAGGATCGCACGTCGACCCACGGGGACCAGCTCGACACCGATGAGAGTTACACCGTGGACCGTCCGCGTCGCCTCACCCGAGGTGGCGTCGCTCGAAGCACGCGTGGCACAGCTCGAACAATGGCGTGAGTCGATGCGGTCCGGTGGGGGTTGAGCACGTCAGCGCTTCGCGCGATGTGTCCGGCATCAGCGCTCAGGCGGTATATGCCTCGGGTGAGCGTCGATACGCCTCCGCTCGACCTCAAACGCCGACCCGGCACTCGATACGATGGCCTCGGTGGCGGACAGTACATACACGGTGGTTGTGTGCGGGAACTGGATATGCCCGATGAGCGCGCCGTCTCCGGAGAACCCGTACCAGCTCACACTGTCCGGTAGCGGCTCTGTCCACGGCAGGCGCTTCCGAACCCAGACGGAGCCATCGGGTCCCGCGAGCAGACGGTCGATCGCACGAGCATGTCCAGACTCGGCGAGCACCTTTTCCACCGCAGCGGAGTCGAAGTCGGGATGATTCCGGTTTCGGAATTGCTGGTTGCGCAGTACCGCTTGTTCCGCGGGTGCGAGAAGGCTGTCCGCATCGTCCCAAGTCACTCGCAGCTCAGGCTTGAGATCGGAGGACAGCCGAAGCAGCTCGGCGTCGCTGACTTGAGAGATCCACAGCGTGCCACTTCCGATCGCGGCGAGCGGGAACGCAAACCACGGAAGAAATGTCATCAGGCTCACCTGCTCCGCGTGTAGCGGCAGTGTCCGATGGCGACGAAACTCGGTGCTTTGCACGTTGAGCCGCCACGCTTCCACGAACACGTCGGTGCTGACCGTGCGAAATCCCGCATTTCTCGGCGTTCTCGAGGACCGCACCACTTTGATGAGCGTGCCGTCACTCAGGGCACCGATGAGATCCTGTGCCTCGGCGAAGGGAACGGGCGGTGCACCGGAGGAGACTGGCACCATTAGCGTTCTGCCACGCGAAGCGAACACGAATGTATCCGAGATCCCTATGACGCGATGCGTGCGCGTTGTGTCCGGGACCTCGACCGTGCGAAGACGCTCGAGGCCACGAAATACCTCGACGTCGAACCAATCGTGCTGTATGACCATACTGCCGTTCGGCAGCGCCACAATGGTGTTCGGCGCCTCGATCCCGGGCAGTGAATCGTTGACGGAACGGCCGAATGCACCATCCGCCACCGGTTCGCTGCGCAGTCGCGGCGCGAGTTCAAGATCACGCAGCGAGTAATGCACATGCGCTACACTGCTGGTCTCAAGCGCAACCGATTCAGGCGTTCGGTCGCCCTTGCACGCAGTTATCGAGAGCAGCGCCGACCATATCAGATAGATTCGGAGCGGCGGAACATGGATCACTGACGCACCAGGTGAAGTCGGTAGAGCACCACGCTTCGGAAACCATCCTGATTCACTGATGTCCCCCATGCCAATCGATGTGAGTTGAGTACCGGGTACATCGGCGGCAGGCTGTCCGCGTCCACGTCGTCGAATCGGGCGCTCGCAATCACTGTCGCTTCGGCCGGATCGAGCACTTCGAGTCGCAGGTCGGCAAGTTCGCTTTTTGGTGTGCGCCGATCACTCGCTGCTTGTGCGGTGAACCGCGCATCCTTCACCGACACCAGCACCCACAATAGCGATTCAGCATCGACGTAGAGTGAGTTGAACTGGGGAAGCGCATCGAAGTCGTCATATCCTCTCAGCGGCAGCCATGGAGCCTCTCGTTGGACCAGCTGAAGCAGCGCACCTTCAGTGGATCGTCGCTCTATGACGAAACCCTCTCCGCTGCCTGCCGTCGGCGCAATCCAGCTTTCCCCTCGCGCATCCACATGAAGCCGCCCGCGACGCAACCCCGACAGTGAACCGGCAGTTGCTCGGGCCACCCCCACGTCTCGCCGACGCTCACCCTCGGCATTGCTGAGCGACAAGGCGGCGCCGGACGCTGGATCGTCCAACTCCAGCCGTATGATCACACCACTTGGCGCAACGCCAACTGACGTATACGGCGCCTTGAGAAGAAATGTGCGTACCAGACGCAGTTCAGGATCGAAGACTGCCCATCGGCCAGCCCCATCTACGATGAAAAGCGAATCGTGTTGATCCACGAAGACGCTTGCCGGTGTGTGCGAGATTTCGCCTGGACCGCCACCTTTCACGGCGATGAGTTTCAGAAATCGCCCGGTCGAGTCCCAGGCGGCGACGATACTCTGCCGATTCAGTGGCGAGAAATAGCGCCCACGACTGTCGGAGACCACGGCAGTTGTCGCGCCACCATAAGTTCCAGACAGCACGCTGTCGGCGTCTGCGGAGAGGGTGACACCAGTTGGCACGGCGACGATGCGGCAGGGCACATCTGAGGTCGGGATTAGCACTACGGAGTCGGGACGCGTGGATTCGTGCGGCGCCACGTCGCACGAGTCCATTCCATCGAGGCTCGACATGATCGTGATCCCGTCTGCCTCAGCCGACGGTGCCGAGGCGCATGCCCCTAAGAGCATCACGCACCACACGCTCACGGCGCGCATCGACTGGGCGCGGGACGCACCCACAGACCGTTCGAAAGGGCGGCAGTGCACAGTGCTCTTCACGATCGTCCGCATACGTTGCCATCCGGAGGTGACCGCGAAGCGCTCCCTTCTGCCGAAGCTGGGGGACGAGAAACTTCTGCTTAGAAAAATCGCCAAAGGTCAGCCCTGCGGAGGTGAGGAAAACACGTCCTGTGCAAGGGTTCAGCGAGCACAGGCGATCAGAACGACCTTTTCGACGCTACTGGCTCACCAAGATCACAGCTGTTGAACGGCTCGTTCAAGCTCAGTTGTTCACGCTTTCTCAGCACATTGATCTTTGACCAGGAGAGAAGCCGCCGCAGGTGGAGCGACGAGAACCTGCGGAGACTTGAATGCCCGCAGGTCCGCGCACCGGTCAGCCGGTGCGCGGGCCAAGACCGAGACCGGTCCGCAAGACGACTGCTCAGACGTCCGAGCTGCAGCTACCGCCGGATACCCACGTGTGGCCACCCGAGCTAAGGCTACCGGGATCCCAGTTGCTGTGCGCGTTGGTCACGTTCTGATGGTTGAACGGCATACCCCACTCACATTCACCGCCCTCTCCTCCGCCTCCGCAACCGGTCGTCGGTGGCTCCGCGTCCCCACCATGCCATTTGTCGTCGAAAAGGATGTCATACTCATACCGCTCTGCCATGCATCCCGATTGGACAGCGTGCAGCGCAGGCGCCGTACCTAGCAGGAACGCCGCAGCGAGACCAACAACGGGAACTCCGAACTTCACGATCATCCGCATATCCACTCCGGAATGGAGGGTGGTGGTGGTGGAGCACGGCACGCTGCCGGCTCAGACGGACAGGCAACTCTCACGTCGCAAGAAAAAAATGATATAGGGCATTTTGTAACGAGTTCGCGCGGTCGATTCGTTAGCTCTCGGCTGCCCACCGCCCCATCCGCACGCCCTGCACCGCCCGGAATACGCCGGCGGCCTCTTCGTACATGTGTGGCGTCACCTGGAGCATGTCCGCGTCGGCCGTCACCGTGACCAATGCACTCGCCCGAGCACCACGACTGCGATTGCTGAGCGTACCGGCGGTGCTCGCCACGAACGAACCGCCCGCGCGCTCAACCTGCACCACACGCTCCTGATGATCGTGGCCTGACAGCACCACCTCCGCACCAGTCGACACGATGGCGTCGAGCATGTGTTCGTGACGCGTCAGTCCCCAGCGTTGTGAGAGTTCGCCCGGAACCACGTTGTGGTGCACCACGAGCACGCGCAGGTCTCCCGCAGGCGCGGCCGCAAAGCGCTTGCGGGCATCCTCCAGCTGAGCGTCGGTGAGCGCGCCCTTCACCGACAGGTCTCGTGGGCGACGTGTGAGGGTGTGCAGGCGAATGCCGTGCGATGAGTTGAGCCCGACGAGCGTGGCGCCCGGTACATGCAGCGTTGGCTCGAGATCGCGACTGATCCATTTCCGGTAGCCGGCATGAATGAGCGACGGCACACCCACGCCCACCGGCGCAAACCACCAGGCCGAGTCATGATTGCCGGGTACCACGATCACCGGCGCCACCTTGCGAAGTCGCTCGAGCATTTGCGCCGCCTGTCGGAACTCGTGGCGACGCGCTCGCTGCGAGACGTCGCCCGAGATCGCAATGGGATAGGAATTTCAATCGGGGTCGGTCGACTATCCGTCGAGGATACGGCGTGATCGTCGGCCTCGCCAGCGCCGCGAGACAGGTGGCGGCGTGCCCTCCGTCTCGCTCGTGCGCTAGAAGCGCCGGGCGACCGGCGGTCGCCGTGCAGGGGCGGATGCCGGCGGGGCCCATCGAACGCCGCAGTGGGACCGTCGCGCGCGCCGAACGTCCCCGCGTGGTGGTGGGGCGTCGGGAGGCGCGTCCTCATGCGGGCGTCGGGGCGTCGGCGGACGGGCGTGAGGCGCGTGACGTGCCCCGGCTTGCGGGGGCCCGCGTCGATGGGGGGCTCCGCGCGCCGGCGTGGGCCGCGTGGGCCGCGCGGGAGCGGAGGTGGGCGAGGATCTGGTCGATCACCGACGCCTGGGTGATGCACGCGATGATCCGCATGGGCCCGCGACACGTCGGACACGCGAGCGGGTCGACCTCGAAGATCTGCTGCAGGAGCGCCGCCCACCGGCGGGCGGCCTCGGTCGGCGCGAGTCGTGGCGCGGGGACGAGGGCGGGTGGCCCGTCCGCCGTTGCCGGTGCCGCCTTCCGCCGCGTGCCC
>JBBQNT010000263.1:0-5376 GCA_038330215.1 Gemmatimonadales bacterium
CGTCGATATCGAAGGCGTATCCGGCAGGGTGGACGCCAGCACCGTCAATGGCAGCATTGACGCGCGCAGCTCAGGCGGCCCCGTGCGCGCAGAAACGGTCAATGGCTCGATCAACGCATCCATGCGCGCGCTCGACCGCGATGACCTCGCCTTCTCCACGGTCAACGGCGCGATCAATCTCGAGTTGCCGTCGAATGCGAACGTGGACCTCGACGTGTCAACCGTGAACGGCAGTGTGAGCACCGACTTCCCCGTCACCATTCAGGGTTCGATCAGTCGCAAGCGCCTGCGTGGCACGATCGGTTCCGGCGGACGCACGCTCAAGGCGAGCACCGTCAACGGCGGCGTCACACTCAAGCGTGCGGACTGACGCCGTCTCCGTACAGTGAATCCACGGCGCGGGCGAGCGTGAAGTCCTTTTCCGTAATGCCGCCCGCGTCGTGCGTACTCAGGCAGAACGTCAGCTTCGTATAGCGCACATCCACATCGGGATGGTGCGCCTGCTCTTCGGCGACGTCCGCCACTCGGCGCAGGAAGTCGATGCCGGCCGGAAACTCGGCGAACTGATAGGTCCGCGTGAGCATGTGTCCCTTGCGTGACCAGCCCGGCAGGGCGCTCAGGGCACGCTGGATTTCGATATCGGAGAGGGGGCGCATCGGAGTAGGCTAGCCCCGCCCGTCGGTCGGCGCCAGTCAGTAGCCGCGTCCGCCGCCTCGACCGGCCGCCAGCGGAACTGTCAGAGTTCGGGTTATATTCGGTACATGAACACCGCTGTCGCTGCCATCCGGGCCAGTCTCGAGGCCCTTGTCCCCACGGCACCGCCCGCCGGTCCGGCCTGGCCCACCGGCGTGCTCACCCTCGATACCGCACTGGGCGGCGGCATTCCCCGCGGCCGGCTCACCGAGCTCGTGGGTCCGCGCGCCAGCGGACGCGCCACGCTCGCCAGGCGTGTCGTGGCGCAGGTACTCAAGTCCGGCGCGTGGGTGGCCATTGTGGACGCGTCGCGCACGCTCGCCCCGCAGGCGTGGGCCGGGCTGGGCGCCCGTCTGGTGGTCATCCGGCCCCGTCAGGCCGACCGGGCGGCGTGGTGCGCCGATCGACTGCTGCGCAGCGGCGTGTTCGGTCTGGTGGTGCTCGACGGCGCCCCCGTGCTGCCGCGTCCGCTCACGTTCCGGTTGAGCCAACTGGCGCGGGACCGGGATGCGGCTCTGCTGGTGGTGGGGACCGGCCATGCCGCCACCACCGGCGGGGCGGGCATTCGTCTTCGTCTGGTCCCTCCGGAGCCAACAGCAGCCGGCACGCGGCGATCGTCACGGCGCATGCCGCCCTTCATGAACCCGGGCGCGAGCGCCAACACCCGCACCGTCGTTGTCGACAAGGGAGCGGCCCCGGCGCGCGCCGAAATGCCGCGCGTGGTGGCGATTACGGTGCGGTTGCCGAATACCGCGACTGGTGCGGACCGGCGTGGCGCGGCCAAGCAGTTGCGTCGTCCGTGGGGCACGCGGCGGGCGGGCACTCCCCCTCCCCTCGCCGCCGACCGATAGCTGCGGCCAAAGGCCATCCGGCTGCGGTTGTGTTTCGTGTATCAGGCCATATGGCTGTGTCTATCCGGCCATTCAGCCTCGTCGCCGTCGCCCCGTCGCCATGAGCCTGAACGTCTGCCACGCGGACGCCCGCCGAGCCGGATTGTTGCTCGGCGCCGGTGTACGAATCCGCCCGGCTGAATGGCCAGATGGACGAAGCCACACAGCCGCATAGACGAATCACACTGCGGCCAACGGCCATGCGGCGGCGGTTGCGTTTCGTGTATCAGGCCATAAGGCCCGGTCCATCCGGCCATTCAGCCTCGGTGCCTTCGCCCCGTCGCACTGAGCGCCAACGCCGCCCCGCTCCCGCGCACCCGATCTCCGCTACAAAGAAAACGCGCGAGCGATCCCGCCCCCCTGCGCGTTATCCCACGTGCGGTTGCTTCCCCAAGGATCAACCAGCATGCTTCCGCCGCCCCACCCCGCCTCAGCGCCGCTCCCCCCGCCACGTTTCCGTGCAACCTGCCCCGTCGCCGTTCGCCCGCCTCCTGGGCCGCTACGCCAACGTTGAACCCAGTGAAGCGCCCGCCGTCATCGCGGCCTTCGGACTTTTCTTCTTCGTACTCGGCGGCTACTTCGCCGTGCGTCCCGTGCGCGAAACGATCGGCACCGTGCTTGGCTCCGAGCGCGTGGCAGACCTGTGGATCCTGACATCGCTCGGCGCGATTGCAATTGTGCCGCTGTATGGGTGGCTGGTCGGCAAGATTCGGCGCTCGGTGTTGCTGCCCGCGATCTACACGGCCGTGGCGATTGCGTTTGCGGTGTTTGGTGTGTTGTTCGCGCGCACGCCGGAAAACACGGCGCTTGGCAGCACGTTTTATGTCGGCATCAGTGTGCTCAACCTGATGCTGGTGTCGGTGTTCTGGAGTTTTTTGCTGGAGCTCTTCAGCAGTCCGCAGGTCAAGCGATTGTTCGGCGTGATCGCGGCGGGTGGTACGTTCGGCGCGCTGGTGGGACCGCTGCTCACCGACCTGACAGTGCAGCGCGTGGGCACGAGTGGAGTGCTGTTCATCGGTGCCGCGATGTTCGTGGGCGCGATCATCTGTCAGCGCATTCTCATCAATGTGTGGACGGCGCCGGGCAATGCTGGCGTAGAAGGCGATCGTCCAATCGGCGGCAATCCGTTTGCCGGATTCTGGCTGGTGCTCAAGTCGCCCTACCTGCTCATGATTGCGATGTTCGTGGTGCTGCTGTCCACGGCGAACACGCTGCTGTATTTCGAGCAGTTGGAGATTGTCGCTCGGACGTTTGAGGACCGTGACCAGCGCACGCAGGTATTCGCGCGCATCGATTACGTCGTGCAGACGCTCACGATTCTCTCGCAGTTCTTCCTCACCGGACGCATCGCATCGCGTCTGGGTGTGACTGCGCTGCTCGTGGTTGTGCCGCTGATTGTAATGGTGGGCTTTCTCGCGATCTCATTGTCCGGCACGTTTGCCGTGCTGGCCGTGGTGCTCGTGATCCGTCGTTGGGGCGAATACGCGTTCATCCGTCCCGGCCGCGAGATGTTGTTCAGCACGCTCGACACGGAATCCAAGTACAAAGCCAAGAATCTCATTGACGTGCCCGTGTACCGCGGCGCGGACGCGCTCGTGGCGCAGCTCCAGAACGCCGTGCGTGCGAGCGGCGTAGCCGGAGCGACAGTGGCGCTCATGGGTGCCGGTGCGGCGCTGGCGTGGGCGGGCATTGGTGTGTGGCTGGGGCGGCGGCATGAGAGGAAGGAGGATCACGACAACCCAAGTCGCCCAGCTACGGCTCCGGCATAGCGTCGACTGAGGCGCACGCGGCTTCCGTCACGCATGGACAGCAGGAAGTCACCGTGTCCGACCGCCTCAAACGCGTGAACCCGGTCGAGATTCACGATGGCGCTCCGACCGGCGCGGGCGAAACGCGCGGGATCGAGACGCTCCTCGAGTTCGCCGAGCGTGAAGCGTATTCGCCGCACCTGTCCGCCCACATGCACGCGCACCGCGCGGCCATCGCTTTCGAAACGATCAATATCGGCAGCGCGCACCAGCACGTGGCGCTCGCCGTCCTCGATCGGCAAACGGTCTGCGTACAGTGGCCGTACCGCGTCGATCGTCGGTGACACCTGCTGACGCAGGAGCGCGAGAAGCTTTGTGAAGTCGTGCTGACGCTGACTTGAAGCGAGCGCCCTCTTGGCGCGTGACATCGCCAACGCGAATCGTTGTGCGTCAAACGGCTTCAGCACGTAGTCGACGGCAGCAAGTTCGAACGCCTGCACCGCATGCGCGTCGTACGCGGTCACGAACACAACGTGCGGCATCGCCTCGGCGGGCAATGCAGCGACGACCTCGAGTCCCGTGCGCCGCGGCATGTCGATGTCGAGCAGCGCGATGTCGGGCGATTCGTCGCGAATCACAAGTAGCGCCGCATCGCCGTCGCGCGCTTCATGAATGACAGAGACATCCGGGTCGCGCTCCAGCAGCCGACGCACTTTGGCGCGCGCCGGCGCCTCGTCGTCGGCGATGAGCACGCGCAGCGCGAGTGGTTCAGGCATGTGACACCAGGTCGGGGGTTGCAGCGGTCTGCGACAACGTACTGTCTCGCGCGATCGGCACCGCACCGGCTGTCGGCGCAGGGTCCCGTACGACACGCCATGGCAGCACGATGCGCACGCGCAACCCGCCGGACGGTACCGACTCCAGATGCATCGCCGCCCGCTCGCCATACAGGGAGTCCAGACGCTGACGGGTGGTGGACAGTCCCACACCCTTGGTCAGCGCGTGCTCGCGCGACACGCGCAGGCCACCACCGTCATCCTGCACCTCGAGTTCCAGCGTGTCACCGACGCGCCGAGCCCGCACACTGATATGAGCAGGCCTATCGATCTCCGGCGCGCCATGCTTGAGGGCGTTCTCAAGCAGCGGCTGCAACAGTAGCGGCGGCACGAGTGGCGAGCGCGTTGTGCCGAGTACGGACTGATCAAGCTCCGTCGACACCTGCAATCGATCAGCGAATCGCGCGCGCATCACGTCGAGCCACAACTCCACCGTCTCAAGTTCATCCGTGAGTGGCACTTCCGCGGCGTCAGCGCGCAAGGTGCGCCGCAGAAGATCTGCCAAACGCATAAGCATCGTATCGGCTGCCGCAAGATCGGTGTACATGACGGACGAGATTGTATTCAGCGCATTGAACAGAAAGTGCGGCTGCAATCGCGATTCGAGCGCCCGCAAGCGCGCGTCCGCCAACTCCGCTTCCACACGAGCGAGACGCGCCTCGCGCTCACGTGCCGCCCGACGCGCATCGAGCAACACGATCGCTGACACAATGATGCTGTACAGCACCACGTGAATGGAGAACTCCATCGCGTAGCGCGCCGGCATGGAGCCGTAGTCGTACGCACCGATGCCAACCAGTTTCGCAACGATCGGACGGACGGTGAAATTCCACGTTGTATGTGCCACGGAGAATGCCACCAACAGCGGCACGTGCGCGAGCACCTGCGACGGTACCGAAAGGCCACGGCGTTGCAAGCGGCGCGTCCACCATATCACGAGCGGCAGCAACAGCAGCACGCCGTACATCGACGAGAACTCCTCGACCATGCGTGTGCTCACCGGCTCGATGTGACCACGCGCCACGTCGTCCAGCCAGCGATACGACACCTGCAGCAGTGCAAACGCGGTCGCAAACGCGATGGACAGCAGCGCCACACGCACGGACAACCGACTGCGGGAGGAAGAACGCATGCCGCAGTCTACCGCGACGAGGCCGGTCGCCGGAAGCCGAACGCGCCCGCATTCGTGCCACCTTCCCCGCAGTTCGA
>JBBQNT010000264.1:0-5367 GCA_038330215.1 Gemmatimonadales bacterium
TTCACGAGCGAGCCCCTGGCTGCCGCTTCTGAACTACCGCAGCACCGGTGCGCGCCGGTGCTGCGTCGCCTGTTCGTAGTCGTAGGCGAGCGCGATCAGTCGCAGCTCACTCCACGCGCGCCCGAAGAAGGAGATCCCGGCCGGGAGTGTGTCGTCGCGCGTGTATCCCATCGGCACGGTGATGGCAGGGAATCCGGTGTACGGTGAAAAGAGTTGGCTGTTGTCGCCGTGCGGCGTGTTGAGGTCACCGATCAATCGCGGCGGATTGCTCCACGTGGGATAGACGAGTGCGTCGAGTTGCAGTGAGTCCATGAGCTGCTCCACGGCGACGCGCAGTGCCGCGCGCACCGCTTCACGGCTCTGGCAACCCGCACTTTGCGCGGGCGGTTCGGTCACGGCATTCGCGTCGCGCAACCGCAGTTCGACGGTGGGATGAAAGCGGCGACTGCGCAGAATCTCCTCTACCGTGTGCACCGGCGCGTTCGGCGCGCGCTGCGCGAGATACTGCTCGAGGTCGTAGCGGAAACGGTTGCATCCACCTTGCTGCCGTCGCTGGATTGCTTCCAAGGAGTCCACGCGCGCGTCGTCGATGATCGTTGCACCATGGGCTCCAAGATCCGCCACCGCGCGCTCGAACACACGATTGACTTCGCGATCGAGCGTTGAGCGCTCGTACGCCTGACGCAGCACACCAATGCGCGCGCCACGCAGCGCGCCACGCTCGAGTGCGGCCGAGTACTTCGCAGCGCGACGTCCGGTGGCGGGCGCAGTCACGCTGTCCTCGGGATCGCTGTAGGCAATCACATCCAACACGGCGACTGCATCGGCGAGCGTGCGCGCCATCGGTCCGGCAATGTCGGCCGTGAAGTTGAGCGGGATGACGCCCGCGCGGGAGGTGAGCCCCATCGTCGAACGGATGCCAACCAGCGCCTGATGCGCACTCGGTCCGCGAATGGAGTTCCCCGTATCCGTGCCCAGTCCCACGGCGCCGAAGTTCGCCGCAATAGCCGCCGCCGTGCCGCCGCTCGAACCGGCGGTCACGCGATCCGTCGCGTACGGATTCTTCGTATAGCCGGGAAGAATGGAGCTGACGGTTTCGTACGGCGTGAACGCCCACTCGGCGAGGTTCGACTTGGCCAGAATAATCGCGCCAGCGCTTCGCACCTGCCGCACCATGGTCGCGTCCTGTCGCGGCTGCCAGCCTTCGAGCGAGAGTGAGCCGCCGGTTGTCGGCAGGTCGATCGTCTCGAAGTTGTCCTTGATGATCATCGGGATGCAGTGCAGCGGCCCGATCGCACTACCGCTGGCGCGCACCTGATCGAGCGAGTCCGCCACGGCGAGCGCACGCGCATTGACGACGATGATCGCGTTGATGGCCGGTCCGCGCTTGTCCATGGCCGCGATGCGATCAAGGTACCCCTGCGTGAGCGTCCGGCACGTGAGCGTACGCGCGAGGAATGCGGCGTGGATCTGAGTGATGCTCGTTTCCTCGACGGGAAACGGTGCCCCTTGCGTCTGCAGCGGCGCGACAGGCCACCATAGTGTGCACAGCGCGAAGGCCGTGAGATGGCCTGTGGCCAGCAACGGGCGGCGCGAAACAGCGGGCTGGTGTGTCATTGCTCGAACATACCTGCTACCGCACGAAGTCAACAATCACCGCGCGGCGATCAATGGGGCGAGCTCCGGCGCATGCGGCGGTGCGTTCAGGTCGTCGAGCAGCCGCGTGGGCGACGCGGCGTCACCAATGGTCGCCAGCATTTCGCGCGCATGCTACCCTCGTCGGGCCTCGAGTCGCGCAATGCGTTCACCAAGTTCCCGCACCAGCGGCTGCAGCTCCTCGTCCGCATTCTCCCAAAGTTGCACGAGCTCTCGATAGCGCGTGATCGCGCGCGCGACGTCGCCGCGCGATTCGTACAGTTCGCCGGATCGTTTGAGCGCCCACGCCAGGTCGTATGCATCGGCATCGGTGCGGCGCGCTCCGATCACGCGCAGATATCGTTCGATGGCGACGAGCGTCGAGTCGGCGTTGCCGGCGCGGTCGTGGATGCGAGCGATCAGCGATGCGCTGCACCAGTCCCGACAGAACCCGCTGAGCGCATCGCTCATACGCACCAGACGCAGCGCCCGGTCCGTCTCGCCACGCGACATCGCGATCAACGCCCGGCTCACCAGAATGAATGCGGTATCACGTTGCAGCAGCTCCGGAGGCAAGGCGCGCGCGCGGTCGGCCAGCAGCTCCTCGGCACGCTTGGCTTCGCCCAGCGCTGCATATCCAGCGGCAAGACTCGCGTATTCGCGCGACACGGGATCGAGGCGGTCGAGCGGGTAGCGCCTGAGCATGTCGTCGAGGTAGGCGACACCGCGAGCCGTGTCGCCCAGCAGTTCCATCTGCAGCGACGCCAACGCGGGCGCGACACGATGCGCCATAAGCGCGGCATCGATGCCTTCAGCGCGTGAGATCATCTCCTCAAAAATCTGCGTGACCTCGCGAATACGTCCGAGCACCAATGCGCTTTGGCCCTTGGAGAGCGCCGCGCTGTATGCGTCGCCGGGGCTTTGCGCTGCGTGAAGCGCGGAATCGGCGAGCTGGTAGGCGGCGTCGTAGCGGCGCTTCGTGGTCATCGCGTCGACGCGTTCGTCCAGCGTGGCATCCGGCAGTGCGGCGATGGAGTCGGCGACGAGTGTATCGCCGAGTTCGAGCGCGGCGTTCTGCAGGTTGCCACGGAAGGTGATGCTGGTCGGGCTGCGCGGCAGCGCTTCGCGGATCACGCTGATGGCTTCGCGATGACGGCCAAGCTGCTGCAGCGCGATCGCAAGGTTGTTGGGCGCCGACGTGCCTTCGGGATCGGCCGCAGCGAGCGCGCGCCACGAGTCAGCCGCCTTCCCCTGATCGCCGAGAAACGCGTACCAGGTGCCCTCGATAGCGAGCCGTTCCGCCTCCGGCAGCCGCTCGCGAAGCGCGTGCGCGCGCTTGAGCGCCTCGAACCGCTCGCTCGGCCGCGTGCGCGTGTTACCCAGCGAAACGGCAAGCCCGCGCCATGCCGAGGCGAAGTTGCTGTCGAGTCGCGTGGCGGCGCGGAAGGCATCGACCGCGTCTGACGAGCGTCCGCGCATGATGAGTTGCTGGCCTTCACCGACGCGCTCGAGCGCGGCAAGCGATCGTGTGGTGAAGAGCGGCAGCGCCGTGCGTTCTGCGAGCGATGCCACCGATTCACCAGCGCTCTCGCGTACGCTGCGCGCGAGTCGGTCCATGGCGTCGATGATATTGCTCGAATCCGGCGTGGACTCGCGAAGCGACGCCAGCGGTTGATCGCCCTCGGTGGCGACGAGTCGCGCGGAGAAGACGAAGCCCGCGCCGACTCGGTCGATGCGTCCGTCGAGATACGCCTTCGCGCCCAATCGCTTTGCGAGATCGGCGAGCAGCGCAGCGTCGAGCACGGCGGTATCTGCCTGCTGCATGGAGCGCAGCGCCGTGCGCACACGGATCGCGTCGGGTACGCGCAAGTCGCGCGATGCGCCGATGTCCGTTCGCAGGGCGTTCGACAGCGCGAGCGCGAGCGCCGAGTCTGCGGGCGTATGCGCGAAGTCGCCGATCACGATCAGGTCCTTCGGGCCAACGCGGGGCGGCGGCGTGCGCATGAACCACGCCGCGCCCGCCACGATCGCCAGCGCCACCACGCCGCCCACGAGCCAGCGCGAAGGGCGCGCGGTACGTGACATGGGTGCGGTGTCGGACGATGACGTTGTCGTGTTGCCGACACCTTCAAGCAGTTCGAGCGCTGTCATCGCCGTCGCGGGACGCTCCGACGGTGACTTGGCCAGGCACTGCATGGTGAGTTGCAACAAGGCGGGCGGCGCATCCGGGCGCAGCGCCTGCAGGTCGCCCGGTGCCACGTTGATCTGTGCCGCGATCATGGCCTGCGGAGTGGACGCGTCGAATGGACCGGCTCCGTGCAGCATCTCGTACAGCACGAGTCCGGCTGCGTAGAGATCGACGCGATGGTCGGCCGACACGTCGGCGAGCGCCTGCTCCGGTGCCATGTACGCCGGCGTACCGATCGCCATGCCCACTCCAGTCAGACGCGAGCGGTCGTCGCCGGTGAGCGTACTGCGCGACAAGGCGCGTGCAACGCCAAAGTCCGCCACGAGCAGATGGCGACCGGAGACGAGCAGATTCTCCGGCTTGATGTCACGGTGCACGATGCCGGCGGCGTGTGCGGCCGCGAGTGCCTCGAACAGGTCGCGCGCATAACGCAGCACATCGGCAATGGGCAGCGCGCCATCACGCAGCAGTTGCGCGCGCAACGATTCACCGGCCACGAACGGCATCGTGAACCACGTGAGGCCATCGTGGCTGCCGGTGCCCAGAAGCGGAAGGATCGCGGGATGCTGCAGCTGTGCGGCAACCTGCATCTCCTGACGAAACCGCTCGGTCGATACTTCGGAGAGCGCCTCGGGCACCAGGACCTTGATCGCCACGCGACGTCCGAGGGCGACTTCTTCGGCCACAAACACTCGGCTCATCCCGCCGCCGCCGAGTTCGCGCTCGACACGGTAAGCACTGCCGAGGGCGCGCTGAAGCGCGGCGGAGAGCGTGGTCATGCGCAGAACTTAGTAGCGAGGTGTGTCGCCGTCACGTTGACGCCGAGCGGCACGAAGGTCGCACTCCGACCGCGCGCCGACCGCACTCAAGTCGCGTCTGTTGCCGACCCGAACGCAATGACATGCCGGTCCTCGTCGAGCACCTCGAACGCGCGATCCTGCATCACGAACTGCAGCGCCTGGCCCAGATAGGCCGGATTGGCGAACGACATCTGGAAGCGCGTGAGCGGAAAGCCCGCGCGCACGAGTTCGCGCAACATCGCGTTCCGGAGACACAGCCCCTGCACGAACGGCCGCTTCATGCCGAACATGCGTGCCGCGAGCTTCGTGGTGTGCACGGGATTGTAGTCGCCCGATACGGAACCGAAGCGGCGACCCATATCGTGCGGCAGAGCGATCGACGCGACCTTTGTACCGGTGGCCGAGGTATCGAGCTGCGGTTCGCGCTTTCGCAGGCCCGAGATGCTGCGCAGCAATGAACGTCCGCTGGTGAGCGCGGCCAGATCATTCTTCGGAACCTCCCGGATCATGAAACGGTCGTTCACCGTGCCCAACATTTCGCCGCCTTCGTCGCGCGGGCGGTGAATCGCAATGCGGAGCGCGATCATCGCCTTGCCATCACCGAGTCGCCACGCTTCCTGCAGGCTGCAGTGCAGTTCCTGCCGGTCGGCAGCAATCCAGTCTTCCACGGCCGCGTAGTGCGTGGTCTGATGCTGCAAATGCAGCAGGTGACGGAAGTTGATGCCGAGATCGCGAAAGATGCGC
>JBBQNT010000265.1:0-5314 GCA_038330215.1 Gemmatimonadales bacterium
GGGTGGTGTCACTGGCCGCCTTGACTTCATTCTCCCGGGGCGCGCCAACGTGGTGGCATCGATACGCGGCGCACTCGTGCCTGCGTTGCCCGGCGCCAGCGGGACGCTCGCGTTCGGACTCGGCATCGGGCTGCACTAGACGCCTGCGACGCTGGCCAAACCACATGGCGAAACGTCGCGAGACGCACTACTCACGCAGATCACGGTGCGTGTGCCTCTGCGTCAGACCGCGCGCGCCGGACGCGCTGAATGGTGCCGGACTTGTCCCGGCCGGCTCCGAACCATGCGCGCCGATGGCACGAATAACAAACCCATCCCCTCGCTCACCGACGTGCAATACGGATTGAGCTGGTCTCCTGACGGCGAGTGGATCATCGGTGTGGGGCTACTGGGCGTTACGATGTTTTCGGTGGAGAGGAACATGATGCTCCCCTTGCCCTTTCGCGGCCCGTCCGGCGGTGAGCTGAATCAGCCGTCGTGGTCGCCGCGATAGATCGTCGGCAGGAGCTTACATGAGCATCCTTGGCACGTGCTTGCGGGGACCACTTCGATCGATCCCGCAGTGGACTTGGGCGAGCTGCACCCGCCCTATCTTTCCCCGATGAATCACACGGTCGCGAACGCCGCCACACCGCTCCGCACACCCGCACCCGACGTCGCCGCGGCCCCGAGGCGTTGGCTCCTGATCGCGGGCATTTCGCTGGTCGCGCTCAATCTCCGTCCCGCACTCGCGAGCGTCGGCCCGCTCGTCGCCGACATCCGCGCGGAGACCGGCCTGTCGAACGCAGCGCTTGGATTCGTCACCACCTTGCCGCTGCTCGCCTTCGGATTCCTGTCGTTCCTGGCCTTCGGCGTGGGGCGTCGCATCGGCATGGATCGCGCGGTTGGTCTGGCGGTCGCCCTGCTTGGTGTGGGCACTCTCCTGCGCGGTGCGACGCCCATTGCCGCGCTGTATGCCGGCACGGCGCTGCTTGGCGTGGGCGTGGCGTTGGGCAACGTGCTGCTGCCAGCTCTCGTCAAGCGCCACTTCCCCCACCGCTCAGGGCTGATCACCAGTCTCTATTCGAGCATGATGGGGCTTGGCGCTACCGCAGCGGCGGGATTGAGTGTGCCAATCGCCGCGCAGATCGGTTGGCGTGGTGCGCTGGCGGTGTGGGTCATCCCCGCTGTGGTCGCCCTGCTCGTGTGGATGCCGCAAATGCGGACGCCGCCCGAGGTCCACGCGCCATCTTCTCCCGGCTCCTTCGCGATGCTGGCCCGCTCGGCGCTCGCCTGGCAGGTGGCGCTTTTCCTTGGGCTCCAGTCACTCACGTTCTACGTGCTGATCGCGTGGCTGCCGGATTTGCTGCAGTCACGCGGCGTGAGCGAAACGGCGGCGGGAGGACTGCTCGCGCTCTCGCAGGCCATGGGCATGGTGGGTACGGCGCTGGTGCCGCTGTGGGCCGGCGCGTCCCGTGATCAGCGCGCGATCATCTGGGTGCTCGCCCTGCTCGAGGCCGTGGGGCTCGCGGGCCTTGCCCTCTCCGGTGTAACCCTCGCCTGGCTCTGGGTGTCGATCGTGGGCTTCGTGCTGGGCGGCACGTTCGGTCTGGCGCTCATTCTGCTCGTGCTGCGATCACACGACGCAGAAACAACGGGCCGACTCTCGGGCATGGCGCAGTCTGCCGGCTACCTGATTGCGGCGACCGGACCACCGATCTTTGGTTGGCTGCACGACATCACGAACGGATGGCGTCTCCCTCTCGGGTTTTTGATGGTTGTGCTAATGGCGAAGCTGGTGGCGGGGCTTCCGGCCGGTCGGCCTGGCACGGTGCGCGCCTCGCGATTGTGATCCCTCCTCCCGCGACGCCAGCCACCACGCGACTCGCGTGAGACGAGCTGGTGTTCCATCTCGCCGAAGTAACGCCCAAGGCTCGGCCAACGGGAGAATCCAGACGATCCCTTCCTGCGGACCAGCAGCGCTCCGGCGGCGCCTCGCTGATTCTACGTCGGGAGTAGCGTAGAGGCTATTGCCATGCGTAAAGACTTATGGTATGCATGATGGTATGGCACTAATGACCCATCGCACCACGTTCGCGCTTGATCGCGCCACCGCCGACCGCATCCGCTCGCTGGCCGCCCAGTGGGGCGTTTCTCAGGCCGAGGTGATTCGGCGGGTAATTGCGGAGGCCGCCGAGCCCGAGAAACCCAATCCAGTCACGGCGCTTGATGCGCTGCATGCCGCCGGGCACGGACTTCCGCCCGAACAGGCGGCTGCGTACCTCTCTGACGTGCGCCGAGAACGGAAAACGTGGCGCAGCCGATGATCTGTCTGGACACCAACTATCTGATTCTCGGGCTCGTGGCGGACAGCAGCGAAAGTACCGAGCTGCGCGCGTGGGCTTCCGCTGGGGAAGTTCTGGTCACACCCATGGTGGCGTGGTACGAGTTTCTGTGCGGACCGGTCACCGTCGTGCAGCGCGATACCATGCGCGGGTTTCTGCAGGCGCTGCTTCCCTTTGACGAGACACAGGCACAAACCGCGGCCGGACTCTTTAACGCGTGCGGGCGTCGTCGGTCGCTGCGTGTAGACGCCATGATCGCCGCCGCCGCCATCACCTCGGACGCCAGTCTCGCCACGAACAATTACGAGGATTTTGAAGTGTTCGTGGAGAGCGGACTGCGGCTGCAGCAGCGAGGGTAGACATCAAAGGAACCGTGTTCTGGCGCTTGACTCGGCGCAGGCGTATCCGTTCCTGATGAGACGTTCATCTGCACGCGTGCTCGCGGCAGCGCGTACACATTTTCACCGGTGATGGCACGCATCCCGGTGTGATTGCGGTACCCAACGGTCACTTTGCGCGACAGCACATTGCAGACACCACCGCGCTCACGTTCAACGATTTATGGGTAGACGTTGGTGCGTCGTCAGGCAGCGACGTGGCAGGGCTTGGCATCGCACTGATGGACCCCGTCGCGCTCGATCGTCCGGCATGGTCGTTTGCCGATCACGCCGCGGGTCCAAACGCTGGTGCACGCGCGAGCTGTGCCGCCGTCGTCGCCGCGGGTGAAGCAGCGGCACGACAGGGCGTGACCAGTGGTGAGACGAGTTTTGTACTCAGCACGCAGCGCGTGTTTGGCTGGGTGGGCCTGTCAACGGCGCTTGTGCAGCTGTCGCCGATCAATGAACTGTATCTGGCGGATGACGGTCGCGATACGCGCGCCATGTCGACTGTGTCAAACTCGGCCCTGCGTCGCGCGTTTCGTGCGCTGACTTCACGCGTCACCGCTGACAGCGTGAACATTTTTGCGCCGGCCGTGCAGTTTGTCGCGTCGGCTGTTGAGACGGTACACAACAGCGAAGCCAATGACCTGATGCGGTGGGTCGCACGTGGAGCGTCTGTTCGCGGCGCGGCAATGGGGCCGGATCGCGATGCGAGCGCGTTTGTTGCACACATGGATGAAGTCGGTTTCGAAGTAGACCGTATTCTGCCCGATGGACACGGCACACTGCGACGATTGGGCGGCGCGGTAACATGCTCGTGGGAGGGCGTACCGGCGCGGTTGCACCTCGAGCCAGACGGCAACGGGCGTACCCGAGAGACGCTGCGCGGCGTGTTTGTCCCACGAAGTGCCGGACGCGTGAAAACGCCCGACCGACTTACCGCGTGGTTCGGATTGGACTCTGCCCAGCTGGTGTCACGAGGAGTCGAGCGCGGCTTCAGCATCACGGCGTACAAACGCGCGGAACGACTAGCCGGCACACGCGTGACCGCGCGTGGCACCGACGATCGCGCGGGCAGCGCAGCGCTACTGGCGGCACTACTCGCGCTCGATACCACGAAGCTCAATCGTCGCGTGTATTTCACCTGGACGACGGCCGAAGAAGTCGGATTGCGTGGTGCGGTGCATTTGGCAACACACCCACGCGCGATGCGTCACGCAGCGGCAACGACCCGTTTGCGACAATCGGCCGTACGCTCTCCTGTGTGTATTCGATTGACACGTTTGTCTCTTCCGACACACCGCTCGAGTCGCCGCACTTTGCCTTTGCACCGCTGGGTGCAGGCCCGGTGCTGCGCGCACTTGACGATTCGAACATCGTGCCGAGACGGGAACGTGCGCGACTCATTGCGTTGGCCAGAGAGGTCGGCATCCCGCTGCAGGTTGGCACCACGCAGGGCGGCACAGACGGCGGCGCAATTTCGCCGTGGGGACCGTTCAATATCGGACTGAGCTGGCCGGGTCGTTACTCGCACGGACCGGCGGAGATTCTTGATCTCAAGGATGTCGACGCGCTCGCGCGACTTATCCGCGCGGTGGCGGAAGCGGCACCGTAGTGCGTGCGCCCGGTGCCAGTTGTAGCCGTAGCTTTCACCGTCTGAAGTGTTCACCAGCGTGCTGAGATCGGCATTCATGATCGCCGTTTGATCGGCGAGCTGCAGACAGCTATGTCTGACGCGCCTACCTCGGCAACGCGTAGGCCACGATCTCGGACGGCTGACCCGCTCCCGTCGTCGCGAACACCACATATTGCCGGCCGTTGTGCAGGTACGTCATTGGCACACCGGTCTGCGTGCCGCTTGGAATGTCCAGCCGGGCAATGCGCTCACCCGTGCGCTTGTTCAGCACCCAGAAGTTGCTGCTCCCGTTGGTTCCTTCACCCGCGAAGAGCACGGTGCGTGTGACCAGCAGCCCCGCGCGCGACGCCCGTCCGGTGTTGGGAATGCTTTCCGGCGACAGCTTGAGCCGCTCGGCGACGTAGGCGGGCGTGTCGCCATTGGGCACCATCCACGCATGGTCGCCGGTGCTGAGGTCGATCGCGGTAATGCGCCCCCACGGCGGCTTCACAATGGGGACACCGGGCGCGATCTGACCGCGACCGCCGCCGGCGATGTAGTTCATGTCCGACACGCGGCCACCGGCGACGAGCGAGAGGAACGACGGCGCGGTCACTGACGGGATGTAGAGGAAGCCGGTCTGTGGGTCGAGCGCGCCACCTTCCCAGTTGGCGCCGCCCAACGCCGAGGGCAGCGTGATGGTGCCGCGCGTGCTGTCGGCCGCGTGCTGGAGTGAGGGCGGGGAGTAGAGCGGGCCCCAGCGATACTGGCTGGCGATCTCCCTGGCCTGCTTGAAAATCTCCGGCGTGAAGTCGATCAGGTCGGCCTCGCTGAAGCCCTGTCGCTCAAAGGGCGCGGGCTTGGTCGGGAATGGCTGCGTCGGGCTGTACCACTCACCGGGTGCGTCGCCCTTGGGCACGGGGCGCTCCTCGATCGGCCAGATCGGCTCGCCCGTGACGCGGTCGAGCACAAACACAAAACCTTGCTTTGTCAGT
>JBBQNT010000266.1:0-5281 GCA_038330215.1 Gemmatimonadales bacterium
AACGTCACCGCGCTCGTCGCCGGACTGGGCGTCGGCGGCATCGCGATCGCACTTGCGGTACAGAACATCCTGGGCGACCTGTTCGCGTCCCTCGCCATCATCCTCGACAAACCGTTCGTGGTTGGCGACTTCATCAAGGTCGATGAGATGGTCGGCACCATCGAGCACATCGGACTCAAGACCACGCGGGTGCGCAGCATTACCGGTGAGCAGCTCATCTTTTCCAACGCAGACCTGCTCGGTGCCCGTATCCGCAACTTCGGGCGCATGTACGAGCGTCGCATCCTCTTCTCACTCGGCGTCATCTACCAAACCCCAAGAACCGACCTCGAACGCATCCCGCAGTTAATTCGCGAAGCGATCCAGGTCGAGGACAACGCGCGCTTCGACCGCAGTCACTTCAGCAGCTACGGGGCCTCTTCCATCGACTTCGAAAGCGTCTACTTCGTGAAATCGCCCGACTTCGGCGAGTACATGGACATTCAGCAACGCGTCTACCTGCGTATCCACGAAGCGTTCGAAAACGCTCAAATCGAGTTCGCCTACCCCACTCAAACGCTCTTCCTCTCCCGAGCCTGAATCCCCCAATCCGCGAACCAATACGCCAACCATTCCTTTGCGCGTTGGCGCCTTCGCGAGTCTGCGCCGGCTGCGGTTGCCCAGCACAAAGCGCAGCCAGCCTGAGATCATCGCGGCGACCGATGCAGAGGGCGCGAACACGCAAAGGCGCAAATGCGCGAAGAATTCAGGGGCTTGGTTGTCCGAGCATGAGGTGTGTTCCGATCCAGAGCACGAGTACCGCCGCCGTCGCGATGAGGAAAGTGGCCAGCACTGCGCGCCGCAGTTCGCGTCGTGCCTGAATGCGAGTTCGTGTGTTGCTGTCAGGCCAGAAGCCGAGTGGTGCGACGTTTCGAATGAATGCGTGCGTGACGGCTTCGGAGGCCCGCGTACCAACGAAGATCGCCGTCAACACAGCACCTGCGCTGACCGCCGAGATGGTTACCAGTTGCGATTCGTAGCTGCCGATGTTTCCTGCCCACAGCACAGCGGCGGTCGTGAGGCCGGCGATCGCACCGGCCAACTCCGCCGTCGCCGTCATGCGCCACCAGAGCCATCGCAGGATCGTGGGCACGCCAAGAGCCGCGCCGAGTGCGGCGACCCATCGCCACGCCTGCTCGATGTATTCAATCTGGAAGGCCACCAATACGGCGCCTATTGCGAAGAGTACGACTGAGGCGCGCGCGGCGAGCACCTGCGCGGAATCCGACATCGACGGTCGCCAGCGCACCGCCACGTCGCTCACCACATACGACGCGCCCCAGTTGAAGTGCGTGTCGATGGTGCTCATGAACGCGGCCAGCAGGCTCACCACCAACAGGCCGAATACGCCCGGTGGCAACAGATGAATCATCAGCGCCGGGTACGCCATCTCTCGATCGTTGGCGACGCTCGTGCCGAGCGCATCACCGAGCACGGCGACTTCGCTGCCAACGGGAAGGATCACAAGAGCGGCCAGTGCGACCATTATCCACGGCCAGATGCGCACGCCGTACTGCAGCACAAAAAACAGCGATGCCGCCTTCTGAGCGTCATCCTCACTGCGTGTGGCACTCAGTCGCTGTTGCAAGTAGCCGCCCCCGTCCGCTGGCACGTTGGCATACGACTGCACGAGCAGGTACGCGCCGAGGCCGAATGCGCCCAGTCCGATGCTCGACGCCCAGCCTTCCTGCAGGCTTGGGAACAGGCGTGTATAAGTGGACGCAGCGTCGCCGTAGGTTGCCTGCAGTCCGTCCAGCACGCCACGCCGGCCACCAGCGTGCGACCACGCCACCACCGCCAGCCAGATGCTGCCGACGAGTCCGAGCCCGAACTGCACGAGGTCCGTGCGGATCACACCGCGGATGCCGCCGAGCGATGAGTACAGCGCCACGAAGAGTACGAGCAGGATCACCGTTACCGCTTCCGACGGTCCGCCCAGCGCTGACTGCGCAGGCACGACGATTGAGACTATGTCCACGAGCCACGGCGCCCACTGCTCCCAGTGCACGAGCGGCTGCACGATCTTGCCCATCGCGCGCAGCACCCAGCCGAGAATGATCACATTGAACACCAGGCCGTACAGTGCAGCACGAAACGTGCGCAGCCACCCGGCGGTACGACCATCGTAGCGCAGCGCGATGAACTCCGCGTCGGTGACAACGCCGCTGCGCCACCACCGTCGCGCGAAAAGCATCACCACGCCGGCATGCACGAGCAGCCACGACAGCCACAACCAGTTGCCGGACAGTCCGCGCGCCGCGACGATGCCTGTGATCGCGAGCGGCGTGTCGGCCGCGAACGTGGTGGCCGCTATTGACGTACCGGCCCACCACCACGGCAATGATCGATCGGCGAGAAAATAGCTGTGCCGACTGCGACCCGCGCGCTCGCGTGCGGCCACTCCCACCGCCAACGCAAACGCCAGGTACGCGCCAATGACGACCCAGTCGAGCGTCTCCAGCACGACTCAGACGGTTGTCAGTACGCCGGGTTCTTCCGTCGCCATCGCCTCGAGAAACTCCTGGCTCCATGCGTCCACGTCGGACTGCTCTACAATTGCGGCCAATCGTCTCACGTGCAGCGCACGCGCGCCCTCAGGCAGCACGAGCGCCTCGTGCAGGTGTCGCGCCATGCCTTCCACGTCGTACGGATTCGTGAGCAGCGCACCGTGCAGCTCGACTGCGGCGCCGGCAAACTCCGACAGCACCAGCACACCGTTGCCTCCGGTGACGTGCTGCGCCACGATGAACTCCTTCGCCACCAGGTTGAGCCCGTCACGCAGGGGCGTGATCCATGCGACATCCGCCGCGGCGCTGTACGTCACCACTTCCTCGAACGGCAATGAACGGAAGAGATAGTGCACCGGCGTCCACTCCAATGTGCCGAAGCGACCGTTGATGCGGCCGACTACCTGATCCACCGCTTCCCGCACCTCTTCGTACACTTCCATGCCGGGCGCTGGAGGCGTCGTCACCATGAGCAGCGTCACCTGCTCTCGCAGTTCCGGATGTGCGTCGAGCATGCGCTCGAACGCCTCGAGCTTCTGCAGGGGCCCTTTCACGTAATCCAGCCGCTCCACCGACAGCACCAGTTTGGTGCTCTGAAAGCGCGCGCGAATCGCCTGTACATGCACGAGTCGCTCCGGCTCAGCGAGAATGCGCCGGATCGCGCGCACATTTACGCCAACCGGATGCGCACCAAGCCTGATCGTGCGATCACCACTGCGCACCAGCGACGGCATGCGCGGAATCGCGAGCGCCCCGCCGTGCACGCGAAAGCGCGGCGCACACTGCGTTGTCTCGAGCACTTCGGTGGGCGCATGCGAACGCAGCACGTCGAGGAAGTTCGCCGCGTAGCGTGGAATGTGAAATCCGATGTGATCACACTGCGCCAGCGAACCCACGATCTGGCCGGCCCACGGAAGCACGTTGAAGACATCCGCCGGCGGGAACGACGTGTGATGGAAGAATCCGATGCGCACATCCGGACGAAGCTGCCGCAGGTACGCCGGCACCATCCAGAGGTTATAGTCGTGAACCCAGACGAGCGCGCCATGGTCAGCTTCCGCGGCTGCAGTCTCGGCGAACTTGCGATTGATCTCGAGGAAGTGCTGCCAGTCCGCTTCGACAAAACGAGCGCGATCGACGAACGAGAAGATCACCGGCCAGAACGCTTCCTTCGAGAACTTCTTGTAGAAGCGCTGCACGTCGCTATCGCTGAGCGGCACTTTCGCCGCGACGAGGTTCGCGAAGCGCTCTTCGTCCACGAGGGCGTGTGAGGTGGCGCCCGAGCCGTCATGATTCGTGGTCCACGCCACCCACGAACCGTGTCGCCCCTCCTCGAAGCAGCCGAGCAACGTGGGCACGATTCCGTTGGGACTGGTGTGCCGTCGTCGCGATACCACACCATCCTTCGCGATCTCTTCGTACGGCAGGCGGTGGTACACCACCACCAGCTGCGCATCACCCGTCGTGCTCTCCACCTGCGGCGCAACGGCGAAGCCGCTTCGTTCGATCGCCTCAAGAATGCCGCCGGCTCCCGGCGAGGTGGCGATGTGCACATGCTCGCGTTCACGAGTCGCATCGATCAGCAGAGACTCCGCCTGTCCAACCACCACGCCGCGGTATCCCGTTTCGTAAAGCGAGAAATCGTTCATCGTGTCGCCCGCCACGAGTACCTGCGAAGCATCCACGCCAAGATGCGCAACGAGTCGCGAGAGCGTGTCACCCTTGGACACGCCGCGCGGTAGCACATCGAGATAGCGATCCGCGCTCAGCAGCACATCGACGTCGAGGTGCGTGAGCCGTTCGCGAACGTCGTCGACGAGGGTCACGTCGTCGAGGAAGAACGAGCAGCGGCGTTCCTGCGGCACCTGCTGGCGAACGAGCCCAGGGAACTGATGCAGCGCCTGAAGGATCGGCTCCGTACCCACCCAACGCTCGCTCAACTCCCATTGCAGCGGGGTCACCGGCGTGCGTCCATCGCCGTGCAATACCGTCGCACCCACATCGGCGATGATGAACTCCGGGTCTGGCACAAGCGGATCGGCCAGCAGCGGCAGCACGGATTCGGCGCCTCGTCCGGTCACGAAGACCAAGCGGATCTGCGGCGTCGCACGGATCGTGCGGTACAGCGTCAATCGGTCGGCCTGTCGTCCGCCGAGAAAGGTCCCGTCGAGATCGGTCGCGAGCAGCAAGATGGCAACGGCCCTCTGAAAAAGGTGATCGGGCGCGCACGCCACAACCTTTGAACCTATAACATCTCACGACTCAGACAACCGTTCGGCGTGCGTGCCATGGGAAATCCTTTCGCATTAGCGCAGATTCAACGTGATTTCGCATCGTTCGGCGTTCACTGAGCGCCTCCACCCTCCTGAACCGACCTCATGCTTCGACACCGACTTCTGCTGCTGTGCACTACCTGCGTGATCGTCGCGTGCGCCAGTGACCGACCGGAACCGGCAGCCGCCGAGCGTGACACGACAGTTGTTGCAGTGCCCGTCACCGCGCAGGATAGCTTCTTTGTCGCGCTGTCGGCGCTGTGCGGCGAATCATTCGAAGGCCGCGTGATCGAGGACTCTTCACTCGACAGTGCGTTTACCAACTCAACGCTGATTATGCACGTGCGCGAGTGCAACGACTCCGTGCTGCGCATTCCGTTTCACGTTGGTGACAACCGGTCGCGCACGTGGGTCGTGTCGAAGACGGCCAGCGGCCTGCGGCTCAAGCACGATCACCGGCAT
>JBBQNT010000267.1:0-5252 GCA_038330215.1 Gemmatimonadales bacterium
CACGTTGAGCTCGCGGCCAAGAGCGAAGGCGCATCGGCGGGAGTGCGTACCCACGCCGGCCATGTCGCAACGGCGGCGACGAGCACTGTGGAACGCGCGGATCAGATCATCGCGCTGGCTGAGCGCATTCGCACCGCAAAGGATGCGGCTGAAGCCGCTGCGCTCGTTGGACAACTGGTGTCGCTGTGTGAACAGCTCGAGACCGGAGCGGATCTCGACGCTGACGGCCGCGTGAACTGGGGCGGCGGTGAGGGCGGCCTGCAGCAGGTGGCCGCGCACATGCAGCTGTTGCTAAAGGCGGGTAGCCAGTAAGTCGGGTTCGCGCTTCAGTGATCGACCTTGAATCGGGCCCGAACGACGAGAGTCGATCGGGCCCGATTTTCGGCTGTTAGGCTCAAGCCGGTTCGGCGCGGTTGTCGGTCAGGTCGTTCGGCTTCTGCCGGTTCGGCTGTCCTGGCGCACTCCGGGGGAGGAATTGCGGGATTCTCTCGAACGCCTCAATCAGCAACTGACGCACCGATTGCTGTTCGTCGCGCCGAGTGACTCGAGCAGGGCAATCGTCTCAGGAAACGGTCGCAGACGCTGTACCGGACCGTTTGCGAGATCCACCGTGGTCTGGCCGCGTCTCGAGACCGCCTTCACATCGGCGCCCTTGCTCACGAGATAGCGAATCATCTCGTTGTCGCCACGTGCGGCCGCATGATGCAGCGGCGTGTAGCCGTTGTTGTCGCGCTGGTTCACATCGGCGCCAAGCTCCTCGACGAGATACTTCATCGTTTGCATCCAACCATCGGGCGCGTGACGATGCGAGTTTCCGGCAAACCCATTGCCGTAGCCCACGCCGGCCGCGGCGTGAATCGGATACACGCCGAGCCCGGGTGGAACGGCCTTCGATGCGGAGTCGATGGCCGGATCGAGCGGCGGCACGGGCGGTCCGCCGCGCCCTTCCGCGCCCGGACGTCCGCCAGGCGGTGCGAGTTCGTCGCCCAGCTCCGAAGCGGCGGACACAGGACGAGCAGCAGCCACTGCACCTGCCGCTCCCGCGGCCCCGCCGCCGGCTCCCGCGCCCAACGCACTCGCGCCAGCTGTACGTGCACCCGCGCTATCTGCGCTGCTGGCCGCTGTGCGCTGCGTGAAGGCGCCGCGCGCGCCACGAGCCGGCACAACGCGCCGCGACGGCAGCGTGTGATCCGCCCCCCGCTCCTTGAGCAGACGCATGGCTTCCACGTCCACCGCATATGCCGCGCGCCAGAACGCCGTCGTGCTGTCGAGATACTCGAGTCCGCAGTTGGCGTTGCCGCAGTTGTTGAACGCGAAATACCACAGATTCTTCTTGAGACGCACGTTGACGTCGGCGCCCGCGTCGAGCAGTGCCGTCATGAGTTCGATGTGCGTGGTCTTCTGCACCTGCACGGCCTGCGGCTGCGGAAAACGCGACCGCGGCAGCCACTGTGTATTGATCGCGGCGTAGAGCGGCGTTGCGCCGGCCGTACTTGCAACCTTCACATCCGCGCCGCGCTTGACGAGCTGCATCGCGAGATCGAAGTGACCGTTGATCGCGGCGAGCAGCAGCGGCGATGTGCTGTCGATGGCCGTCACCTGATTGATGTCGGCACCGCCATCGAGCAGCGAAATCGCCGCCTCGGCGTTGCCCTGGCGAACGGCGTGATGCAATGCGGTCATGCCGCCCATTCCACCGACCATGCCCTCGAAGCCGGCCACCTGGCCATCGGACGTGTCTGCCTGCACGCCGTCCTTGCCGCCATCCTGCGCGAACAATACCGCGCGCCCCGAATCGATCGCGATCTGGATCTGCCCGGGCGTAAGTTCGTTGGTGGGCGGCGCGTTGGTCGTGGCACGGTAGACGAGCGGCGCGGTGTCCTTCTTCGCGGCCGCAGTATCAGTTGAGGATTTGGTCGCAACGTCGGCGCTGGCGACATACTTCTTGCTCTCGCCGGCAGGCACCTTGATCGCACTGTCTGTACCGGCGCTTTTGCCGCTGTCCGCTGCCGCGCCCGCCGCAGGACGAGCCGGCGTCTGCGCCTTCAGGATGGAATCCTTGGTGGCCTGTGGCAGAAACGAAAACAGCACTTCGTTCCGCTTGCGCGCGGCCGCCTGTTCCCGCGCGGTGCGCGCGGTGAGATCAACCACATCGGTGGCGAGTGAAGCGTCGGCACCATTGGCGAGCAAAGTGGCTACGGCGTCGGCGCGATTGGCTGCCGCCGCAAACATCAACGGCGTCTGCGACCACTCGTTCTCCTTTGCGTTCGGATCGGCCTTGCCGCGCAGCAGCGCAGCGACTGCGAGCGTGTCGCCGCCTTCCGCCGCGAGATGCAACGAAGTAGCGCCGCCGGTCGTGCGCGCGTCCACCGGCGCACCGGCCTTGATCAGCAGCACGACGACGTTACCGTGACCGTTACGGCTGGCCACATGCAGCGGTGTGTGACTGCCCAGCCGGGTGGTCTCGTCGAGCGAGGCCCTGGCTTTGAGCAGTGCCAACGCGAGGGTGGCGTCGCCGCGATATGCGGCCCAGTGCAGCGCCGTCATGCCGTCGCCGCTCGCTTCATTCACATCGACGCCCTCGGCCAGAAGCGCACGCACTGCGGCCGTATCACCCTTCCGCGCCGCATCCACGAGGGGCGTGGGCGCAAACACTGACGAGCCGCTCGCGAACGTGTACACAGACGAGACATCGGCAACGCGGTAGCCGCTGGCGGCTTCACCAGCGGCAACCAAACCGCCGGTGAGTCCGATCCACGATGCGGTGATCAATGCGAATCGCATTGCGGTTCTCAGGTGTAGAGGGCGAACGGCGCGATGCTGTCACCGAAGCTGCGCACATCGTTCACGCCAAACTTGTGTAGCAGCGAAAGCATTACGTCGGCCATCGGCGTGCCGTCAGGCGCCTTGATGTGCGCGTCGCCGGCGAGCATGCCATTGCCGCCGCCCAACAGGATGAGCGGGCAGCGACGGTGATTGTGCAAGTTGCCGTCGGCCATCGGCGAGCCGTACATGATGAGCGTGGAGTCGAGCAGGCTGCCGTCGCCGTCCTTGGTGTTCTTGAGCCGATCCAGGAAGTAGGGCAACAGGCTGACGTGGAACTTGTTGATGAGATTGAACTCCAGAATCGCCGACTCGCGGCCGCCATGATGCGACGCGGGGTGGAATCCCTTGTTCGTGCCGCTCTCCGGATACACGCGGCTCGACGCATCGCGTCCCGTCTTGAACGAAAAGACGCGCGTCATGTCGGATTCGAACGCCAGCACCTGAATGTCGAACATGAGCTGCATGTGCTCCGTGAACGAATCCGGCACACCCGCCGGTGCTTCGGGCAACGCACGCTCTTCGCCGCTCGCGTTCTTCGCTTCCACCGACTGGATGCGGCGTTCGAGTTCACGCACGTTCTCGAGGTACTGGTCGACGCGGCGCTGGTCGGCCACGCCGAGGTCGCGGCGCAGCGATGTCATCTCGCCCACGATCCAGTCGAGAATGCTGCTGTTTTCCTTTCGACGCGCGCTGCGGTCGGCGTTGTTCGAGCCCGCCCCGAAGAGCAGGTCGAACGCCGAGCGCGGGTTGCGAATCATGGGCAGCGGCTCGCTCGGCGATGCCCAGCTGATCGTGTCCGTGTAGGCGCAGGCGTAGTTGTAGTAGCAGCCACCTGCCTGATCGAGATTCTCGATGCACAGCTGCATGGACGGAATCGGCGTGTCCTGACTGATGTGGCTCGCCACGATCTGGTCGAACGACGTGCCCACGTACAGGTCGGAGCCCTGCGTCTGCTTGGGATGCGACTGCGTGAGGAAGACGGCGCTCGAGCGAAAGTGATCACCGCCGATTTCCGGCGCCTCGAACGCTTCGGCCATGCGCACGTCGGTGTTGCTCACGATCGTGAGATATTTGCGCCACGGCTCGAGTGGCGCGAGCGCGCTGTCCTGGCTGAACGCGAAGTCGCGTCCGATGCCTTCCGGCGCCCACAGGTGCTTGGCCGAGCCCCAGGCGTTGCTGCCGGCCGCGCCGTGCACCGACTCGATGGCGACCAGTCGTGTCTTGCCCGTGGCCGCTCCCGTCGCGCCGAACTTCCGGAATGTGCGACCGGCCGGTTCCATGGCGTCGAGGTACGGCAGGGCCACGACCGCGCCCAGTCCGCGAAGGAAGGTGCGGCGATGCAGATGCTTGTGAGTCAGGATATTCATGGGAGTCGTCGATGCGGGGTGAGTCGGGCTCTGCGGCTTGGTGCGGCTTGGTGCGGCTTAGTGCTGCATGTCATCGGCCACAGTGGGCCCGACGCGCTTGGTACGAAACGCCTTGCTGTTCACGACGCCGAGCACGAACGCCGAGATCCGGTAATCCTGCTTGGCCACATCACTCGCGAGCTTTCGAATGGCCGGTTGGTCGAAGTCTTCCACGCGTCGACCGATCGCGTACGCCATGAGGTTTTCGGAGAATGAACGCACAAGCGGGATCGGACGCGACAGCAGTGACGTGTTCAGGTCGGAGGGCGTGCTGACTTCCATGCCGTCGTACATCGTGCCGCGCGTGTCGAGCGGCGCCCCATTCTCGCGGTAGCGCAGGCGGCCGGTCACATCAAAGTTGTCGAGTGCCAGGCCGATCGGATCCATGTACTGGTGGCAGGCGTTGCATGTAGGATTGGCGCGGTGCATTTCCATGCGTTCACGCGTCGTGAGCGGCTTGCCGTCCTTGGTGTCCTGCGTCTGCTCGAGGTCGGGAATATCCGGCGGCGGCGGCGGCGGCGGCATGCCGATGAGCACCTCCATCACCCACTTGCCACGCAGCACCGGCGACGTGCGATTGCCCAGCGACGTCTGCACGAGCACGCTGCCGTGTCCGAGAATGCCGCGGCGATCAGGTTCCGTGTAGGCAACGCGGCGGAACGTCGGACCCGAGACGTCGGGAATGCCGTAGTGCCTCGCCAGGCGCTCGTTCACGAATGTGTAGTCGGCCGTGAACAGCTCGAAGAGGCTCTTGTCTTTGCGCACGAGGTAATCGAAGAACAACTCCGTTTCCTTTTGCATCGACGCCGCAAGCTGCAGATCGTAGTCCGGGAAGAGGAATGCATCGGGATGCACCTTCTCCAGATCCTGCAACCGCAACCACTGCGCCGCAAAGCGCGTGGAGAGCGCTTCCGCGCGCGGATCGGCGAGCATACGCTTCACTTCCGCCTGCAGCGTAGCGGGCTTTGAGAGCTGACCCTTCTCGGCCAGCGACTGCAGGCGCGTGTCGGGAATCGTGCC
>JBBQNT010000268.1:0-5239 GCA_038330215.1 Gemmatimonadales bacterium
TGCGCAGGGCGCATTGCCCACCGCCATCAAGAACGTGCTCGACTTTGCGCTCGCGCTCGAGATCTTCGAGAACGAGTTCTACAAGGCGGTGCTCGGCACGAGTTCATCCGCAGGTTTGAATACCGCGTTCGCTCCGGTGCGAGCGATGGCAGCCGCCGTACCCGGCGCCGTCGCCACACTGCAGCAGATTCAGAAACACGAAGCTGCACACGTGGCAACATTGCTCGCGACCGGCGCCACCAACGTCTTTAACCTCACCGCCACGAGCTTCGACTTCACCGGCAATCGCAGCGCGATGGGCGGCGGACCGTTCTCGGAAGCGACGACGAATCTCGCCTTCCTGCTGCAAGTTGCGCAGGGCGTTGAGGATACGGGCGTTCGCGCCTACAAGGGTCAGGCTGCGAATCTCATGCCGAGCCCGACGATCCTCGAAGCTGCGCTGCGGATTCACTCTGTGGAGGCCCGCCATGCGGCACGCGTTCGCCGCATGCGACGCGCGGCCGCGGGTGCGCCGACCGACGTGCGCTTCAGCGGCACGGTGCGCGGTGGAGAGCGCGCAGCGGCGGGAGGCACCACGCTCGGCACCGTCAATCCCACGGTAGTCGGGCAGACGTTCGACAAGATCTACGGAGCGGGCGCGAGTTCGCCGTCGGAGAGCAACGTCATTCATGCCGGTGTGAATGTGAGCTCGCTCGCCGGAGCGGCTTTCGGTGCTGAAGCCGCGCAGGAAGCGTTTGACGAGCCGTTGGATCGCGCGTCTGTAGTCGCGATTGTGCAGCCGTTCTTCATTCCCACGATCAGCTGACGACACGGCGATTCGCCGAGCACACAATCGGGGGTGACATCACTTGGTGTCATCCCCGATTTTGCGTTGGGCGCGCGCGTTCCGGTGCCCTGAGGCGCAGCGGGAACCGGCCCTGCAGCGTACGTTTCCGCTGCGGCGCCGACTGACCGCGCACGTTCGGCCCACCTTTGCGCTGGACAATCTGATGCAAGGAATTCGGTGGACGGTTCTTACGCTGGCCCTGGGCTTCTCGACCACTGCAGCGGCGCAGACATTCTCGATCGGGCTGCGCGGATCGGGCGGCTTTCCAATCGGCTCCTTTGCCGAACAGCCCACAGACGCAACCGGTGGCAGTGCCAACAGTGCGCTGATTCAGGGCGCCAAGGCCGGCTTCGGATATGGACTCGACGTGGGTTTCAACGTCGGCATGCTGGGACTGTACGCGGGTTTCGACGCAATGAACTTCGATTGCGATCTCCCGAGCTGCACCACGGATGCGCAGTACCAGCTTCGAGGTGCCTCCGTGGGCGTCAAGCTGATGCCCCAGATGCTGTCGCGCCTGCGCCCCTTCGTCAAGGCCGGCGTGACTTTCAACAGCCTTGAGGGAAGCTACGGCGGCACGACCGCGAACAACCTCAGCACCGACCGTCCGCCAGGATTCGAGATCGGTGCGGGAGCCAGTTACTCACTCGGTAGCCTGTTATCGTTGACGCCACAGGTGCGCTATGTGGGTCAGAAGCTGAACGCGAAGATTCCGGGCGTAACCGTGGACAGTCAGGAGGCGGACGGAGTGAACTACCTGACCTTTGGTTTGGGACTGAGCTTCTCGACACCGTTCGGTTCGAGCCGGTAGGCGGAGGCACACACATCAGGCGTCCGCATGTGCACCGGGTGTCGCGTAGTTGGAGAGCGCCCAGACAACAAGAATCACCACTCCCATCGCGACATAAAACGTGCGCGCCATACCGTCCCAGGCAAGCACAAATGGCAGCAGTGCGAGCGCGACACCAACGAGCAACTCGATCATTCCGTGGACGCGCAGCGGCACCATTCCGCTGGCGCTGTGGGAGAATCGCGTCAGCAGCGTGAGTACGAGATGCACGACGGCGAGCGCGTACGATAGAAGGGCTGGCGTGCCGGTGAGGTTGAACACAGACGGGGCGACAGCAAAAACAAGAACGGTCACGAAATCGAGAATTCGGTGCACAGCTGCAGGAATCACGCGCATCATGGCTCCGCGGTAAGGGAACTGGACAGGGCGCCATGCGAGTCGACGCCCCACGCGCTGCAGTCCAGTGCATCAGGTTCGGCCCTACGGTACCACCGCGCCAAGCACTGCGCAACGGTTCGGTGCATGATCCCGCGAACGGCTACGTCTTGGTCAATGACAGCACCGCTGGGCAGCATCGGCTTTAGACGCGAAAACGGGAATCCGTTGCACCCGGATTTGGGCGTTGATCGATTGGCCACACGTGCGGCTTCAGCCTCTGCTGGCGTAATCGCCTCGTACGCGCTCAGACAAAACGCCATCGTGTACGGCGCCATGTCGCGCAGTTGCATCCAGTCGATGCGCGTGTACAAACCGCCGCCCGACCGATTGCTCGCGGCGTTGCGGGCAATGAAATACTGCGAGTCGCTGTGCCACGACTGCACCTCGTACGTGCTGTGCGTACCGTGTCGCCACGCCGACGCGCTCACGCGGTGCGTCGAACCGTAGTCGTCTTCGAACGTGCCAAGCAGTTCGGCGGGCGGCGTGCCAACCACGGACGTCGGCGACATCGGGGACGCGATCTCGCCTGTTGCGATGTTCGGCGCGTCTGCGACTGGCGTGGGACGTGCCAAGCAGGACGCGACGACTGCCACGCACAGCCCCAACGCACAGGTCCGCCACATGCTCCCGGAGTGCATGAACATCTCGAAAACTTAGTCAACGTTCCCTTGCTGAGCCGCGGCGTAGTCGGGCCGAGTCCACGACGAGCAGCGCTGAATCGGCTTCGGCTCGTCGACCGACGTGCGCTTCAGCGGCACGGTGCGCGGTGGAGCGGTTGTCAGCGGTTCCCCGCGCCATCGGGACGCCTCCCGCTGGTTGTGGGAGGCGTCCCGATGCCGTCACTGCCCTCGCGCCGGCTTGAGGGTGACCCGCGACGTCGGATCGTAGCCCTGCTCGATAAGGCGCCGACTCTTCACGCCTACCGTCGCGAGTTTTGGCATGTAGCGAAAGATGCCGTGCGCATCCATCACGGTGCCGGCGGCAAATCCGTCGTAGTCTTGCCGGAGTGGGCCGCGGACGTTGATGGTAATGTTGAAGCGCCGAATCTCCATGCCGTCGACGGGGAAGAACAGCATATGCGACACATCCGGCATGCCCACAAAATCAGCCGGCACGATCAACTCTGCCGCCAGCGAGACATCGCCCAGTATGGGAGTGAGTGCCAAAGGCGAGACGCGTGGATACTCGAAAAAGTCTGCCCCGATCAACACGCCCGCGAGGTCGTTGCGCGCCAGAACGAGTACGAAAGTGTTGTGACCTCGAATATTCGCGATGATTCGGCGCCGACCGTCGGCGAGCCGCGATTCTGACACCGCGCCCGTGTAATAGTAGGTGGGAAACGACGGAGACAGCCCATATTTCGCCCACCATTTCGTGTTCACGCCCGCAAAGTCGGCTCCCATGACGAGATCGCAAGGGGTTCCGCACCACGCGGAGATGTAGCCGATGTCCCACAGATCATAGAACTCGCAATCACCCGGGGTGGCAACGTCGCAGTAGGTGCCTTGCGCATCAACGAAGGCTTGCGTCAATGACTGCTTCGTGCCTACGGCGGCACGCGCTGCCACGTCGGGCGCAGGTCCGGTGGTATGTTCTGCGACGTCGCATGCTGACACTGCGAAGGCAAGCAGCGCGAACAGCGTTGTCATCGGGCGCCGAACGCGCGTCCACGTGGCTGCTGCGCTGTGCATCAGGCATGGCGGTGACTCGTAAGTCATAATGTTTGCTCCGTGTTGCAGTCCGTGGTTGTGAAGGAACGGGGGAACGCAGAATGAAGCTCAGGAGGATGCTGCATAGACTGTACGAGCGTCGCAGCGTGTGCACCTCCGTGAATGAGTTCGAATGGCTGCCGAGCGCGACCAGGTGATCCGCCCTTGTATCACAGGTCCTCCGACGAGCGACCCCATTGACGAAGCCGGCGGATGACCCCCAGATTGGAACGGTTCGCGCAATCCCACCAAGCGGACTTGACGCATGCGGCAACATCATGGCGTTCACACTCCCTGCGCATCAGCCGAACGGCTTAGGTGGCCTGTCGACGCCAGCAAGCACGTGTGCGGTGGGGGAGCAGAGATTGCTTCGGCGTTTCTCCCATGACGGGTAGCTCAACGTCACTGCTGGACGTCGTGGACTTGCTGTACAGCGCCGCAGTGCTCGACGGCGCGGGCTCCTCGACTGACGTCACATGGGAGGCGGCACTCGGCGAGCTGGGCAAGGCGTGCGGAGCACCAAGTGGCGTTGTGCTGGCGCTCACGCGAGGGCGTCTCGATTTCACACGGTCGGTCCACGTTGGCTTTGACGCGTCCGGCGCGAAGGATTACGCCTCCCACTATGCCGCACTCGATCCGGTGCTTGAGCCCGCCATTTCCGCGAGCACTCCGGGTACACTGCTTTTTAGTGACGCCCTAATTGACGGATCGACGTACTTGCGAAGTGAGTTCTACAACGAGTGGATGCGTGCACGAGGGTGGTTTTCCGGTGCCGCCGTTCCGCTGCTCGAGTCCGGCAGCGCGAGAGCGGTGCTTTATATGGCGCGCGACCGATGCGCCGGGCCGTTCTCGCACGACACGATTGCACTACTCAGGGCCATGGTCCCGCACGTGCAGCGAGCGGCGCAGCTTGCGCTTCGACTGGCCGCGAATCGGGTAGACAGGAGCACAGTATCGGCCCTCGACCAAGCCTCCAGCGGACCCATCATTGTCGTCGACAAGCTCGGCGTGCCAGTCTACGCAAATCGCGCGGCGGAGCGCCTTTTGCGCATCGGCGACGTGCTATCAATCGAGCCGGGGCATATGGGCGTGCAGGGCGCCATTCGCGGAACGATGTCGACGGTTACCCGACGACTGCGTTCGTTGATCGCGTCGGCTTGCCGCTCCGACGCGCAGGGTGGATCGCGAGTCGCAACGATGGCAGTGACGCACCAGGGGAGCGGTGGAACCATCCTCCTGCGCGGTCCGGAGGGGAAAGCGCTACTCGTGATCGTCGCGCCGATGCCCATTGCTGCGCAGCAAAGTGACTCGTTGTTTCACGACTTGCTGCCGAGCCAGAACGAGAGGCGTGCCGTTCTGTCGATCGTCGACCTTTCATCACCATCGACCGACGCGCTTGCGCAGGCGGACGCGTCGCTGCGCGACTGTCTGGTCACGCATTTCGGGTTGACGGCCGCCGAGTCGGAAGTGGCCTCA
>JBBQNT010000269.1:0-5238 GCA_038330215.1 Gemmatimonadales bacterium
GCGCTGCTCTCGCGACTTGGACTCGAGGCCAAGCGCGACGCGTGGTTCATGAACCTCTCCGGCGGACAGAAACAGCGACTGTTCATCGCGCTCGCGCTCATTCATGAGCCCGAAGTGGTCTTTCTCGACGAACTCACCACGGGCCTCGATCCGCACGCGCGTCGCGCCATCTGGGAACTGGTGACCGACATCCGCGCGCGCGGCACGACGGTGTTTCTCACCACACATCTCATGGAAGAAGCGGAGAAACTCTGTGATCGTGTCGCCATCATCGAAAATGGCCGCATCATGGAAGTGGGTTCGCCCTCGGAGCTGGTGCAGCGACACTGTCCGGAACGCCGTGTGATCTATACAACCGAGCATGAGGGCCAGACCACGCAACACGTGATGCGCGGCGAGGGCGACGACTTCGTCACCGACGTCATCCAGCGCATCGCGCAGGAGGGCACGCGGGTGCGTGGCTTCCGTACCGAGATGCCGACGCTCGAAGATGTCTTCCTGAAGTTGACCGGCCACCTCATTCGCGACTGACGCCGCCATGATGCTCAAGGGGTTGTTCAAGCTGAGCTGGATCGAGACCAAAGTGTTCATGCGCGAGCCACTTGGATTGGTTGGCGCGTTGCTGGTGCCGATCTTCATCTACGTGCTGTTCAGTCGCGTGCTCGGTGAGCCCGACAGCACGGCGTTGACGGTCGACGCACCGTTCAACGTGGCCGTATTCGCGACGATTCTCATCGCGCTCGGCGCGGTGCAGTCGCTGATCGCGATCATTGCCATCTATCGCGAAGGTGGCATTCTGAAGCGCCTGCGCGCCACACCGCTCTCACCGGTGACCATTCTCGGCGCACACGTGTTCGTGAAACTGGGGTTTACACTGGTGAGCCTGGTGCTACTCGTGCTCGCGGGACGTCAGATGTTTCCGGGCGCGATGCAGGTCAATCTCCTGGCCTTTGCTGCGGCGATGTTGGTGAGCACGCTGAGCATTCTTTCGCTGGGATTCGTCATTGCGAGCGTCGTGCCCACGGCGCGATTTGCACAGCCACTGGGCGCCGTGATTCTCTATCCCATGCTCGCGGTGAGCGGCTTGTTTGTCCCGCTCACGCTGTTCCCGCGCTGGATGCAGCTCATTTCCAATGTGCTGCCAACTACCCACGCCGTGTCGTTGCTGCACGGCGTGTGGGACGGTGCGTCGATCGGCTCGCTCGCACCGAATCTGCTGGCACTGGCGGCGTTCTTCGTCGTAAGCGTGGCGATCGCGACACGCGTGTTTCGCTGGGAATAGCGGTCAGGCCAGCAGCGCCGCGATCTCGTCGCCCTTGAACGGACGCACTACCCGACCAACTTCCACGCCATCACGCATGGCCACGAATGTGGGCCAGAGCTTGACCCTGAACGACCGACCGAGCGGCCGGCCGCTGCCGTCGTGAATCTTGACGTGCTCGACGTCGGTGCCATCGAGCACCTTTTGTACCGCCGGCTGAATCGCGGCGCAGAAGCCGCAGTCGGGTGCGCCGAACTCGAGCAACGTGAGTCCGGACCGCGCGTCGATGTCTGCACGCGCGGGTTCCTGCGTGAGATACGTGTTGGTATACGGCATGCTTACGGAGTGAAGGTGGCTCCGACGAGGCGCGCGACTGCGCCGAGCGTGGTTTGCGCGGCGTTCAGGCCGAGGCGGAAATCCTTGTCGCTGTAGGTCTTGAACAGGTCCGTCGGCTGGTGCCAGTGCGGGCTCCATCCGCTGCCCGTCTGCGTGCCGCGTTCGTTTTCGCGCAGGCTGATCGATGCAACGATATCCTGAAACGGACCGGAGTCGGTGTTGGTCATGTGCGGACCAACCTGTGCCGGATAGTCAGTCGCGTAGCGCGCATTGGCCGAGTGAAAGTCCCACGCGAGCGCCTGCGATTCCAGCGTCTTCTTCGAGTTCATCTGGAACTCGACATTCACATCGGCCTCGGGACGCTGCTCGGGTGCGTATGTGCCGTCTGGCAGTGGCATGCCATGATCGAACAGCATCATGTCGTGCTGGATCATGCCCAGCCATTTCGGTTCGGGATAGTTGCCCGAACCGGCCGGTGACTCGATGCCTTGCAGCGCTTCACGCTGCTGCACGTACGCACGCGCTCCGTTCAGTCCGGTCTCCTCATTGTTGAAGAGAATGAAGCGAATGGAGCGCTCGGTCTTCACATCGGGGTTGGAAAAAATGCGAGCGAGTTCCATCACGATCGCGCTGCCCGACCCATCGTCGTTGGCGGCTTCACCCCAGCCAATGCCATCCATGTGACCGCCGATGATGTACATCTCGTCGGGATGTGTCGTGCCGATCTTGGTGCAGTACACCTGCTCGCGCTCGCCCGGCGTGGACGGCTGCGAGTTGAGCTCGCGCAGTGCGGCGTCCGGCTGCGCCATGGAGTCGTTGTTGACGCCAGTGCGCGTGCGAATGCCGCGTGCCCGTCCGCCTCCCGATGCCACGGGCGGACCGGTGCGGCGTGCCGCTGCCGCACTGCCCGCAACAGCCGGGTTCGGACGATCGGGCGCGCCGGCCGGCGCAGCAGCGGGTGGTCGCGCAAACTGAAGATGCTCGTACGTGATGCGCTCGGTGTTGGTGCATCCGTAGCTCTTGAGCTCTGCTTCGATCCAGTCGATCGCCGCGCGATTGCGGTCCGTGCCCGCCCGACGGTCGCCGAACTTGGTGAGGCCGAGAATGGTGGACTTGTACTTCTCGAGATCGAGGCGTGCGACCATCAGCGCGACGGGATCCGTGCTGTCGATCGGCACGGGACGCTCGGCGAGCACCTGACGTGGCACCTGTGGCGACGCCTGCTGAGCGCTGGCCGTCATCGGCAGGAGAAGCGCGCCTGCCGAACAGGCGGCAGCGAGCAGCGAACGGTGACAGCGATGCATACGGACGTCCGGAGGGGAGGGCATGAAAGACGCCCCGCGACGCGAGGACCGGGGCTTCTTCTGCAAGTTACGCCGGCGAGCTCAGCTTCGCTGCTATGCGCCGGCCTGTACGAGTCGCGCAACGGCGCGAAGGCCGTCCTCGCCGATATCCAGACTATGCGCGTTCACGTACAGTTCGATGTGTGACGCACAAACGTCTTCGGACATTTCCTGCGCGTTGGCGCGTACGTACTCGCGGCTCGCGTCGGGGTGGTCGAAGGCGAACTGCACGGACGCGCGAATGGCGGATTCGGCGGCGGCGGCGAGTTCGTCGTCGAGATCATGCCGCGCACAGATCGCGGCGAGCGGCACGGGCAGCGAGGTCTCGCGCTCCCACCAGTCACCCAGGTCCGCCACCTTGCTCAGGCCGTGATCGCTGTACGTGAAGCGACTCTCGTGAATGATGAGTCCCGCATCCACCTCGCCTTCGGCGACCGCGCGCAGGATGCGATCGTAGCGCATCTCCACTATTTGGGAGAGTTCGGGTGCGGCGAGTCGGAGCAACCGATACGCGGTGGTTTCCTTTCCCGGAATCGCCACGCGACCTCGCGCGGCGTCGGGCAATGACATGGCCGAGCGCGCCACCACCAGCGGACCAACACCGTGTCCGAGCGCCGCTCCGCTGCGTAGCAGGCGATATTGGTCGCCGACGGCGGCAAATGCGCCGACGCTCAACTTGGTGAGGTCAAACTCGCCGTGATGCGCGCGCCGGTTGAGCTCCTCGATGTCGAGCAGCATGGGCGCCACACGAAATGGTGCGTCCACGAGCCCATGCACGAGCGCATGGAAGGCGAACGTATCGTTGGGGCAGGGCGAGAAGCCGAAGGTGAGTTCGCGCATCGGTCGGTACCTGGATCAGTGCATCCGTACGTGCATCTGCCGCAGGGCCGCGACGAGCACAGGTGTGCACGACACGATGGCGTCGAACGCTTCATCGAAATGCCAGCGGGTGCGATCCTGCTCTTCGATGTCGTTGGAGATCGCGCGAACTTCGATCGCAGGCACTCCGGCCAACTGCGCTGCACGCAGCACGGCGAAGCCTTCCATCGCTTCGACCTCGCACTCCGTCGAGCCGCCAACCTGCGCGCTGGTGCCGATTCGCAGCACCTGCGCGTGCGGCAAGGCGCGCTGGCCAGCAATCACCAGCTCTGGCAGGGGTACGACCACCTGTGGCGCCAGTTGCATATCGGGCTCGAGGTCGCTGTAGTGCGCCTCGCTGCCGATGATGAGCGTGGCTGGCGACAAACCCAGCCGGCGCCTCGCACCCGCGATACCCACATGCAGCACGATGTCCGGCGAACGTTTGGCGATCGTGGCTGCTGTCACCGCTGCTGCCTCGACAGGGCCGATGCCGCAGCGCACCGACACCCATTCGTCGGACATTGCCAGCTCGCACGCCGTCGCGGCAACCACGAGGATGCTCGGATGCGAGCTCACGTCAGCACGCCGAAGGAAGCCTGACGAAGTGAGCGGTGACCGAACTCATCGCGGCGTGAGTTTCGCCGTGTACACGCGGATACGCGCCGCATTCGCGCCCACATCACTACGACCCACCCGCGACACCGAGCGCACGTCGACGCGCGAGCCGTTCTCGTCAGGGCGCACGCGGATCACGACATCGTCCTTGAAGCCGAACCACGTCGTGGTCGCGGTTGCCTCGATGCGACCATCGGTGGAATCCGCGGCCACAATCTCCCACCCCATGCCCTTGGCAGCGGCAAGTGCGCGTGAAAACGCGCTGTTCACCGGCTCGCTCAGCAGGATCGGTTGCACATCCGGAAAGGCCGCACGTTGCAACGACGCGATGCTGTCACCGGCGTATTCCGCGCTGTTGCTGGCGTTGGCGCGCCGCGGAAGCACAGCCACGAACGCTGGCGGTGTCTCGGTGTCGGTAGAAATGTCGTGGATGGGCGGGACGTTGCGCGCCGTGCGCGAGAACGACCAGGGAAGGGCGAACGTCACCAACCCGATCGCGAGCGCGCCCAGAAGAGGGAAGATTGCAACACCTCTCGGTCGCGTGAGCAGCAGCGCGACGACCGCGAGTACCATGCTCGCTATGCCCACGTACGCGGAATAACGCAGCATCGTCAGTCCGAAACGATAGTGCCAGAGACCGGCGCGCACACCGAGCCCGGAGAACGCGAGCATGGCGAGCCCCACCAGGGCGATCACAATGACGAACACTCGCAATCCCTGCATGACAACTCCGGTCGTTGTGAAACGTCTGCCCGCGCGCTAAGGCATATCGCCTATGAATGATAGCTGGATGCGCGGCCCCGGCGGGTTCCAAAGCCACTT
>JBBQNT010000270.1:0-5226 GCA_038330215.1 Gemmatimonadales bacterium
GGGATGCCGAGCAAGCCCAGCTCGCCCATGCGTTTGACGTTCTCCCACGGGAACGTGGAGTCTGCGTCGTGGCGCGCCGCTACGGGCGCGACGTGTTCTTGCGCGAAGGCGCGAACCATCTCGCGCACGGCGAGATGGGAATCCGAAAAATAGAGAGAGTCATCCATGGAGGCACAAGCTAGCGAGCGGTCGGGTCCGGCGCAGGTTCCCCGGCGTGAACAATTCGCCCACCCACCACGGTATAGCGCACGCCAGCCTCGAGCCAGTCCGTGCCTGGCGGACTCGTGAATGGGTCGCGATCAAGAATCGTGAGATCGGCCCAACGTCCAGCTACGATGACGCCACTCGAGCTTCCATTGAAGGTCGCCCATGCGGCCCACGTACTGTACGCGCGGATCGTTTCTTCGATCGTGAATCGTTCGGCTGGCACGAGCGCGGGTCCCGGTTCGTCGGTGGTATCCCGTCGTGTGACGGCGGCGTAGAAACCGTACCACGGAGAAAAGCCTGACCCGGGGAAATCGCTGCCAAAGGTGACGTGCGCTCCGGCCCGGCGAAGCGACCGCCACGCGTACGCGCCAAGCACGCGTGTGGGTCCCAGCCGTTCCTCCACCCACGGCGCGTCCTCCACGGCGTGCGGCGGCTGCATGGAAGCGACGAGTCCGAGTGCCGCCATCCGTTGCGCATCGACTGGCGTCAGTACCTGTGCGTGCTCCACCCGGTGACGCAGCGATCGCGTGGATGACGCCGACTGCATGGCGCGCTCGAGAAAATCGATCGTTTCGCGATTGCCGGCATCACCGATCGCGTGCACCGACGCCTGAAAGCCGGCCCGCATCAGCCCGGCGACCAAGGCGGTATCGAATCCATATCCCGCGCCGCTCACGCCCCGCCATCCCGGCATGTCGGCGTAATCTTCGAGCAGACGCGCGCCGCGCGAGCCGAGTGATCCGTCGTAGTACGCCTTGACGCTGCGGATGGTGAGATGCTGCGATGTACTCGTATCAGGGCCGCTCGAGGTCCACCACCGCGCGAGAGCGGTGTCGCGCGCGGAAAGCATCACATACACGCGGATCGGGAGCGCACGTTGTTCCGCGAGTTGCAGATAGGCCTCGAGATGCAACCCGTCGACACCGGCGTCGTGCACCATGGTGTAGCCCGCGCGAGCGAGGGAGTCGAGCGCGCGCAGCAAGTTTGCACGAGCATGGTCAACGGTGAGCGCGGGCACCGCCGCATCGAGCAATGCGACGGCGCGATTGAGCACAATGCCGGTGGCCGCTCCACCTGGTGCGCGCTGTATGACACCGCCCACTGGATTGGGCGTGGAGTCGTTGATGTCGGCGCGAGCGAGCACGGAATCACTCGCCCACGCCGCAAAGCCATGTAGCCCGCGCAAGTAAACGAAGTGATTCGGAAAGGCGCGCGAGAGGGTGCCAGCGGTCGGATACCGGTTGACCCACGCCCCCTCGTCCCAGCCCTGCCCCAGAATCCAGGAACCGGGCGGTGCGGTGTCAGCCACGGCACGAACGCGGGCGATGGCCTCGGCGGGGGAACGAACACCGATCAGGTTCACCTTGCTCATGGCGGCGCCGAGCTCGCCAACATGACCATGCGCGTCATGCAGTCCGGGAATGACCGTGGCCCCCTGCAGGTCGATCATCTCCGTCTCCACACCCCGCCAGGCGCGCGCATCTTCGTCGCGGCCCACCCACATGATGCGGTCCCCGCGAATCGCGACGGCGGTGGCATCGTGCCGCCACTCACCGTCGCGGAAGGGCGCCCGGCTGTGAGGAGCGCCTTCGCCATCCGGATCCGGCCACGACATCGTGTAGACGCGTCCGTTGAGCAGGATGAGGTCGGCGCTCTCGGGATCGCGCGTGTTGCACGAGAGCGAAAGGCCAGTGATCGCGAGCGCGACGGCAAGCGGTTTCAGGGCAATGGAACGCAGGAGGTTCACCGGCGTGCCCGCGTGCGAGCGCGAGGCGTTTTCGGAGGGGCTATCGGCGTGGAGCCGAGGCAGCGGTCGCAGGCACCGCACTGAGTGCGAACGTCTGCATCGCCGAAGTATCGAAGCACGAATGCCCGTCGGCAAGCGCGCGTCTGCGCATAGCCCTGCATCGCATCGAGCCGATCCATGTCCACCGCGCGTCGGCGGGCGAGCAGCTCCCAGTCCACAGACACACGATTCTCAACGATCGCGCGTGGCTCGAGTCGGAACCCACCGCCTGAGCGCGACCACGTCACGAACTGTTCATGTTCCAGGCGCTCAAGCAGCGGACGAATGGCCATCGAACCACCGAGTTCGGACGGGAGGGCTCCGAGGTCGACGGACGCGCCGTCTTCAAGACGTGGCCCGACAGCGCGCCAAAGCGCCCGAAGCACCTCACGATCGCGGTCTCGCGCCCCGGTGAGTTCGGCCGCAATGCGAGCCGGCGTGGCCAGCAGCCGCACGGACACACGATTGAGCGAAGGCGGATCGACCGTGAGGCAGCCGTTTTGCGCGAGCACGCGGACCGCGGCGCCGACGTGGCGCTCGTTGACCGACTTGGGCACGCGCGATTGCAGTTCGTCAAGCGCGAACGACACAAATCCCTCGCGGTCAACGTGGCTGCGAAGTGTGCGCCACACCTGCTCCACGGCTGCCCTGTCGGGATGCGATCCGTCGAGGAAGTATTCATGCGTGAATCGGTCCGGATACGAGTGCAACAACACGCACACGGAATCCTTGCCATCCCGTCCGGCGCGTCCGGCTTCCTGATAGTACGCCTCGAGAGTACCGGGCATGGCGTGGTGCACCACCAATCGAACATCCGGCTTGTCGATGCCCATGCCAAACGCGCTGGTCGCGACGATGACGCGCGAATCCTCGCCCATGAACGCCTCCTGGGCTCGGCGGCGGTGTGATTCGTCGAGTCCGGCGTGATAGGCAACGGCGGGGATGCGCGCCCTGGTGAGCACGTGCGTCACGCGCTCTACCGCTTTGCGTGTGGGAGCGTAGACGATCGCAGCGCCCGAGTGTGCGTGTATGGCGGCGACGGCGGCCTTGTCCTTGTCGTCCTGCGTGCGCGTGGGCACTACATGATATGAGAGATTCGCGCGGTCGAATCCGCCAACAACGACAACCGCGTTCTTGAGCTGCAGTTGTCGTACGATGTCGTCGCGCACGCCGGGCGTGGCAGTGGCCGTGAGGGCCACGGTTTGCGGATCGCCCAGCCCCTGGCGAATGCGTCCGATGCGACGATAGCTCGGACGAAAGTCGTGGCCCCACTCGCTGATGCAGTGCGCTTCGTCGACAGCGAGCATGGCGACGCCGATATCGTGCAGCCGCTGCAGCGTGCGTCCCGCATCCATGCGCTCGGGTGCGAGGTAGAGCAATTGCAGCTCGCCTCGCTGCGCGCGCGTGAGGCGGTCGGCGACTTCGCCAGCGCCGAGCGTGCTGTTGATGAAGGCTGCTGGCACGCCGCGTCGTTCGAGCGCGTCCACCTGGTCCTTCATGAGCGAGATGAGCGGTGAGATGACGACTGTCAGTCCTTCCCTGACCAGGGCCGGCACCTGATAGCAGAGCGATTTTCCGCCGCCGGTGGGCAGCACGATGAGTGCATCGCGGCCGGCCAGCACGGCCTCGATGGCCGGCTTCTGCGGCTTGCGGAAATCAGGATATCCGAAGAGCCGCAAGAGGGTTGCGCGGGCATCGTCGAGCGTGGCGCGAGGAAATGTGCTGGGGGCCGAGGCGGACATATCGCATGGTAGTGCCGCGACAACCAGCGTGCGACATCGTTTTGCCGCGCGTGGTGTCATGGCCTGTCGCCCGCGCGTCCGCGCGTCTGCGCCGCGATAAACCTGGATTACACCGCGCGAGCGAAATGGCCGCGAGTGAACGCGCCGCGCACCAGCTCCCGCGGTGAGGCGAGATCGGGGGCGTGTCCTTCATGCAGTGCGTCGAGCACGCGCCGGTACGCCGCCGTCACCTCCCCCACCGGATCACCCGCCACGTTGAACACGAGTTGGAATCCACGCACGCCGTGTTGCCACAGGTCCGGCACGAACTCGGACGCATCAATCGGTCGCGAGTGCAGCAGACGGTTCCGGCAGTCTGAGTCGGTGGCAAGCGGAAATGCGTACCCGCTGGGGTCGGTAAGCGTGACATCCGCGTGCTTCTGCACGCAGAGGTCCCGGCACGTTGTCGGCACGCGGTCGAACGCCGCCGAGAGCACGCAATGCTCGATCGTCATGCCTTCGGGTCGCCCCCACACGAATACGTCGAATGGCGCACCGTGCCACGGTGCGACCAGCGCGCCGATCTCGTCGGATGTGAGTTCAACGCTGGCGGTGAGGCGGGATGCGCCGAGCGAGAACAGGATGTCTGCCGTGTGCGGATTGAAGACGTTGAGCGCGTAATCGCCAACCACGTCGCGTCCGCTCGCGGAAAGTTCTGCGAGCAGGCCGAGATGTCCGGTAAGGATGGGCAGGTCGAGGTCCAGCCACTTCTTCATGCGCTTGCGATCGTCTGGGCGCACGATCGTTGGCGTACGCAAGCGCAAGCCGATGCCCTGCGCGGTGAGTTCGTCGCGCAGCGCGAGCACGCGTGTCACGGGCGGTGTCGGATGCCTCAGAAATACATCGAGCACGATTTCTGTCGCGCCCGCCTGTGCTGCGGTGCGAGCATCGTCGAGCGTGTACACCGACGCGACCAGTCGGAACGGTGCACCTGACGGCACAACGGGTGCATGCGAATGCTCCAGTGTCGCGATCGCAGTGTCCACGAGCACATCCCGCTCGGCGCCCTGCGAAGATGTGTCCCACTCGCGTTGCTCGAGCAACTGCGCGACGGCATCCTGTCGCAGCCGGTTGAGAGCACTCACCGGCAGGAAGCAGCCCTCGGCCAGTCCGTCTGTGTTGAGGCCACCGAGCACGAACGTGGTTTCGCCCAGACGTCCGAGCTGCTCGCGCAGCTGCGACACGTCGAGAGCTCGCTTGCTGGCTGTGGCCAGCGGAATCTCGCTCCGCACGGTGATTGTGTGCGTACCATCGGACACGACGAGCTTGAGCGGTGCACCGGGTTGCCCGAATGCACGCACGTCGAGTCCAACGAGCCCGGTGCGGTCGGGGACCGACACATGTTCGAACGTGGCGCGCGCGTCGGACAACAGCGTTGCGTCACTGGTGCGCACGACACGCCAACCCGCGTCGACGCGTACACGCGCCGTGAACACCTGCCGGTGCACACCC
>JBBQNT010000271.1:0-5222 GCA_038330215.1 Gemmatimonadales bacterium
TGTCGGCGCAGCACGCGCTCGAATGCGAGGTGCGACTGTACGACCGACTCTTCACCCAGCCCGACCCGGATGACGTGCCGGACGGTGAGGACTTTCTCTCCACGCTCAATCCGGCGTCGCTCACCGTGATTCCGTACGCCAGGATCGAGCCGACAGTCGCCAACGATCCCGTTGGCACGCGCTACCAGTTCGAGCGAACCGGCTACTTCATGAGCGAGCCGGAAGACAGCACGCCGGAGCGACTGGTATTCAACCGGATCGTGAGCCTGCGTGATTCGTGGGCCAAGGAAGTGAAGAAGAACGGCTGAGCTCGCATGCGCGTTGCCGGATTCCACCTGCGGCGTATGGCGGAACTGGCGCCGCCGCTCCATTGTACGCAAAGGAGTTCGCACGCGACGTCGCAGGGGCGTCGTAGAGACCGAACGCTGTTCTACAACTCCGCGAGGTGTGCGTATGCGATCAGCACGAAGCAGGATCCGGCTTGCCGCGATGATTGTGGCGACTGGCGCCAGTCTGACCATGGCCAGCACCGTATCGGCCCAACAGTGGTACGCCAACCTCGCGCCTGAAACGGCCGGCGCGACAGGTTCAGGCTCTGCCTTCTTCTCGCTCAGTGGATCAATGCTCTCGATCAACGCGAATTGGAGCGGGCTGACCGGCATTACCAGCGCTGCGCACATACACTGTTGCACGGCGGATCCGAATATCGGAACCGCAGGTGTCGCGGTGACGCCCGGAACGCTTCCCGGATTCCCAATCGGTGTGTCGGCAGGCGTCTACAACTTCACCGTCAACCTCGGGCTAGCGTCGTCATTCACCAACGCCTTCCTCACAAGTTCCGGTGGCACGCCGGTCGCCGCGAAGGATGCGTTGGTAGCGGGCTTCGGTACCGGGCAGGCGTATTTCAACATTCACACGAGTGTTTTCCCCGGCGGCGAGATTCGCGGCTTCATCAGGGAGGTGCCGGAACCCTCGGCGCTGCTGCTCACAATGCTCGCGATGACGTTGCTGGCGGGCGCTGCTTTGCGTCGCCGCGCGCACTGACGAGCGTGAGCGATCGATAGGCCGCCGAGTGGCCGAAGCTGCGCTACACGTTCTCCGTGTCATCACGCGGAACGTCGTAGCGCAGCTGCACGACGCCTGAGCCCATTTGCATCGCCGATGCGGGACGGAGCGTACTGCGTCTTCATGAGTCGGTATGCTCCGTCGACGCGTCCCGTGCGCGAACTCGAAACACAATCGGTGCTGAAGACGAGCGTCCAGTTTCGAGAAGCAGGTGCGCAGACATCTGGTAGGTGTCGGCGCGCAGTGCATCACCATTCTGCGCCCGCAGATTCCAGGTGAACGTAGACGTGATGCGCGCGCCGGGATCGAGCGTTGCCACGCGCAGCACGGCTGGAATGATCTCATCTTGCAATCGTCTCCACACGATGCGACCGGTGTCGTTGGTCACCTGGATGTCGAACGTGGGCTCACGTCCTCGAAGATAGAGGGTAATCGCTCGGTCGGAGACGTTCTCAACGGCTGCCGTGATCTCGATGGAATCACCAACCGCAGCCGACTCGGGAACGGTAAGCGTGATGCGCGTGGTATCCATGACGTCAGCGGAAGACCTGTGAGATGGTGACACGCTGAGTACGATCGATGGAACCGTAGGTAGCGGCGGCCCCTGCGCGATAGGTGCAGCCGGCGCACTCAAGGCCAGTTGCGAGATACTCCCGATTGACGCGCATACGAAAAAGCGCGAGACGGGGGAGAACCGTCGTGGTCCTCCCCCGTCTGAAGTATCAGTGCGCGAGTTGTCGCTCACTTGCAGTTGTTGCCTTTGCCTTTGGGAACACAAGTCCCGCCTCCGCCTCCACCTCCACCCCCGTCTCCGGTGCCGCCACCGTCACCGCTGACCGTCGCGGTCACGCCACCGAGCTCATCCTGAATGTTCTTGAGCGGACTGAACACGAACAAATCACCGGCTGAGCTGCCGCCCCAGAGAATACCGACGAGCGTGACGCTGTTGTTGGTGCCAAGCTGAAAGACGGGAGAACCACTGTCGCCGCCACCGACGACCGTGCCCAAGCCCTCGACGAGGGTCTGGCACAGCAACTGAATATTCGACCCCGATACGTTCACCGTCGCGCACGTGCCATTGACTGTGCCTGACGTCCATCCCGTGGTGCGACCGACCTTGTGCACCTCTCCCGAGAAAGACGTTGCCGTATTGTTCTGCGCGTCGATCGTGAACTCACCGTTCACGTTGAGCGAACCGTTGTTGAGACCGGTGGTCTTGGCGATCTTGCCAAGCGCAGATTCGGTGCCGGAATCGTACAGCGCGCGTGAGGCATCGCTGGTCCGACACTTCTTGCCGCGCGAACATCCGGGGCGTGACCCGTACACCGGGTCGTCGGCTTCAACGGCGATCACTTCAGGATGCGTGGATGTGAGCGGTTGGTTGTATTCCGTGCCTTCCGTTCCACCCTGCGAGTTGGTGCAGTGCGAATTGGTGATGAACGACCGTCCGCCAGAATGGTCCACATTGAAGCCAAGCGTGCACACATACTGCCCGAATTGCAGTTGGATGCCAGCCTTGGTGGGGCGGTGTGCGGTTCGCAGTGACGTGTTCATGAGGCGCATCGGCGCCGACTGCACAATGCGGTACGCGGACGGAGGTACGCCTTGTCGCGCGAGGATTGCCCGCACGCGCGCGGCCGCGCCCGGCCGATCAATGGCGTAGACGAGCTGGTTGCTCGCTGCATCGTTGAACGAGTACACGGCCTCAGGCAACTCCATTACTTCGGGCGAGGTCTGGTCGAACCATCGGGCGCGATCCTGCGCCTGCGTCGGCAGGCTGCTCGCGTTCATGCGAGCCTCCGGCACATCGGGGGTCAGACCAGTTGGCTCCGGCTGGTCGCTGCAGGCGCCGAGCGCGAGCAAAGCGAGGGCCACGGTCAGTGCGGGCGATCGACGCATGGGGCTGCTCTCCTTGGCAGGGAGTCGGCGATCTCACCATCGTTGGAGACCGCGCAGGGAGCGGGAATGGCTGGGAAGGAGGAGCGATCGAGCGCTCCGTAGCCACTGTGGGTGCCCGATACGGTAGCCCCTCGATTTCAGTGCGTCAAGATCGCGGCCGCGACGTGTGTTTCTCGGCGAGAACTACGACTCGCCCCACACCGCCAGCTCGTTCCCGCCGGGCTCAGCGAAGTGAAAGCGCCGTCCGCCGGGAAACGAAAGGATCGGCTTGAGTATGCGCCCGCCCGCACGCTCCACCTTTGCGAGCGTCTCTTCGAGGCGCTCACTGTACAGGATCACCAGCGCGCTGCCATTCGTCGTGGACGCGGACAGGTCGCCGGCGAAAAATCCTCCGTCGAGCCCCTGATCCGAGAACGACGCATAGTCGGGCCCGTAGTCAACGAACTCCCAGCCGAATGCGGACTGAAAAAACGCCTTCGAGGCGGGGAGATCCCTCGATGAAAACTCGATGTAGTTGATCTTCTCGTGCTTGCTCATGAGACACCTGACAGGTCGAGGCGGTGGATTCAGTCCTGAGGAGGATCCGTGTATGCTACGCCGCACTTCCGGTCGTACGGAAGACCGGCTGCCCGGCATCCCGCGTATCTCGAATGCGCTCCAGCAGCGGAATCGCGAACTCCAGTGACTCGAGCACCGCGAGTACGCGCCGCGTCACCGACTCCGGTAGCGGCTTGAGATCGGGCACAGCGACGGCGCGCATGCCCGCCGCCATTGCCGCCTCGAGTCCGAGGTCGCTGTCCTCGAACGCGATGCACGAAGGCGCCGGGACGCCAAGTCGACTCGCTGCTTCGAGGAAGATGTCTGGCGCCGGCTTGGAGCGCGTGACTTGCTCACCGGTGACAACGATCGGAAAGCGATGCGCAAGTCCAGCAAGGGCGAGCTTCGTTGCAGCGCCGGCTTGCAGCGTTGACGTAGCGATCGCGCAGGGAATCTCGGCGCGTTCCAACCAGTCGAGCAACGGCAGCACGCCCGGTTTCTGAAGCTGCTGCGGCGTCAAACCGGCGAGTGCGGATTCATAGTGCTCGGCGTGCCTCGCATAGAGCTCGCCCACCGGGAACGCTGCGCCGAGCGCCGAGCGAAACTCCGCCTCGACTTCCGGGCGGCGGCGACCAATGATGCTTGTCAGCGCCGCGATCGGCAGTTCGACACCCAGGTCCCGAGCACCCGAGAGCCACGCGCCTCGGGAAAGCCGCTCCGTGTCGAGCAACAGGCCATCCATATCGAAGACGACGCCGTGCAGGTCGGCCCGCGGGAGCTCGCGGTTGGTGATCGAGAGCGGCACCTTTAGGTCAGGCTCAGCACAGTCGGAGTGCGCATATCATGCGCTCCAATGTAGCCTGCTGTTCACCACTCGACCGAGACCCCGCATGCCGAACTCTCCCCGACGCATGGTTCATCTGTTCGTCCGAAAAGTGCGCGTCCCGATGTCCACGCGCACACACGAGCTCACCACTCTGCTCGCGCTCGTGCTGATCGCGTTTACTGCTTCAACATTCAAGCTTCACGCGCAAGCTGCGCCCGGCCAGGTACGGGCCGTACTCGTCACCGGCGCCAGCAGTGGCATTGGACGCGCGATCACCGAACACCTCGCCGCGCGCGGCTACTTCGTGTACGGCGGTGCGCGCAGCGCCAACGACATCGCCGAGCTGAGTCGCATTCCCAACGTGCAGGGCATACGGCTCGACGTTACCGTGCAGGCCGAGATCGACTCTGCGGCTGCGCTGGTTCGTCGGAGCGGTCGCGGTCTGTACGCAATTGTAAACAATGCCGGCATCGCCGCGCTGGCGCCGCTCATCGAAATGGCCGATCGCGATATGTCCGCACTGCTCGACGTGAACGTGCTCGGCCCGTTCCGCGTGACCAAGGCGTTCGCGCCGCTGATCATCGAATCTCGCGGACGCGCGGTGATGATCAGTTCGATATCCGGCGTGCTGTCGGGCGCGATGCTTGGCGGCTACAGCATGAGCAAGCATGCCGTCGAAGCATATGGCGATGCGCTGGCGGCGGAGTTGGCACGCTTTGGCGTGGGCGTCAGTCTCGTGGAGCCGGGCAACTTCCGCTCGGAGATCGGACGCACCACCACCGCGCAGCTCGAGCGAACGATCGCCGCCAATCCAGACTCACCGTACATCCCGCAACTGCGCAACATGATTCCGGCGATGGCCGCGTACGATCGATATCCCGCGCCCGTGGCCGTG
>JBBQNT010000272.1:0-5199 GCA_038330215.1 Gemmatimonadales bacterium
GGCATGGGCCGACCGCCTTGCCACGCGAGCAGCTCACCGTCGAGCACCGTGCCGTCCGGCAGGAATGACACGGCCGCCTCCACCTCGGGGAATCGGCCGGCGAGCAGGTCTTCACCACGACTCCACAAGAACTCGCGCCCGCGACGCTTGATCACCTGCGCGCGAATGCCGTCCCACTTCCACTCCACCTGCCAGGCATCGCGTGCGCCAAGTGATTCCGGCGGTGCCTCCAGCGCATACGCAAGGAAAAACGGATACGGGCGACTCCAGTCGGCATCGTTGGTCGTTGCACTCACGAGTGATTCGAACCACGGCGCACTCGGCTCCCATTGCCCCATGAGACGATGCGCGATCACATCGGCATCCACACCGCTGCTGGTCGCCAACGCGCGCACCACCAGTCCGTCCGATACGCCAACACGAAAGCTGCCGGTGAGCAACTTGTTGTACACGAATCGCGCCGTACCGCTCAGCTCCGACCACGCGCGCTGCAGCTCCACACGCTGCGCCGCAGGCTCCAGCGTATTCAGCGTCAAAATGCGCTGCTCCACCCACTCGGCGAACGACGCGGTCTGCACGGCACTACTGTCAGGCACGAGCAAAGAAATCGTTTCCGCAAGGTCCCCTGCCTGCGAATAGGATTCTTCAAACAGCCAATCCGGGATCTGCGCGGCTTCTGCGGCCCAGACGCGCAAATCGGGCGCACGCACCAGACGCTTCGGGCGGCGTCCGGTGAGAAACGCGACCGCCCAGGCGCTGTCCGCGGCCGGCGCACTGTCAAAGTACGCCGAGAGCGCTGCCACCTTGCTCAGCGTGCCGGTGGACGCATCGATGGCGTCGTACAGCTCGGCGAATCGGTTCACTCGGCTGCGTCCTTCGCGGTGTCGACCGGCGCTTCATCCACCGCACTGTCGTCACGCTCACCCTCGAATCGTGTCTGCAACGCCTCGGCTTCGTATCCCTGTTCGCGCAGCCAGCGTACCACCGGCCCCGTGAAGCCGTGCGTCGCCCACACACGCTGAGCGCCGGTGGCGGCAATCGCCTGCTGTAGCTGCGGCCAGTCCACATGATCGGACAGTGTGAATCCGCGATCCACACCACGGCGCCGTCGCGCACCGCGTACCAGCATCCATCCGCTCGCAAACGCCGCCGCTGATTTCCCGAATCGACGAACCCACGTGGTGCCATCCGCGCCCGGCGGCGCGACTACGATCGCACGCGACCAGGCAGGATCCCGTTTGTCGACGGTTGCGTACGAAGTCGGCGGCAACACCACGCCCGCGTCACGATAGAGCGCGGTCATGGTTTCCACGGCGCCGTGCGTGAGGATAGGTCCGATAGACGGATCGAGTCCGGACAACAGGCGTTGCGCCTTGCCGAGTGCGTAGCCGTACAGCATGGACGCGCGTCCGCTGTCGGCATTGTCTCGCCACCACGCGTTGATTTCCCCGAACACCGATTCCTGCGACGGCCACCGATAGATGGGCAGTCCGAACGTGCATTCGGTGATGAAGGTGTGACAGCGCACCGGCTCCCACGGTGTGCAGGTGGCGTCGGCATCGGTTTTGTAGTCGCCCGAGACCACCCACACTTCGCCGCGGTGCTCCACACGAATCTGCGCCGAACCCAGAATGTGACCGGCCGGATGCAGCGAGAAGTGCACGCCATTGACCGTCGTCACCGCACCGTAGGCGACAGACTGGGCGCGGGATGCGTGCGCGCCAAGTCGCTGCCGCGAGACGCCGAGGCCGGGCGCGGATACGAGATAGTGCCCGTGTCCCCACCGCAGATGGTCCGCGTGCGCATGCGTGATCACGGCGCGATCAACCGGCGCCCAGGGGTCGATATATACATCAGCCGCCTCGCACCAGAGGCCTCGCTCAGTCAGTCGGAGCAGCACGTCAGCGCAAACGTTCGTGTGATAAGTTCGTGAGACCACATGACCCTCGTACCCGGCAAGCGCATCTTCGTCGTGACCAACGATTTCCCGCCGCGCATCGGGGGAATCAACGACTACGTCGCCCAACTCGTTCGGCGCCTGCCAGCTGGTGACGTGACGGTGTTCTCGTCCACATACCGAGGCGCTGCGGAGTTCGACCGGAGCTTTCCGCAGGAAGTGATCCGGCTGCCCACGGAAATGATGCTGCCGACGCCGGGTGTGCGTCGACGGCTGCATGAGGTGCTGAAGGAGCGCAGACCCGACATTGTCCTGTTCGGTGCGATCTGGCCGCTCGGGCACCTGGGGCCGGGTATCCGCCGCAAGCTCGACATCCCGTACGGCGGGTTTTCGCACGGGCTCGAGCTCACCGGGGCGCGCATTCCTGGGCTGATGCGACCGATCGGAGCGCACGCTTCGTTGCTCACGGCGGTGAGTGACTGGGCGCGCCGGCTGCTCGAACCCGCGTTTGGCTGGCAGGGGCGCATGCAGCTCCTGCCCTCAGGCGTTCACACTGACGCGTTTCATCCCGCGGTGTCCGACGCCGAAGTCCGCACCCGACATTCACTCGGCGCTGCGCCGGTGGTCTGCTGTGTGTCGCGATTGGTGGCGCGCAAAGGACAGGACATGCTGATCCGCGCCCTGCCCAGGCTCTCGGAGGCCGTACCCGATGTTCGCTTGCTGATCGTGGGCAGCGGGCCGCATGACCAGACGCTTCGGAAGCTGGCCCGGGAAACGGGCATTGGAGACCGGGTCGTGTTCACCGGCGCCGTTCCCTACGCCGAGCTCCCCGCGTACTTCCGCGCCGGCGATGTATTCGCGATGCCGTGCCGGTCCCGTCTGGGCGGACTGGACATCGAGGCGCTGGGGGCCGTCTTTTTACAGGCGGCCGCGGTCGGTCGGCCCGTGGTGGCGGGCGACTCAGGAGGCGCGCCGGAGGCGGTGCGGCACGGCGAGACGGGACTCGTGGTGGACCCGGAGTCGGCCCGTGCGATCGCCGACACTCTGGCGGGTTTGCTGCTGGACCCGTCGCGGGCGCGGGCGATGGGCGAGGCCGGTGCCGCGTGGGTACTCGCCAACTGGACGTGGGATGCGATGGCCGCGAGACTGCACAAAATGACTAGCGACTGCGCCTAAAGAGTCGCTAATATGTTTCTATGCTGTCGCGAGAATCTGTTCGCGATGCGGCAGTCCGGCCAGTGATTCGTAGACGGGCTCGAGCTCGTCCACCACGCGCTCCCAAGCATAGTCGAGCGCGCGTTTGGCACCGTTGGCGGCAAGGCGCGCGCGTTCTTCAGGGTGGTCGAGCAGGTGCGCAATGCCGTCGGCGAGTGCACGGGCGTCGCACGGCTTCACGAGCACGGCTTCCTTGCCGTTTCGCGCCACTTCACGGTAGCCGGGAATGTCACTGCCCACGACAGGCAGCGCCGCGGCCATGGCTTCCACCAGCACAATGCCGAACGACTCGGCGCCGGTGGCGGGTGCGATGAAGATGTCGGAGGCGCGATGATACGTTGGCAGCGCCTTGTCGGAGACATTGCCGAGCATGTGGACGCGGCGCCGGATGTCGTCGGGCAGCGAGCGGACGGCGTCGCGCTCGGGGCCGTCGCCTACCACCAGCAGTCGCAGATCGGGATAGCGACCGGCAATCAGCTCGAAGGCGCGCAGTGCAAACGGCAGCCCCTTTCTGGGCTCCAGTCGGCCAACGAACAGCAGCTTGCGCCCCTCCGGCAGGCCAAGTGCCGGTGAGGCCTTGGCGAAGCGGTCCACATCGATGCCGTTGGGGACAATGGACACGTTCCCCTTGCCCAGGCGACCCTTGGCGGAGTGGCGGGCTGCGTGACTGACCGCGATGCGCCTGGCGAGCAGTTTCCACGTGGGACGGAGCAGCGGTGCGGCGGCCGAGTAAAGGCGGCCCTGGAAGGTCTCGCGCGCAAAGTAGGAGTGAAATGTGGCGACCACGGGCGCAGGCGCCGACCACACGGCTTTGAGCCCAATGCTCAGCGCGAAAGGCTCGTGCACGTGCACCACATCGGGCTCGAAGTCGATCATTGCTTCCTTGAGCGTCTTCATCGCGCTTGGCGCGAACGCGAGCCGAGCGACCGAGCCGTTGGTCCGGATATTCAGGGTGCGTCCGACAATGCGCGCGTGTTCCTGCCATCCGGGCGTATCGCCGGGCGCGAGCACGAGCACCTCGTGCCCACGCGTCTGCAAATGCTTGGTGAGCTGACGGATGTGAATCTGCACTCCGCCGAGCGCGTCCCAGCTATACGGCGATACCTGGATAATCCGCATGCAGAGTGTGTTCGAGGTGAAGCGCGGCCCGACATCGGGAGATCAGCGAAGCGTTGTCAGACTCTACGGGAAGTGGCGCGTCGAGTGTCACCGGAGCGTTCACTCGAAGATACGGGCTTGGTGGTCGTGGCGCAGTGACCACTGACCAACGAGTCCCGAACCAAGGATCACTACCCCTACACCAGCCAGCGTAAAGCGATACGGCTGCTCAATGCCGAAGGATCCGAGCACAAAAATCGTCCCGCCTACCGCGAGTGCCGACAGCATGAACACACTGGCGACAATCAGGTCTTTCGTGGAGAAGATCACCGCGCGCGAGTCGGCCGGTGCGCTCTCATGCAATAGAGTATCCTGCGAAACCATCACGGGCGCCAGAAGCACTCCCCCTACAAAGGCCACTGGCGCGAAGACGGCGAACGAAAAGAACACGCCGCCAATGATCATCAGCACCCCGATCGATGCGTTTCCGATCAGGATGGCGCGTCGCTTGTTCCAGCGTCTGCCTACGGTCCCGACGAGCAACGAGCCAAGGATCATGCCTGCGCCGAGAATGCCGCCGAGAAAGCCGACGCCCTTGGTGCCCAGACCCATGACGGTCTGGACGGAATAGGTCATGGCCACGTACACCGTGCTGGCGAACAAAGCGAGCGCGACCAATGAACCGAATACGAAACGCAGCGCGGGGTCGCTTTTCACGGTTCGCAGCGTGGTGGCGACGTCGCGCACGAGTGAACGTGAACTGCGCCGCTCGCTACGGACTCTGGCGGACGGTTGCGATGCGAGCGCCTCCCTGTCGTGCGGGGCGTTTTTGGCGCTGCGCGCGCCGACAACCATGATGCCGAGCATCGTGAGCACGGAGATGAAGTACGAGCCGGCGTCGAGGTAGAAACCGGCGGCATAATCGGTCCAACCGAAGCGGCGCCACATGGCGAGCCCGATGATCACACCGCCGCCCACGATGCCGATGA
>JBBQNT010000273.1:0-5160 GCA_038330215.1 Gemmatimonadales bacterium
CGCGATTGCTCGCGCACGACACATCCAACGGCGAATCCGCGCATACACTTCCCGGGTACGATTCTCCAGTCCATCCCGCGTCCCAGGCCACGGGCGTGACAGCGCGTGACGTGAGCCCGGGCTGCTGCGTCTCTCCCACGATGCTGGTCCCTGTTCCCCGTTCCCCACAGGCTGTGCCATGGGTGTGATTGCAACGCTGTTGGCGCACGAAAATCGTTCGGCGCGACTTCGTCAGGCTGCGCGCGACCGCTATCGGTTCGTGCCATGCGACGATTGGACTTCTCTCACCCGTGCGTGCGAGCGTGGCCCGATCAACGTGGTCGTGTTCGACCTCTACGTTGACGGACGCGCCGACTTTGAACGCGTGCGCCAGTTGCGGGTGCGTGTACCACGCGCCGCGCTCGTCGCCTATGTCGATCTGTCCCGTGAACGTGCGCGCGACATGTTCGACGCTGGTCGCTGCGGCATTGACGTACTCATCGTGGCCGACGAATCCGACTCGCCCGCGCAGCTTGGTGCATTGCTCGACCAGGCCGAAGCGCGCAGCGTGTCGAGCCTGCTCAAGCCGCATCTGGCGGGACTGCGATCGGTCGTTCGGGACGCGGTCATGCTCTCGGTCACCCGTGCGCATGAACGGCTCACACCGGACGGGCTGGCGCGCCTTATCGCCGTTTCCCGTCGCCTGTTGTCCAAGCGACTCGAGGGCGCAATGCTGCCGCCGCCGCACCAGATGCTCACGTGGGGACGCCTTATCGTCGCCGCCAGCATGCTCGAGGACGGTTCCCGCAGCGCCGACGGTGTGGCGAGCGCGCTCGATTTTCCGTCGGGCAGCGCGTTTCGCAACACGTGCCAGCGCTACCTCGGCTGCACGCCGCACCAGATTCGCGTCAAGGGCGGCGCGGCGTGGGTGATTCAGGAGCTACTCGTCACGCGCGATCGCCGTCGCGATGATCTCATCTCCGAGCACGAAGACGAAGAGGAAGCGGCCGCCGCGTAGGTCCTTCTACTGCCGGAAAGCCAGCGGCAGAAGGCGAGTGATACCCGAACCGTTTACGGTAAACCGAAACCGTGAACGGTGCAGCCGATCTCAGCGTCAAGCGTCGCGGGATGACGTGCACGCTGATCCTTGCTGTGAGGCGGGGTTCCCGAGGTACGGTTGACGGTGACGGTTGACGGTTGACGGTTTCGGCGGGGTACTGCAGCCCTATGGCGCTTTGGCCCGCTGAGGATGCCCCGGCTGATTGTTCAGCCCTATGGCTTGTGGGGGCGACTGCTTTTCCTCCCGCCCGCACTTCCCCGCACCCCCGCCCCGGGGTTTCTTCCCCCAATGCTCCGCATAGGCCTCACGGGCAACATCGCCAGCGGGAAATCCACAGTCGCCAAGCGCCTCGCCGAACTGGGCGCGCGCGTGATCGACGCGGATCAGCTCGCGCGTGAGGCGGTGGCGCCGGGGACTGCCGGGCTCGCGGCGGTGGCCGAACGTTTTGGCGAAGCGATCACGAGTCCCGACGGTTCGCTCGACCGCGCCGCGCTTCGCCATCGAGTCTTTGGCAACCCGGAAGAACTGGATGCGCTGAACGCCATCGTGCACCCCGAGGTCGGGCGACTGCGTGCGGAACAGGCGCAGAAGGCGGAGCTCGCACGCGTGCGCGTGCTGGTGGACGAGATCCCGCTGCTCTTCGAAGCCGGTCTCGCGGATCAGTTCGACGCGATAGTTTTCGTGGACGCGCCAGCCGATGAACGACTGCGTCGCCTGATGGACGATCGCGGCTTGCCGCGTGCGGACGCCGAGGCGATGATGTCGTCGCAAGGCGACGTGGCGCCAAAGCGTGAACGTGCGACGTGGATTATCGACAACGACGGTTCGCTCGAGGAGCTGATCGCACGTACCGATGACGTATGGCAACACCTGATGGCCCGCATCGGGCCGTGATTATCTGCGGTTCATTCATCCCCTGACGGAGCTCTTCCCGTGTCGAATATCCCGGCCGATCTGCGCTATACCAAGGAACACGAGTACGTGAAGTCCACCGACGAAGCGGGTGTGGTCTACATCGGCATTACGGATTTCGCGCAGGGCGAGCTGGGCGACATTGTGTACGTCGACCTGCCCAAGTCCGGCGCCTCGTTCAACTCGCACGACGTGTTCGGCACGGTCGAAGCGGTCAAGGCCGTGTCGGAGCTGTTCATGCCGGTGACGGGCGAAGTGCTCGAGATCAACGGCGCGCTGGATGGGGAGCCGGCGCTGGTGAACACCGACCCGTACGGCGGCGGCTGGATGATCAAGGTGAAGCTGGCGGAGGGGGGGGATGCCGGGTTGATGTCGGCGGAGGAGTATCGGGCGTTGGTGGGGTAGGCAGGAAACGAAGCGCGCACCGCGCACCCTGACGTCCCGTTCGGCCTCACCCCGTCAGGCCCAGTCAGCAGATTTAGCTGCAATGCCAGCGCGTTCGGCGGTTCGGCTCCTGCCCACTTCGGCGTCTGCCGCTCGCCGAACGGGCAGCGGCCACGCGGCCGAACCGGAGATCACCAAACGCACAGACGTAAAGGGGCCGGACGGGGTGAGGCCCAAAAGAACAAATCCTTTTGGGCTTGTTCGCAGGCCCTGCCCCTCTGGGATCCCGCTTACGCGTACTCCTCCACCGGCGGGCAGCTGCACACGAGATTCCGATCCCCATACGCGCTCTCCACACGCGCCACCGCCGGCCAGAACTTCCGCTCGCGCGTGAACTCGGTTGGGAACGCGGCCTTCTCGCGACCGTACGGACGTTCCCACACATCGCTCACCACATGCCCCGCCGTGTGCGGTGCGCGCGTGAGCACGTTGCCTTCCCGCGGCTGCGCGCCCGACTCCACTTCGGCGATCTCCTCACGAATGCCGATCATCGCCTCAACAAAGCGATCGATCTCAGCGAGTGATTCGCTCTCGGTGGGCTCCACCATCATCGTGCCCGCCACGGGGAACGACATGGTGGGCGCATGGAAGCCATAGTCCATGAGTCGCTTGGCAATGTCTTCCACTTCAATGCCCGATGACGTCTTGAAGCCGCGCGTATCGAGAATGCACTCGTGCGCAACGAGTCCGTTCTGCCCGCGATACAACACGGGGTAGTGCGCTTCGAGACGCTTGGCGATGTAGTTCGCGTTCAGAATCGCGATCTTGGTCGCCTCGGCGAGTCCGTCGCCGCCCATAAGCTTGATGTACACATACGAGATGGGCAGAATGCTCGCACTGCCCCACGGCGCGGCCGATACCGGACCGATCGCCTGCGCGCCGCCCGTCGCAATCACCGGGTGACCCGGCAGAAACGGCACCAACTGCGGCGCAACACCGATGGGGCCCATGCCCGGTCCGCCGCCCCCATGCGGAATGCAGAACGTCTTGTGCAGGTTGAGGTGGCACACGTCCGCACCGATATCGCCCGGACGCGACACGCCAACCATTGCATTCATGTTCGCGCCATCCATGTACACCTGGCCGCCATGCTCGTGCACGATCGCGCAGATGTCCTTGATGCGCGTCTCGAACACACCGTGCGTGCTCGGATACGTGACCATGAGCGCGGCGAGTTCATTGCTGTGCTGCACGGCCTTCGCCTGCAAATCGTCCACGTCGACATTGCCGACTGCGTCCGTCTTCACCACGACCACGCGCATACCCGCCATCACCGCACTGGCGGGATTGGTGCCATGGGCCGACTGCGGAATGAGACACACATTGCGATGCGACTCGCCGCGCGCTTCGTGATACCGGCGAATGACAAGCAGTCCAGCGTACTCGCCCTGCGATCCGGCGTTCGGCTGCAGTGACACCGCGGCAAAGCCCGTGATCTCCGACAAATCGCGTTCGAGTTCGGTGAACATCTGTGCGTAACCCGCCGCCTGCTCCGCCGGCGCGAACGGATGCAGCTTGCCAAACTCGGGCCACGTGACGGGAATCATCTCCGACGTCGCGTTCAGCTTCATGGTGCACGAGCCGAGCGGGATCATGCCGTGCACGAGCGAAAAGTCGCGCGACTGCAGCGCGTACAGGTAGCGCAGCATTTCCGTTTCGCTGTGGTAGCGCGAGAACACGGGATGCGTGAGATACGGCGACGTGCGCGCGAATCGTTCGTCGACCTGCGTATCGATATCGCCTGCGATGTCATCGAACGCAAAGTCGGGCGCGGCGCCGCTATTGAAAACGCTCCACAGGTCGGCGATATCGTTTGGCGAGACGGTTTCGTCGAGCGCAACGCCGAGCGTACCCGGCTCGAGCAAACGGAGATTGATCAGGCGCGCGGCTGCAGCGGCGAGAATGTCTTCCTGCCCGTGCATGCCGACTTCCACGCGTAGTGTGTCGAAGTAGTGCTCGTGCGAAACGTGCAGACCCAAACGCTCGAGGCCCGACGCGAGCACCGCCGTGAGCGCATGCACACGCTCGGCGATGCGACGCAGTCCTTCCGGTCCGTGATACACCGCGTACATGCCCGCCATCACGGCCAGCAGCACCTGAGCGGTGCACACATTGCTCGTCGCCTTCTCTCGGCGGATGTGCTGCTCTCGCGTCTGCAGCGCCATGCGAAGCGCGGGCTTGCCGTCGGCGTCACGCGACACACCGATGATGCGGCCCGGCAACTGGCGCTTGAACTCGTCGCGCGTGGCAAAGAACGCGGCGTGCGGTCCGCCGTAGCCGAGTGGCACGCCAAAGCGCTGCGAGTTGCCTACGGCGACATCGGCGCCCCACTCACCGGGAGGCGTGAGCAGCGCGAGCGAGAGCAGGTCGGTGGCCACCGTGACGAGCGCGTTGACCGCATGCGCACGCTCGCACGTGGCGCGATAGTCCTGCACGGCGCCGTCGGTGGCCGGATACTGCAGCAGGATGCCGAACACCGACGGATCGAACTCCGCCTGGAGCGCGTCGCCAATGATCACTTGTACGCCGCGCGCTTCAGCACGAGCCTGCACAACCGCAATCGTTTGCGGATGACAATCCTGCGCGATGAAGAACGTGTTCCGGTTCTCCCCCCCGCGCACGGCGAGCGCCATGGCCATGGATTCGGCGGCGGCGGTGCCTTCGTCCAAAAGCGAAGCGTTCGCGATTGGCAATCCGGTGAGGTCAGCGACCACCGTCTGGTAGTTGAGCAGCGCCTCCAGTCGGCCCTGTGCGATTTCAGCCTG
>JBBQNT010000274.1:0-5140 GCA_038330215.1 Gemmatimonadales bacterium
CGCGACGCTCGCGCGCCAGGCGCCCGGCGAGAGTGTCGTGATGACCCGCCGTCCGCTCAGCCGGGCGGCTTCGGCCAGAATCGCGTCGTGCACGCACACCACGGCATCGCAGCGCGCGACGAGTGCACGACGCACCTCGTCAGTGAGCACGTCCGGAATGAGAACGACCTCGGCCATGGTCGTTTCGTCGTGGCCGGCGGCACGAGCCGCCTCTCGCACGAGAGATCCCACGTGTTCCACCGTGAGGCCTTGCGCGGGGTCGAGGCACAGTACGAGCGATACGTCGTCGCTGGTGCTGAACGCACGCAGGTAGCTCTGCACCACACCACCGCCGGTGCCATCGTGCCAGTCGAGGTGCGCGAGGATCGTGGTCGCGCGCAAGTCGTGGACGGCGAACGGCGCCGCACCGTGCGAAACGAGCGACATGTGGCGAGGGAGGACACCTCCGCTAGCGCACGCAAGGAGCCGCTGCGATGCGGCCGCCGCAACGCTCGCGTCCGAGGCCAGTAACTGCGCGTGCGACCGGGAGCTGGCCACGCATCGTGCACGCTCGTCGCGATGCGCTGCTGCACGCAGCACATCGCGCCACGCGCCGCCGCTGCTGATCACCGTGCGTTCCACGGCGAGTGCCATGTGCACCATCGGCATGGTGCGCGGCGTTGGCGCCGGATCGAGCAGCACATCTGCTGCGCGAACCAGCGCCGCCAGTTCGTCGGTGGGCAGGCGGTCGCGCAGCACCTGGATGGGCGCACCCAGGAGCAGCCGACCGCTGCTGAGCATCGCGATGAGCTGATGGTGCCATGCGATGATAGCCGGTTCCGGCGACTCCGGTGCGTACAGGAGCAATAGTGCCGATTGCCTGGCGTCGAACGCGCGTTGCCATGTCCTGAGGATCGTATCCACGGCAGGTGCCTGCGCGACATCGATCGCCGGCAGCAAGAAAATGACATCGGCGCGCTGGCGCAGCGGCAGCCGAGGACCGTGAGGGGTGACGTGCCCCGGCGCGCTCACAGCGGGCATGAGCCAAAGCCGATCGCGATGGACTCCCACCTGAATGCACGCATCGCGGGCCGCGGCGGTGGGCACCCAGACTTCGTCGGCCTCGTCGCGCAGCACTCGCACGAGCGTGTGGGGCACCGTGTTGACCACCAGGTCGCCCGTGTGCACGGTCCAGCGCGCGCAACGCGGGCGGCAGACGTGGCGCACCGACATGCTGTCCAGCCAGGTGAGGACCAGATCATCCGGCTGGGTGTGCAGCGCGGTGTCGGCGACGTTCCGGCGCGCGACCGACTTGTTGTCCGCCGCGACGAACGCACGATAGGCATGCATCAGCGGGGATGACCGCGATGGACGACGCGGCGAGGTGACGCGCGTGTGCACGAGCGCCCGATGCGGCCACCGAGCGATCAAGTGGCCTGCAATGCGGTCGAGGGTGGATTCCCCCAGGGTTGGGTCGAAGAGGCGGGCGTCCAATAGCAAACGCGGGCCGGATGGGGTTTGGCCCGAAGGCGTTTGGCCCAGGGGGGTGCGCTCCGCAGCCGACAGGTCGCGGATTTCTGAGAGGCGCTGCGACATCACCTTCGCGGCGCGGCTCCAGGGCCAGAGGGAGATCATGTCGTCGCGCGCACGGACGCCAAGGGCGCGCGTTTCGTCGGGCTGGGCGTATACGCGCTGCATGAGCGCGCACAGATGCGGGGTGCTGGGCGCGGCCCACCGCTGCTCGCGGTAGAGTGGCATCTCGACGCCGTCGGCGACTTCCGTGCCGTCGATGTCGAGCAGCAGGCTGTTGTCGTCGTTCATGAACTCCAGGTGCGCGCTCCATCGTGTGGCGATCACGGGAACGCCACTGGCCATCGCTTCCATGAAGGGACGACCCCAGCCCTCGCCACGCGTGGGCGCGACGAGCGCGGTGGCAATTCGGTAGAGCGAAGGCATCGCGGAGCCGGGCACCGTGCGGCCAAGCACCACGATCGGTGCCACGTCGCGACGTGATCGGCCGCACTCGCTGGCCAGGAAGGCGTCGATGCGCGCGTTGATGATGGTCTCGTTGTCCTGCGCGGAGACCTTGTCGATTGGGTACGTGCGCAGCACGAGGGTGACGTCGTCGTCCGGCGAGAAGGCGTCGGCCCAAGCGCGCAGCAGGACATCCCAACCCTTGCGCAGCCGCCACTCGAACACCGCCAGAAAGACCGTGCCGCGCAGTCCGGACACCGACATTGGGGTGACGCCCGGATGGAAGACGGAGCTGTCGATGCCGCCCGGTACGCGCACGATCGGAACGTGAACGCCCGCCCGACGGAACGTGTCGATGTTGAACTGGCTGGGCAGCCAGAGCTCGTCCATCTGGTTGCAGTGGCGCACCCACGCGGCCGGTATCGAATCGGTCTCGAACATCGTCCGGCCCACGTGGTAGACGTCGCCTTCCATCTGGAAGAAGGCGTCGGCGGTGTGGTGCTGCACCAGGATCTGGCGCGCCGGAAGCGACCGCGCAACCTGCCGGTCAAGCGTGGTGCGTTCGGCGGCCGGCAGCCCTTCACGAAAGCCAGGCGCGAGGCGATGCAAGGGGCGGAGCGTGACCGGAACGCCCGCGTGCTCGAGCGCGCACAGCATGCCGCGCCCCTCGTCGGCGTAGCCGCTAGGGTCGAAGACGGGTCCGCACCAAACGAGACCCTGCTGGCCAGCGGAAGAACTGTTCATGCCACAAGAGCTTGAGGAGAACGCATCTCCAGCATGAAAAGCAAAACGCGTGCCCGTCGCTTGAACGACGCAAGCTGCTTCAAGGCAACGAGTTACCTGCTTAGTTTTCGAGACTCTTGCGAAGGCGCGTGAGAACGCCCGACCAGTCACCCGGACGAACTTGCCGGATCAGACGCAGGCTCGGGTACCAGGGCGTGGTCGGGCTCGCCATCCCCCAGCGCCAATCCGGCACTTTTTGCAGCATCACCCACGTCGGCACACCCATCGCGCCAGCCAGATGGGCGATGCCGGTGTCAGTGGTGACGAGGCCGTCGAGCTGCGCAAGAAGGCTCGCCGTGGCAGCCCAACTCGCCAGAGGCGGAAAGCGATGCAGCCCGGGCAGATCCATCGATCCGGCATCGCCCTGCTGCAGCGAGATCCACTGGATGTCGTCGATGTCGAGCAGGTCCGGCAGCAGCGTGGCGTCGAAATCACGCAGCACACGTCCGGAGAACGCGGGATTGCCGGCCCAGACCACCCCGAACCGCCGACGTCCATCGGACGTCGGCAGCGGCGGCGCGTCGGCGCCGATCGCGCGCAGGTACGGCACGGCGTCTCCGTCCACCTCACCGCCCAGCGCCAGGCGATGCGGCAGTGAGAGCAGCGGCGCGTGCAGCTCCGTCTCGGGCGTCTGCCCCCGCGGCACCACCTCGAGTCCATTGCCGCGCAGCAGATCGACAAGGTGCGGGTGGCATTCCACCACAACGCGGCCCGACCCGAGTGCCGGCAGCCGATTCACGAAGCGCAGGAACTGGAACTGGTCCCCGACGCCCTGTTCGGCCGTGATCAGCAGCGCGCGCCCGTTGAGCGGTTCACCCAGCCACTCGCGCGCGGCGGTGTCCGGCCTGGGCAGGGGGCGATACTCAAAGTTGGCCCATCCGTCGGCGCCGACCGCGCGCAGGAGCGTCGTGTAGGCGCGCTGCACGCGAGTGGGTCCATGTCTGGGACGAAGCTGCTCGGCCTTGTCCAGCCACCTGAGCGCGCCCATGAGATCGCCGAGGTCGTGGCGAACCTGCGCCGCGGTGAGCAGATGAGCTGGCTGACGAGGGGCCAGCTCCACCGCCTGCCGGATGAGCGGCCAGGCGGACGTAGCATCACCACGGGCTCGCTTGGCTGCGGCCAGCGCCGCGAGGGCGGCCGGATCGCGGGGCAGTGCCGCGAGCACCTGCGCGAAGCAGTCCTCGGCTTCATTGGCGGCGCCCACCTCCAGCAGCGAGCCGCCGAGTGTGTGCGAGAGACCCGGCGCGTTCCAATCGCCTGCATGGTAGGCGTCGAGCAGCACGGAGCGCTGCGCGATGATGTCACCCTGCAAGCGATGCACATTCGCGAGCGCGAGGGCGAGGCTCACATCGCGCGGAGCGAGGGCAAGCGCTACGGAAAAGTGAGTCGCTGCCGCGCCCAGATCTCCCGCGTCGAGCGCGCGTTCGCCGTCGGCGAGCGCCCGGAGCAGCAAATCACTCACGATCGGTGGCGCGACAACCTTGAGGGAACCGGGCAGAAGCAGGCGAAAACGACAACGGTCGTGACACCCCGTTCCACTCGTGTGAGAGGGCTGAAAATTGTGCGTGCAGGGCGCTCAAGTTCTTCGGAGATGCGTCGACAATGATAGCTGACCGGAATCCACATCCTGGATCCGGACGAGGCACGGATGCCTCAATCGACCATCACGGAGGATAGTCCCCATGAAGATCAACACGAATGTCGGCGCGCTCGGCGCCTCCCGCAACCTGTTCCTGAACAACCTCGCGACCGACAGCAGCATGCGTAAGCTGAGCTCGGGTCTGCGTATCAGTCGCGCAGCTGACGACGCCGCCGGCTTGTCGATTGCGAACAAGTTGCGTACGCAGAGCCGCTCGCTGGTGCAGGCGTCCAACAACGCCCAGCAGGGCAACGCGATGCTGCAGATCGCGGAAGGTGCGGCGCAGACCGTGCAGCGCATCCTCGAGCGTCAGAAAGAACTGATCGTGCAGCGTGAATCGACCGCCAACAACGGCACCGCTTCGGCGACGTTGTCGGCAGAAATCGTCACGCTATCCGAAGAAGCCACGCGTATTCAGAACACCGCCAACTTCCAGGGCACGAACGTGTTCGGTAGCCTCGCGTTCCAGGTGCTGGACTCGGCCACCAACGGCACGGTGACGGTGGACGCCGCGATGACCAACACGGCGCTGACCGGCTCCTCCTCGCTGGCCGACGCTGACACCGCACTCACCGCGGTCAACGCCACGCTGGCGCAGATCGGTGCAGGCCAGAACCGTCTCGACTACACGGTGGAAAACCTCAAGAACGCGATCGTGAACGTTCGTGCGGCCGAGTCCTCGATCCGTGACGTCGACATGGCGGACGAGATGGCGCAGTTCACGAAGAGCAACGTGTTGTCGCAGGCAGCAACGGCCATGCTGGC
>JBBQNT010000275.1:0-5111 GCA_038330215.1 Gemmatimonadales bacterium
GGCGTGGAGTCGGTGCGGTACGCGAGCTCGATGTACAGCAGTCCGGTCACGATGCTTTCCATCTGGAGCTGGGCACGCAGACCATTTTCGATCTGCTGACGCAGCACGACGGAATCGCGGAGATTCACGTACGTGCCGAGATGTGTCGTGAGGCGAGGCAGGTCGACCTCGAACTTGACCGGTACCTGAAACGACTTCTCCTGCTGGTTGATCTGGATCATGATCTCGGTCACGGTACCGACAGGCACACCCTGGAACTTGACGGGCGCACCAGCCTCGAGCCCGTTGACCGACTCCGGAAAAAAGGCGATGAACGTTGTCCGTCGCTGGAACCACGCAGTGGACGCCAGCGTCGCCACCGCCAACACGGCCAGCACCAGCGCACCCACCAGAAAGAGTCCGATGGTCGTGGGATTTGCACGCCTGCTCATGAGAGGCCTTCGCTGCTGCGGGTAAGGAACCGATGCACTTCGTCGCTCGGCGGATTGTCGCGCAACTCGGCGGGATTGCCCAATGCGGTCATGGTCTTTTCGGTGATATCCAGAAACAGGGCGCGGTCTGCAATGCGAAAAATGCTTTCGAGATCGTGCGTGACCACGACGATGGTCGTGCCAAAACTGGCCTTCAGTTCAACAATCAGGTCGTCCAGTCGGCTGGCGCTGATGGGATCGAGTCCGGACGACGGCTCATCGAAAAAGAGCACCTCAGGATCGAGCGCAATGGCGCGTGCGAGCGCCGCACGCTTGCGCATGCCGCCGCTGATCGCGGACGGATAGAACTCCTCAAAGCCTTTCAGTCCCACGAGTGACAACTTGAGTGACACCACCTCTGCAATGGACTTCTCGTCCATCGACGTGAACTCTTCAAGCGGAAGCGCGACGTTTTCCGCCAATGTCAGTCCGCTCCACAGCGCACCATTCTGATAGAGCACCCCCATTCGGCGCAGCACCGCTTTGCGTTGTGTGTCGTCACCAATGTTGAACTCTTCCCCGTTGAACAGAATCGTTCCTTCTGCTGGCTTCTTCAGCCCGATGAGATGCTTGAGCAACGTGCTCTTGCCGCTGCCGCTGCCGCCCATGATCACGAAGACCTCGCCGCGCTCGATGGTGAAGTTGAGGTCCTTCATGATGAGAAGCTGCCCGTACATCATGGTCAGGTTGCGCACTTCGATGGCCGGCGTCGCTGGGGTCGTCATATCTTGAGCAGTGCAGCCAGCCAGTCCACCACGGCATTGGCGAGAATGATGAGCGTGATGCCAAGCACCACAGCCGACGTGGCCGCACGACCCACCGCACCAGCATCGCTGCCGGTCTGCAGTCCCTTGAGGCAGCCGGCGAAGCCGATGATCAGTCCGAAAATCACGCCCTTGAACACACCCAGCACCGCATCGACAAGCGTCACTGCCGTGAGCAGTCCGCCGATGAACTGCTTTGCAGACATATCCAGCAGTGACACCGCGACGGCCATGCCGCCAATGATGCCGACGAAGTCGGCGTAGAGCGTGAGCAGCGGCATCATGAAGAAAATGCCAAGCATGCGGGGCAAGACCAGGTGCTCGACGGGCGAGATGCCGAGCGTGACGAAGGCATCGATCTCCTCGGTGATCTTCATGCTGCCGAGTTCCGCGGCGAAACCCGCGCCGGTTCGGCCGGCCATGATGATGCCGGTCATGAGCGCGCCCATTTCCCGCAGCATGCCGAAACCGACGAGATAGGACGCGTAGTATCCGGCACCGAAGCGTTGCAGCACCACCACGCCCAGAAACGCGATGATGACGCCGACCAGCAGCGCGATGAGCGTGACGATCGGCAGCGCGCCGGAGCTGTTGGATTGCACCACGACCCAGAACTCACGCCAGCGCATGTGCACGCGCCCACCGGGCAGCTTTGACAAAGCCAGCGCCACTTCACCCGTGAACGTGAGCGATGACTGCAACCGCGACCAGACGCCGATCGCGGCCGTACCGAGGCGTGTGACGACGGACTCAGCCTCAGACTTGTCCGTGTCGTCGTCACTGCTGCGCTCGGGCACTGCCTCCGCGAGGGCGAGCAGTCGGCCGATCTGTTCCGGCAGGGCGGAGCGGTCGAGTTCGAGCTGCTTCGCCTCGGCGTAGTCCTGTGCCTGCGAAAGAAAAACGAGCAGGCTGCTGTCCCAATCACCGAGCCCTGACGCATCGAACGCGAGCGTGCGTGTTGCCCCTGCGTTGGCCGGATTGTCCGTGACGAGCGTGTCAAAGTGCGGGGGATTGTGCTCAAGCTTCCAGTCGCCGGCGATTACGGTGACGAGCGTGCCATCTTCGTACCGCAGTTCGGCGAGTGGTTCGGTCATCTGTTCGTCATACGCAGCAGGCGAAGGGCCCATCGTCGGGTGGGGGATAATTGCGTGCGTCCGGAAGCGATCGTCAACGCCGGGGGATGAGTTTGCGGTCCAGTACAGGCTCGATCGAACCGGCGCTCGTGGTAAGTACACGAACGATCGCGCCGAGTTGCACTACAAAATTGAAGTGTAACCGGCCCAGCAGTGTGCACCGAGATGCCGGCACACTCGGCACAAACTGAAGTGTGCGAAAGATCACGAAATCTACGCCGGCAGAGGCAACTTTGCACGAGTACGCCGCAGCATCCCCCGATCACTGCGCAGCAGTATGCGACGGGCTCTGGCGAGTCCGATAGACGCGCCCTATTGTAGCCGGGCCTCAAGCAGTCTGACAGATCGAGATCAGGAGCGTCAGTGAACTTTCCGCGAGCCGCCGGGGTGCTGCTGCATCCCACGTCCCTCCCGGGCTCGAACGGCATCGGTGAACTCGGTACGCACGCGCACCGCTTCCTCGACGCGCTTGCGGACGCCGGCGTCAGCATCTGGCAGATGCTGCCACTCGGCCCCACGGGGTACGGTGATTCGCCCTATCAAGTGTTCTCCGCGTTCGCGGGCAATCCGCTGCTCATTGCCGTCAACGACGATGGAACGCCCGGCGTGTCGCAGGCGCCGACGACGGATAAGCGCTTCGCCGGTCATTCGGTGGATTTCCCAGGAGTGATCGAGCACAAGCGTCAGCTTCTGGATCGCGCGATTGCCGAGACGCCGCGCGATGCCTCGTACGCCGCGTTCATCAATGCCGAGTCATTGTGGCTCGACGATTACGCGTTGTTCATGGCTCTCAAGCAAGCGCATGGTGGCAAGCCGTGGCACGAGTGGCCAGCGCCGCTCGCGCGACGCGATGCGGGTGCGTTGGCCGCTGCACGGCGCCAGCTCGCGGCCTCGATCGAGGCACGCAAGGTCGAGCAGTTTCTCTTCTTCACGCAGTTCAGCGCGTTGCGACGCGCAGCAGCCGATCGCGGCATCCGGCTGATGGGCGACCTGCCGATCTACGTGGCACACGACAGTGCGGATGTGTGGAGCAACCCTGGGCAGTTCCTCCTGCGTGCTGACGGCACTCCAGCCGTGCAGGCAGGCGTGCCCCCCGACTACTTCAGCGAAACAGGACAGTTGTGGGGCAACCCGATCTACGATTGGGACGCAATGAAGGCAGATGGATTCCGCTGGTGGATTCGTCGCGTGCGAGCTGCGTTCTCGAGCTTCGATCTGGTGCGCATCGATCACTTTCGCGGATTCGAGGCGTACTGGGAGGTGCCGGGCGATGATACGACGGCTGCGCACGGCGTGTGGAAGCCTGGCCCCGGCGACCCTCTGTTCCGCGCGATTCACGACGCGCTCGGTCCGCTTGCCATCATTGCGGAGAACCTCGGCTTCATCACACCGGAAGTCGAGGCGCTGCGCGAGCGCTGGGGCTTTCCGGGCATGTGTATTCTGCAGTTTGCGTTTGGCACAGATCCGGGCGCGGCGGCCTTTCGCCCGCATACGTTTCCCCGTCATGCCGTGGTGTACACGGGCACGCACGACAACGACACCGTGATGGGATGGTGGCATTCCACCGGCGAGGGCGATTCCACGCGCTCAGCAGAGGACGTCGCGGCGGAGAAGGAGTTCGCGGTGCGCTACCTCGATGCGGCGGATCGCGAGATGCACTGGGCCATGATCCGTGCCGCGATGGCATCGGCCTGCGACTCGGCCATCGTACCGATGCAGGATCTGCTCGGACAAGGCAGCGAAGCGCGTATGAACCTGCCGGGTCGCGTGTCGGACAACTGGGGGTATCGATTCTCGTGGGAGCAGTTCACTCCTGATGTGATCGAGCGACTACGGTCGCTGATCACTACATATGAACGCAGGAACGTCGCCTGACCGAGGCGTCATCAGTGCGCGCCACTGCACCACATTCTTGACGCACCATACGTACGCTTCACATCTTCGCTCATCTCGCCGGACATCACGCTGGCATTCACGCGCAATCCGGCATTCTCCGTCCCCACAATCGTGCGATCTCGTCGTCTTTCTGCTGAGCGCGTGTGCATACGGGGGCTGCCGCTCCTCGTGCTGGCCGCCTGTGCGACCCCCGCGACGCCGGCACTGCGACCGGTGGCGAGCGGTGCCGACTCGTCGCTGATCGCGGCTGAGCGGGAACGAGGTGCGTTCGTGAGCCGCGCGGTCGGGGTTCCGCCGTTCAGCATCACGGGTCAGAACGTGGATCTCGATCCGCTCAGTTATGCGCTTGCCGACCTCATCACGACTGATCTCGCGCGCAGCTCACAGCTCAGGCTGGTCGAGCGCACACGCCTGAACGACGTGCTGCGTGAACTGGAGCTGGGCGAGAGCGGACGCGTGGACCCGGCCACTGCGCCCCGCGTGGGACGGCTGGTGAGCGCGCGACGCCTCATTCTGGGCGCCCTCGACCAGTTGCCCGGCGACGGAAGCCTGCGCATCGGCGTGCGGCTCGCGGATGTAGAGCACGGCACGATCGCACAGTCGATCGATGCGAGTGCACCGCTGGTGGATATTCTCGCCGCCGAGAAGGAGCTCGTGTTCAGGATTTTCGACGCGCTCGGCGTCACGCTCACCCCGGCCGAACGTGAAGCGATCTCGCAGCGCGCGACGTCTGATCTGGCAGCGCTGCTGGCGTATGGCGCCGGCCTTCGCGCCGAGTATCGGGGAGACTATAGACGCGCGGCGGCGGAGTTCCGTCGCGCGCAGCGGCTCGACCCGCGCTTTTCGCA
>JBBQNT010000276.1:0-5104 GCA_038330215.1 Gemmatimonadales bacterium
GTAGGCGCGGACTCTGGGCTCGATGCGTTCCGGCGTCCACGCCGGGCTCCACACGAGGTTCACCACCGCCTCGCCAATGCCGGGCAGCGTCTTGAGTTCTTTCTCCGCCTCTCCCATGATCTCCGGCCCTGAGGGGCAGCCCGGGGACGTGAGCGACATGTCCACGCGCACATCGTTGCCCACCACGATTACGTCGTAGATGAGCCCCAGATCGACAATATTGAGGTTGAGCTCTGGGTCTTTGACCCGTCGCAGCACGAGCTTGGCCTGGTCAGCCGTGAAGGCCGCCGGCTGCTCATCGGTTGGCGTGTTGTTGTTCGCGTCTTCCATACCCTAAAGATAGCACCTGGTCAGGCGTCGGCGGGCCCTGCGCTATTTCTTGCGGACCGTGGTCTTCTTTGCGGTTTTCTTTGTGGTCTTCTTCGTGGAGGCCTTGCTGACCGGTCGCCGCGCCGCACGGAGCGGCGTATTCCAGTTCACCTGCTTGTCGGCGCGGAACGCCACCGGCATGTCGCGAACGCCCGAGGGGTCGTCCATGACGGCGAGCACGGCCGCGTCGGCGAGGTCGTGGCGCACGTCCATGATGACCGTGGCGGCACGGCGCGCGGTGGGGGCATGGACACGGTTGCTCAGCAGCACGACGAACATGTCGTGATCGGGGTCGATCCAGAGCGAGGTGCCGGTGTAGCCGGTGTGTCCGTAGGCGCGCGAGGTCAGGTACCGGCCGCAGCCGCCCTCTCCTTCGCAGGTGTCCCAGCCGAGTGCGCGACGGCCTGCGGTGCGCTTGGTGAAGAGTGCCACCGTGGTATCAGCGACGATGCGCGCCGAGCCGAAGCGGCCGCCCTGGAGCAGCATCTGGGCGAAGACAGAGAGGTCGGCAGCGGTGCTGAAAAGGCCCGCGTGGCCGGATACACCGCCGAGCCGGTAGGCATTTTCGTCATGCACCTCGCCGCGCAGCGGGTAGCCTCGCGGCGGGGAGATTTCGGTGGGCGCGATGCGACTGGCGATTTTCGCCGAAGGGCGAAAGCCCGTCTTGCTCATGCCAAGCGGCGTGAAGATGCGCGAGTCGACAAAATCGTCGAACGTCTGTCCCGACGCCGCTTCTACCACGAAGGCGAGCAGCATCGGGCCCAGGTCGGAGTACTCGTAGACCTTGCCGGGCACGTTCTTGACCGGCGCGGCGAGCACCATCTCGCGTGCGGCCGCGGCGGAGTTGGCGCGGCGCCAGAGTTCGAGACCTGCGGGCAGTCCGGCGCGATGCGTGAGCAGATGCGCGATGGTGACTGCGTCGCGATTGCCGCCGGTGAACGACGGCAAGTAGCGGGACACTGGCGCGTCGAGCGTGACCTTACCTTCGTCGAACAGGATCATGATGGCCGTGGTCGTGGCCACCACCTTGGTGAGCGAGGCGAGATCGTACACTGTCTCGTCGGGCGTCACCTTGAGGCTGCCGGGGCGCCAGTCGAGGGTGCCGAATCCGCGGGAGACGACCGCGTATCCTTTCCGGCCCACGACGACTGCCGCACCCGGGTATCCGCCAGCGGTGACGCCGCGTTCGACGATGCGGTCGATCGCGCGCATGCGTTCTGCCGACATGCCGACCGCCGCGGGCACGGCCGAAGGCAGGCCGTCGTCGAGACGACGGACCGCGGTGGCGGTCATATCGGCCGCAGCGAAGGTGAGGAGGGCGGAAAGCAGGACCACCGGCACAATCTCGGATGGTGTGGTTGCATCCCGGCGGGCCGAAGGAGACGGCGGGTCGGGCATGCACCAGGGTGCTTCAAGGACCTTCAGGTCAGGAAGGCGATGCTACGCAATACTACGCTTCTGACAGTGTCGGCAGGCAAAGGTCACGCGGCGACGAGCGGCCGTCACGCGGCGGGTAACTATCGGTACACGCCGGGCGGTGCGGCGGGTGTCACTTGATTTGCAAGAGCTGCGTAGTGAGGGCATGAGCCCCGACATGCGCGAGCGACTCCTGAACACAGTGGGCCCATCGAGCCCATCCGTCAACCCATTCCAACCCCTGCGGCAGCATTTGGTTGCACACTTTTGCAGAGTAGCAGCGGCCCCACGGGGTGCACTGTTCGCGCGCGCGATGCCGGCCGGAGCTCTGCTCGGGCCGACAACGGACCTCGCTCGGCAACCGTTGGGGGGCTGCGGGTGACAGATCTGGTAGAAATCATGGAAACCGACGCTGCCATTGTTCGACGAGCGATCGACGGGGATGAACGCGCCATGCGCCTGCTGTGGAACGCCCACAGTCCGCACGTGGATGCAATCGTCCGCCGCCTCGCCGGCGACCCGGATATTGCCCAGGATGTCGCGCAGGAGGTCTGGATTCAGATCTTCCGGGCACTGCCGTCGTGGCGTGGCGATTCGAAGTTCAGCACGTGGCTGCATCGTGTGGCGGTGAACCGCTCATTGAACGCGCTGCGCCGCACGCGACGTCTTGCGGCCATCGAGTCGCCGATCGAGGAGCATACGGCGACGGTGGATCACGACGAGGGAGAGCGGTCGATGCTGGCCGCGACGGTCGACGAAGCGGCGCGCCAGCTCGCGCCTGGTGCGCGCACGGTGTTCTACCTGCACGATGTGGAAGGTTATACGCACGAAGAAATCGCGACCGAACTCGGTATCACCGCCGGTGGATCGAAGTCGCAACTGTTCAAGGCCCGGGCCAAGCTCCGTCGCTTGCTCGCGCCCCTGCTCGATGTCTCAGACGCCAGTGTGGAAGCCCGTTATGCAACATCTTGATCCGGAGCGCCTTGCCGCGCTCGACGACGAAACGCCCACCGCCGAGGAGCTGGTGCACCTGGCGGCCTGCGTGGCGTGCCAGCAGGAACGTGATGCGTTTGCGCAGCTGCGGGTGGCCGCCATCGCACCGCCGTTTGCCGGTGCGCCCCCGCTCACCGAGTGGGCCACGCTTTCGGCGGCGCTCGGCCGCGAGGGCTTGATGGCCCGGAGCGGAGCGGCGCGCCAGTTACCGCACGACGGGTCGGGCGCCGCTTCAACGCCGGTGTTCGCGAGTGAGTCGCGCCGAGTGCGCCGCGTGCGCCGAATGCCGACGTGGCTGCGTGCGGCAGCCGCTCTGGCGCTCGTGGCCGGTGGTGTGGCGGCGGGCCGGTTGAGTGCTGGGGAGAGCGTGCTGCCCGTGAGCGCGGATGTCGCCACGCTCGCCGCGAACGATGACAACGACGCCGAGTTCGCGTCGGCGACCGACGCGTCCACGGTGCTCGACCGTGCGCAGCGAGACTATCAGCGCGCGTCGCTCTGGCTCGCGTCGCATGATACGACCGTGAACGCGCAGGCGGTGTATCGCGCGCGGCTGGCAGCGCTCGACCAGATGATGATGGCGTCGCGGGCCGGATTGTACGAGGCGCCGCAGGATCCTGTGCTCAACCAGTACTACCTCGCCGCGTACACGGCGCGTGAGGCGACACTGCGTCAACTTGGCGCATCGCTGTCGGTGGATCGTGTGATGGAGCGGTTCTGATCGTGCGGCGTCGTATTGTGGTTTCGCTGTTCTTCCGGTCTGTACCCTCGCGTGCTCTGCGTGCGGGTGCCGTTCTGGCGGCGAGTGTCGGCTCGCTTTCGGCGCAGACGAGTGTGCGCCCGTATGGCGTGCCCGACGCGCGTTCTGCGCAGACGAGTGTGCGCCCGTATGGCGTGCCCGGCGCGCGTTCTGCGCCTCCGCAGTCGTATACGATCGTGAGCGGTAATCCGTGCGGTCAGGACGACGCCGACGTCAGGAGTCTCGCGCGCCTGCCTGAGGGGCTGGCGCTGCTGCGCATGCGCAGCGAGCTGGAAGCTGCTTCCCGATTGCAGGCGCTGCGCGCGTCCAGCGAATCGTCGACCGCGGGTGCACCGGTGTTGCAGATGCGCCGCGAAGTGGATTCGCTCGCGCGCGTGATTGAATCGGTGGTGCTGGCGGCGCCGCGACGCGGCGGAGACGCCATGAACTCGGAGCTGGCGCAGCGCAGTGCCGTCACCATACGCGTGCGACAGCTCGCGCCGCAGGTGGATCAGGCGGTGGAGCTCGCACTGGCTCGCGTGGCGCGTCCGGCGCCGACAGCGCCGTCGGGCTACATGGGCGTCACGCTCTCGAGCGTACCGCTCCGACAGTCGCTGCAGGCGGGCTATATCGTGAGTTACTGCGAGTATCCCGTGATCGAGGCCGTGGATCCGGGATCGCCCGCCGAACGCGCCGGACTGCAAGCCGGCGATACGATCGTCGCGTTCAACGGGCAGGACGTGCGCAGCGGCATGGTGGACTACACCTCATTGCTCACGCCGAATGCGACTGTTCGAGTGCGGACGCGGCGCGATGGTCGCACGCGCGACTTCTCGCTGCGCGTGGCGTCGAGGCCGGCGCCCTCACCGGTGCGCGCGTATGCACGCGTGCAGAGTGCGATGCCGACCGCTCAACCAGTGCTGGCTCGCTCGGAAGCGCCGAGGGCGGAAGTGGCGGGCAGCAATGTATTCGTGTTCGAGCGTTCCGCTCCGCTGGTGAGCGTGCGAGGCAGCGGTGGGGTGACCGCGCCAACGCCGCCGGCGATGATGAGTTTCTTCACCAACACCGACGACGCGATGCTTTTCGGTGCGCAGCTCAAGTCGCTCGGCGCCGACCTGCGCGCGGCGCTGTCGTTGCCCGAGGGAGTGCTCGTGCTTCAGGTACTGCGCGGAACGCCTGCCTCTGACGTGGGGTTGCGGGACGGCGATGTGATTCGCTCGGCCAATGGACTCGTGACGCGCCGAGTGAATGACATTCGCGTGGCGTTCGAGCGCGCGAGCGAATCGCGTACACTGGCCATGCGCGTGCTGCGTGGCAATGAAGCGGAGCGTACGGTTACGCTGCGCTGGTGACGCGCTGCGAGCAGATCGCGCGTGCTGCTCAGCGCGCGGAGCCCGCCGGCACCGAGTAGAGCAGGCGCACGGTCGCGCGGTCGGCGTCGCTGAGCGCGCGCACGCGAACACGTGGCGCCATGATGTTGGTGGCGTCGTCCACGTGATCGAGTCCGAGCAGGTGTCCGATTTCATGCAGCGCGATGGCGCGCATCTGATCCACGTTCACGGAGCCGCCGAGCGGATGCGTGATCGCAAG
>JBBQNT010000277.1:0-5051 GCA_038330215.1 Gemmatimonadales bacterium
CTGCGCCGCCACGCTGGTGATATCGCCGAGTGCGCTGGTAGTTGAGGAGACGGCCGACATGGAACGCGCGCTCATGAACACAGATGGTGCGCTCGGTATCACCACGTCAACCGTCGCGCTGCAGAGCGAAGGCGCGATCCGTGCGCTGACGCTCGATGGTGTCGCGCCGAATGATGCAGCGGTGCGCAGCGGAGCATATGAGCTCGTTCGATCAGTGTACCTGGTGACGCGCGCAAATCCCGGGAATGCAGTGGACGCATTGCTGAGTTTCATCGCATCGGAACGAGGACGGCAGGTGATGGCGGAGAACGGGGCGATCGCACGCTGAAGGACGATCTGCCTCGCACAGTTCCGGACCCCGTGATGACGCTCCGCATCGATCAGCTGTCCAAGACGTACGCCAACGGCGTGCAGGCGCTGCACAACGTCACGCTGCACGTTCCGGCCGGCATGTTCGGGTTGCTCGGACCAAACGGCGCAGGCAAGTCCACGCTCATGCGCACCATCGCCACGCTGCAGCCGCCCGACAGCGGATCGATCAGCTTTCGCGATATCGATGTGCTCACGCAGCCAGAACGTCTGCGCCAAGTGCTAGGCTACCTGCCGCAGGACTTCGGGCTCTATCCCACCATGCCCGCCGAGGCGATTCTGGATCACTTCGCGACGCTCAAGGGTGTAACGCGTCGCGGTGAGCGCCGCGAACTTGTGCACGCGCTATTGCAGCAGGTCAACCTCTACGAGGAGCGCAACAACAGCGTGGGCGGATTTTCCGGCGGCATGAAGCAGCGGCTCGGTATCGCCATAGCGCTCGCCGGCAGTCCCAAGCTGCTCATCGTGGACGAACCCACGGCGGGGCTCGATCCAGGCGAGCGCAATCGTTTTCTCAACCTGCTCGCCGATGTGGGCGATGATGTCGTCGTGATCCTCTCCACGCATATCGTGGACGACGTGCGTGAGCTTTGCTCGAGCATGGCCATCATCAACAAGGGTGCGGTGGTGGCGCAGGGCAATCCTGCTCGCTTGCTGGATGAAGTGCGCGGGCGCATCTGGCGTCGCACGATCCCGCGACATCTCGCCGACCAGTACCGGGCGAAGCATCAGGTGATTTCGAGTCGCCTGGCCGGCGGCAGTACGGTGCTGCACGTATACGCCGAGTCGGATCCGGGGGACGGGTTTGAGGCTGTTGAGCCCGGTCTCGAGGATGTGTATTTCCACCGACTGGCAGAGGTGTCCGGCGGGCGGGTGCCGTTGGACGCCTAGGCACGCCGCACGCGGAGTACGGGGACGCCGTGCCGGGGGGACAGCGGGCTGCACCGCCGAGGAAATGGGGGACGGAAGCCGCGTCGCGGCGCAAACAGTTCCGCTCGCCACCAGAACAGCGTATCGTTATTGAGCTTGGTGCGCTGCGTCACATTCAGTGAGGCGTCACGTCAGACGCACGGCGCCGATTCCCCAGTCGGCACATCAGCACCGCGGTATTGCAGGTCATGTATCTGGTAGCGGTCGGTATTTGGTTTCGCTTCCGTCGTCATGCGTTCGCCACGGCGTGTGCTGCACTGAGTGTGTTGACGAGCGCGTCGCTCGTTCCGCGCATGACGCGTGCGCAGCCTATCGACACGATCAGGACCCCAGCCGCAGCGTCCACGATCACAACGCTCAGCGGTGCAGTGCCCGCCGGCATTATGGTCACGGGCACCGTGGTCACCGGCACGGTCGTGGACGCGGCGACGGGGTTGCCGGTTCGCGCAGATATCGCGTTCGGCACGCGCCGCGCACTGCGTTCTGATTCACTGGGGCGATTCACGCTGCGCGATGTGCCGACGGGCGCGGTGACGTTGTACGTGCGTGCCGTTGGCTACCGCGCCACCAGCACGTCGCTACAGGTCGCCAGCGGAGATTCGTTGCTGCACGTCACCGTGCGTATGCGCACGATCTCGGCCATGCTGTCGTCGGTCAGAACCGTCGCAAGCCGCGAGGAACGCGAACAGTTCGACGACGCCGTGCAAACCAGCGCACTCACGATACGCGGCAGCGAGCTTTCGAACATACCGGCACTCGGTGAACGCGATGCGTTGCGTGCGGTTGCATTCCTTCCGGGCGTGAGTGCGCGCAACGACTTTTCCACCAGTTTCAACGTGCGCGGCGGCGAAGCGGACCAGAATCTGATCATGCTCGACGGCATTCCCATCTACAACCCGTTTCACCTGGGTGGACTGTTCGGCACGTTCATCGATGCGGCCGTGGGCGAGGTGAAACTGCTCACCGGCGGATTCTCCGCCCGACACGGCGGCAAGCTGTCGAGTGTGCTCGATGTGAAGAGTACGGAGGAAACACGATCAGGTGTTCACGGTTCCACCGACCTTTCGCTGCTGGCCACCTCGTCGCGTCTCGCCGGCTCGCACGGCAACGGGCGGTTTGCGTGGAGCATGGCGGGACGCCGCACGTATGTGGACAAGGTGATGCAGATCATGAAGGGTTCGGATGTCTTTCCGTATCACTTCCAGGACGCGCAGTTGCACATGCGCGTGCTCATGCCGCGCGGTGGCATACTTTCGGCCACCGCGTACACGGGCAGGGATGTGCTCGACGGCAATCCGGGCATCACCGAGTCCGCTACTTCGGCGCTCGGCGTGAACAGCCTGACGGTCGATTGGGGCAACAGTGTCGGCGGCGTGACATACACGCAGCCGCTGGGCGCTCGCAGCACGCTGGTGCAGCAACTGTCGCAGTCGGCGTTTCGCACCGCCTTCGCGGTGCCCACCGACACGATCACGTTTGCGCAGAAAATGCGTGATGTGCGGGTCGCGGGTCGGCTCGAGCACGTGGCGGGCGCTCACGATTTCACCGTCGGCTACGAAATCTCTTCGCAACGGAGCGCATACCGAGAGTCGATCCCGTTCACCGAAAATCCCGCGTTCCCCGACGCGCTGGCGAGCGGCGGCGACACCCTCATTGCGCAGCGCAACACGGTCGCTTCGCTGTTCATCGACGATACATGGCGCGTGGGCGACAGGCTGACACTGCGCCCAGGCGTGCGCGTGGAACATGTGGGCCAACTCGGATGGCAAGGCGCATCGCCGCGCATCGCCGCGAAATACCGCGTCTCACGCAACTTCGCGCTCACCGCATCGGCCGGCCGCTACGTGCAGTGGACACATGCGGTGCGCAACGAGGACCTGCCGCTGCGCCTGTTCGACTTCTGGATGACGGCCGACGAGCAGGTTCCGGTAGCGTCGGCGACACATCTTGTGTTGGGCGCCGAACACTGGCTGTCACCGACGCAGTTCCTGCGTGTCGAGTCGTATCACAAGTCGTTAGATGGATTGGTGGAACCGGCGTCATCGGTGGATCCGCGCGTGCGCCCCTCGCTGCTGCGCGAGTATACCGGCACGGCATACGGCGTCGACGTATACGCGCGTCAACTCGAACGCGCGGGATTCAGCGGCTGGTTCGCGTACAGCTACGCCATGAGCTACCGCGAGCGCGATGATCTGCGATATTTCGCGGCGCACGACCGTCGGCATAGCGCGAACATGGTGATGAGCTACGCACCGAATGCAGCGTGGACGTTCGGTATGCACGCGGGTGCGTCCACCGGCACGCCATACACCGGCTGGGCCGGCCACATGACGCGCTGGTACTTCGATCCGGTGCTCAAGACGTGGGCGCCGGGCTCCAAGCGCCATGATGGCGATGTGGTGCACGGCGCACGCAATGCGGAGCGCTTGCCGTTCTACACGCGTCTCGATGTCAGCGTCGAACGGCGCATCGACATGGCCTGGGCCACGCTGCGCCCGACGCTCAGCGTGGTGAACCTGTTCGATCGGCGCAACGTGATGATGTACGCGCTCGACGACAGCGAATCGCCTAGTCGCATTGTGTCGTTCTCGCAGCTGCCGTTCGTGCCGTCCATCGGCATGCGGCTGGATTTCTGAGCATGACTCGACGGCTGCTTCCGGCACTCGAACGCGCACTCGCGTACTCACGCAAGGACGCTCTCAAGTACTCACTCGCGTGCGCTCTCGCGTGCGCACTCGTGTTTTCCGTTGCTTGCGCAGGCGGTGATCCGGCGATGCCTGCACTCGAGCCGCGCGTCGCCGTGCACGCGGTGCTCGACGCGCAACTGCGCGAGCAGGTGATCCTCGTCGAGCAGACGCAGCTGGCGAATCTCGAACGCGCGCTCCAACTCAAGCCTGGTGATGTGATCGCCACGGCCGGCGGACAGCCGGTTTCCAATGCCACGGTCTTGCTCTTCGGGCCGCTCGACTCCGTGGTTGCTGTTGAAGACAAGTCCACTCGCACCGACGGCAGCGGTGCGGGCATGTATCGCGTGCGCACGGTAGCGGTTGTTGACGGCGCGTCGTCAGCGGCAGAACCGGGTGTGCTGCGACTGATTCCCGGCGCGCAGTACCGGCTCGAGGTTCGAACCCCAACGGCCACGGTGACCGGCACGACGCGCCTGCCTGATGTGGGGCCGCTCGCCGATCGTGCAACGCGCACGTTCAACGTGGACCGGGATACGCTGTGGCTCGCGCAGGCCGCTCGTCGGCCAGGGGCCGCCGCGTTCTTTCTCAGGCGCATGCACGTTGGCTTCTCCCGGAACGAACGCTTCGAACGCGCGATCGACGCCACGTTGCTCGCACCTCCGCCCCTGCAAACGGCTGTGCCAACGTCGCCGCCCTCAGCCGCACCGCAGTCACCTGCCTGGGCGTTTGCGCCCTGGCACGATGCAATCGTGCCTGGCACCGCACAACAGTTCAGCGTTGTGGCGGTGGATTCCAACTACCTGCGCTACGCCGTGATAGGCGCTGACCCGTTCGGCGACGATGTGCGGGGCAATACGCTACGAGGCGGCGTGGGGTTGTTCGGTTCCGTTGCCACGCTCACCGATGTGACGCTCGACCTCATCGCCGATCGCGACAAGGTGATCGAGGGAGATTGGGTCGCGATCGGCAATGCGGCAGGCATGCCGGTGCGACTTCGCTTGTATGAGTCGCCGCGGTTTCCGGGGGCGACTTCGGGTGCGGGTGCGGCGGGCACCACGCCCGGCG
>JBBQNT010000278.1:0-5034 GCA_038330215.1 Gemmatimonadales bacterium
ACCGATTACGACCGCGCCCTGCTCGTGGCGCTGTTCGCCCTGCAGCTTACGCATGTGTACTTCGGACGCGGACCGGCGCTGCTCATGCTCGGCGCCACGGCCACCGGCTACCTGTTCATCGTGGACGTGGCCATTCGCGCCGGCGCCGCGATCACCTGGCCGCAGAGCTTCGTCACGCTGGCGATCTTCGGCATCGGTGCCGGTCTCGTCACGTTCGTGCAGAGTCACATGCACGCACGACTCGCGCGTCTGCTCGACATGTTCTCGCGCGCCGAAGACGGCGACTTCACCTCGGCGTACGATGTGTCGAGCGATGTGCGTCCCGACGCAATCACGCATGTGGGCCGTGCGTACAATCGCATGCGCGCGCATCTGGCGGACATCGTGGAAACGGATCCGCTCAGCGGCTGCCTAAATCGTCGCGGCTTTGAGCAGCAGTTTCGTCGTGAGCTTGCGCGTGCTGCACGTGCGCAGACCGAGCTGGCGATCATCGATGTGGACCTCGATCACTTCAAGCAGATCAACGACACGTACGGACATCTTGCCGGCGACCGCGTGATCACCGAAGCCGGCGAGCTGCTGCGAGCGAATGCACGCGTTGGTGATATCGTGGCCCGCACAGGCGGCGAGGAGTTCTCCATTCTCGCGCCCGGCAGTAGCGTTGCCGGCGCGCAGCATCTCGCATTGCGAATTGTGGAAGCGTTCCGTCGGCGTGAGTTCGGCGGTTCGCTGCGCATTCCAGTCACGGCGTCGGTGGGTGTGGTGGCAGATACCATCACCGACGAAGGCATCGCCGAAGACCTGCTCGCGCGCGCCGACGAGGCGCTGTATGCCGCGAAGCGAAGCGGTCGGAATCGTGTGGTGGTGTGGAGCGAAGGGCTCGCCGCGCTTCGTGTGGGGCAGAGCGCCGAGCCGCCGGTGCCCGCCGATCCGCGCCACACGCCCGTCACCGGCAACGAGCCGCCGCGGCGGTCTTCGGGAGCCGGTACGTCGCGTCGGTAACCAACGCGTTTGACTCCCTGCCAGAGCCGAATGGCCGTTGGCTATCGGCTCGCAGTTGCACGCACATCCGGCCATACGGCCCGGTCCATCAGGCCATTCGACCTCGCGGATACGAAAGCCAGCCAGCACACACCGCCCCCGCGTGCTCGCCCAACTCAACGTCTCCTGAGCGACAGCCCCCGCATCCCTACGAAATCCTGAATGTCCCCTCAGTAACAATCACCGTCGCCCCACCCACGCGCACCGCCTGTACTGCCCCGTTCACCTTCTCCACTTCCAGCTCCAACCGCGACGGCCGCTGCATCTCCACGCCCTGCGCAACCCGCCAGCGCAGCACGCCATCGCGTGGCGTCCGCGCCGCGAGATATCCCGCCAGGCACGCATTTGCCGAGCCCGTCGCCGGATCTTCCGGCACCGACAGCCCCGGCACAAACACCCGCGCCCGAATGTCGCACTGCGCCAGCGAGATCGGCGCATCAACGCGGTCAGCATCGTCCCGCACGGTCGCAAACACCATTGGCTCCGACGCCCACGCGCCCTTGAGATGTTTCTCCCACGCATCGCTGCGCACGCGCGCTCGGCGCACCGCGTCCACACTGCTGAGCGGCACCATGAGAAACGGCAGTCCGCACGACACACCCGTTGGCATGTGCGTGCCGCCAACAAAATCGTCGGGTGCGAGACCAAGTACATCGGCGAGTGCATCGATAGTCGGCACATCGCTCGTGCGCTCCTCCGGCAACTGCGCTGTGGTGAGCTGCGCCCAAACCGGCGCACCATTCTCGCAGCGCACCGTGACCGGCACCGGGCCCACATTCTCGCCGCACACCACCGATACAACGTCACCGGTCACCGGCACTTCACCACTGGCGACGAGCACGTGCGCCGTGCCGAGTGTCGGATGTCCTGCAAACGGCACCTCCCCGCCCGGCGTAAAAATTCGCACACGACGTGTCGTACCTTCCGTCTCCGCCGCAAATACAAACGTGGTCTCGGAAAAGTTGAACTCGCGCGTGATCGCGAGCAGTGTGTCCGAGGGCAGCCCTTCTGCACCAAACACCACCGCCAGCTGATTGCCGGCCAGCGGGGTGTCGGTAAACACATCGCACGTGTAGAAGCGCAGCGTGCGCAAACGTTACTCCGCGCCGAGGAACGGATAGCGCCAGTCAGTGGGCGGACTGAACGTTTCCTTGATGTTCCGCGCACTCACCCAGCGCACCAGGTTGAGCTTGGAGCCCGCCTTGTCATTCGTGCCCGAGCCGCGCGCACCACCGAACGGCTGCTGACCGACCACTGCGCCCGTGGGCTTGTCGTTGAGATAGAGATTGCCCGCCGCCTGACGCAGCACCGTCGCCGCGTGATGCAGCGCCGAGCGATCCTGCGCGAGAATCGCACCGGTGAGCGCGTACGGCGATGTCGTGTCAACGAGCGTCAGCGTCTCTTCCCACTTCGCGTCATCGTACACATGACACGTGAGAATCGGACCGAAGATTTCTTCACACATGAGCGCGTGCGACGGATCCGTCGCTTCCACCAGCGTATTCTCCACGAACCATCCCGTGGTGCGATCCGTGCCGCCGCCCGCAATCACGTTCGCCGACGACTTCGCAAGCTCGAGATACTTCGCGTTGCGATTGAATGACTTCTCGTCAATCACCGCGCCCGTGAAGTTCCGGAAATCGCGCACATCGCCCATGGACATCTCGCCCATCATCGCCACCGCGCGATCACGCACCTCCTTCCACAGCGACTTCGGGATGTACGCCCGACTCGCCGCCGAACACTTCTGCCCCTGATACTCAAACGCGCCACGCACCATCGCCACCGCCACCACCTGAGGATCGGCCGACGGGTGCACGAGAATGAAGTCCTTGCCGCCCGTCTCGCCAACAATGCGCGGATAACCACGATAGCCGCCCATATTCTTGCCAATCGTTTCCCACATGCTGTTGAACACGCCGGTGGAGCCGGTAAAATGCACACCCGCCAGCGCCGGATCAGTGAGCGCACGCTCGGAGATCATGACCGGATCGCCCGGCAGAAAGTTGATCACGCCGGGCGGCAGTCCCGCCGCTTCGAGCAACTGCATCGTGTACCACGCGGACAGCATCGCCGACGACGCGGGCTTCCATAACACCGTGTTGCCCATCAGCGCCGGCGCAGTGGGCAGGTTGCCGCCAATGGCAGTGAAGTTGAACGGCGTCACCGCATACACAAACCCTTCCAGCGGACGATAGTCCAACTGATTCCACATCGTGTTGTCGGAGAGCGGCTGCTCGTTGTACAACTCCTGCGCGAACTGCACATTGAAGCGCCAGAAATCAATCATCTCGCACGCCGCGTCAATCTCCGCCTGAAACGCCGTCTTGGACTGCCCCAGCATCGTGGACGCAGTCAGCGTATCACGATGCGTCGTGGTCAGCAGCTCGGCGGCGCGCAGAAACACCGCCGCTCGATCTTCCCATCGCGTATTCGCCCAGTCCTTCTGCGCATCCGCCGCCGCCGCAATCGCCGCACTCACATCTTCCGCACGCGCCTTGTGATACGTGGCCAGCACCTCCTGATGTGCGCACGGATTCGTGACTTCCGCGGTGTCACCGGTGTGAATGCGCTTGCCACCCACCACAACCGGAATCTCTGGTCGCTCATCAGCCATACTCGCAAGCCGCGCCTTGAGCGCATGCTTTTCCGGCGAACCAGGCGCGTAGCTGCGAATCGGTTCATTCACAGGGGGTGGCACGCGACGCGTACCGTCGAAAGCAGCAAAAGACATAAGGTGTCCTCTCTTTGGAATCCATGAAAAACAGCAGCACCAAGTCCCTCAAGATACACACCCGCTCACTCTCCCCAAAAAATTCCTCTGCGTTTCTGCGTCTCTGCGGTCAAGGCAGTTAACCGCCTCTACCGCAGAGACGCAGAAACGCAGAGAAAGGCCTAAGGGAGTGAAACGTTATCGATGAGACGGACACCACCGATGTGAGCCGCGATCAATGCCCGCAGGTCAGCATGAGCAGATGATGGTGGCCGCAGTGTGTCGGCATGCACGACCACGGCGTACTCGGGAGTGAGCGCCGGCTCCCGTGAGAGTGCCTCGCGCATCGATTGTTCGAGCGCGCCGATATCACGGACCCCCGAGGCGTACAGCGCCTGCGCTGCGGCGAGCGCCCCCGAGATCACCAGCGACCCCGACCGCGCGCCATCGCCGAGCCTTGCATTGCGACTCGACATTGCCAGTCCGTCGGGCTCGCGCACGGTGGACACCCCCACGATCTCCACATCGAGGTGCAGGTCACGCGCGAGGCGACGTACCACGAGCAGCTGCTGCCAGTCCTTTTCCCCGAAGTACGCACGCGTCGGCTGCACCATGCGCAGCAGCAGCGTGACCGCCGTCGCCACCCCCATAAAATGCCCCGGACGGAACGTGCCCTCGAGTACATCGGTGAGCCCTTCCACCGTCACCCACGTCGAAAAATCCGGCGGATACATCGCGTCGGTCGTTGGCGCGAACACGATGTCCACCGACTCATCGGCGAGCATCGCGAGATCGCGTGCCTCATCGCGCGGATAGCGCGCCAGATCGGCGGGGTTATTGAACTGCGACGGGTTCACGAAGATCGAGACGACGGTGACGTCGTTTTCAACGCGAGAGCGGCGCACCAGTTCGAGGTGGCCGGCGTGCAGCGCGCCCATCGTCGGTACGAAACCGATGGAGCGGTCCGGCGAGCGTAAGAGCAGGCCGCGAAGTTCTGCAATGGTGCGGGCAACGGACAGTGGGGACGCAGTCACCGCGGCAGACTCTGCAGTCACGAGATAGGGGATTCACGGGGCACCGAGCGCTGCGCTCGCCGGTTCTCATAGGCCTTGAGATGCGTATAGGCCATGCCCAGCACTGACGCCTCGAGACCGTGCTTGCGCGCGAGGTCCAGCATGAATCCCACGATGTGATCGCTCTCCACCGCGTTGCCGTTCTCGATATCCCGCAACATCGATGTGGTGATGTCCGTCGGCTCGCGAAGTCGCACGTTGCAGAAC
>JBBQNT010000279.1:0-5030 GCA_038330215.1 Gemmatimonadales bacterium
GTCAATGCGCCGTCGGCCGGTCCTCGCATGAGCAGCGAGACGCGCGGGTTGACGAATGTGCCGAACTCGCTGTGCGCATCCGCGCGCACGCTGGCTGACAATGACATCCATGACGCCGCGTCAACATCGAGCTGCGCAAACGCGGCAGGGATGGAGAACGCGTAGTCGAACGCTGGTACCTGCTTATTGCGATACGCTTCCTGCTGAAATGCAACGCCAAGCACATACGTGACGCTGCGACTCCCGTACACACGCGGGATCGCCAGCGAGGTCTCGCCGAACACTGTGCGATGTCGGTCGTCTTCGGAGATATCACCAATCCCGTGTCCGTGCAGCTGTTGCATGGCTGAGCCGCGCAGCGTGGCGACGGCACCGTCGAGTGCACCGGTGCGGTCGAGTACCCACCGTGCGAGTCCACCGAGATCGGCGCGACGCGTGTCGAGTGATTCGTCGAACGCTCCACCACCGGGCACGACGCCGCCATCCACTGTGCCACCAGTGCGTGTCTCGGCCGTGTATCCCGCCGTTACAAACGCAGTCCGGCCGGCGCCGTTGTCGAGGTAGAATCGCGGTCGCAGCACCGCCCGTTCATAGCCCGCGAGATCGGTCCACCCATCGTCATCCAGATCGTTGCGGCGTTGTACGTGCGCGCCGGCCAGCAGCGTGTAGCCCCAGACCGGCGACATCGGCCCGCCGCCGAAGTACACCGCATCGGTGCCGCCGCGCGAGGTCTGATTGAGCAGCACGGTGCGCTCCGCGTCAGCGCCGGGTCGACGGCTCAGGAGGTTGATCACACCGCCCAGTGCAGAGCTGCCGTAGAGCGCAGACGCACTACCCTTGATGATTTCGACGCGCCCGAGGTCAACGGGCGGAATCTGCAGCAAGCCGAGTCCGCCTGCCTGACCGCCATAGAGCGGCAGTCCGTCGGCGAGTATGAGCGAGTAGCGTCCGCGCAGCCCCTGAATGCGCACGTTGGCGCCACCGAGTGACGGATTGGTAGTCTGGACACGCAGACCACCGGTTTCGTTGAGCATCATGGCGATGTCACCGGGCGTCATGGCCACCTTTTCGGCGATTTCTTCCTCGTCAATGACTTCCACGCGGAGCGGTGTCTCTTCCACGCGGCGCTCACCGCGCGTGGAGCTCACGACCACGCCTTCGAGCGCCAACGCCTGCCTCGCCAGCACCAGCACGATGCTGGTATCGCCACCAGCGCGCAGCACGAGCGATGCGGAGTCCGGGCGCAGTCCAAGTCGGCTCGCGCGGATTACGTGCGCCCCTGCAGGTAGTCGCAGCACCGCCTCGCCGCGTGCATCGGTACGGGCTCCCTGACTCCCGCTGCGTACGAGGGCGCCATCAAGCGAGATCTCACCGGCGGAGTCGCGCGACACACGAATGAGCACGCGCACCAGCGAGTCCTGCGCGATGGCCGTCACGGACGCGGACGGGGCAGCCGGCATTGGCGAGGCCAGCGACGGAGCGCCCACGAGCCACGCTGCGACCAAGCAGGTTGTGGGGATGGCGGACAGCATGGATGGCAGCATCAGCAGCGGGGGTTGTTGACAGGCGCGCGCTCGTGGCGCACGATTGCGCGCAACTGCGAGACATAACGATATCAGGCTGGAGAGTCACATTCCCATTTCTACCTCGATCGTTCACTGCTGCCTTGCCGTTGGACGCGTTTTCACGGTCGCGGCGGCGCTGCTCGCTCCGCTCCCGGCCATCGCCCTCGCGCAACAGACGCCTACGATCGCCGACGTTGACGCAATCTTCGCACAGTACGACTCCAGCACCACGCCGGGCTGCGCCGTCGCCGTCATGCGCGGCAACGACGTCGTGATGGAACGCACGTATGGCATGGCCCACATCGGCTTCGCCGTGCCGATGTCCACGGCCACGACCATGTGGGTGCCCTACTCGGAGGCGCGCGTGTTCACGGCGCTCGCGGTGGCCATGCTCGCACGAGACGCTCGGCTGTCGCTGACCGATTCCGTGCGACGGCACGTACCGGAGCTGCCCGCGTATGCCGCGAACGTCACCATTCGACAACTGCTCCACCATACGAGCGGGCTCGCCGACTACGGCACCATCGCCGGACCGGGGTGGCAGATTTCAGATCGCATGTCCGAGGACGAGATGTTTCGCCTGCTCACGCGCTGGGGGCAGTTGGTCTTTCCGTCTGGCGAGCAGAAGATGTACAGCAACAGCGATTACGCATTGCTCAAGATTCTGGTGGAGCGCATTACGGGCGGAACTCTTCATGCGTATTTGTCCGGCACGCTGTTCCAGCCACTTGGCATGACGAGCACGCGTGTCGGCGCCGATCAGGGAGCTGTCGCGCCCGATCATGCGCTCTTTCACGAAGCCACCAGTGACGGATTTCGCTCATTGTTGCGCTACCGCGAGTCGCCCGTAGGCGGCATCGCGGTGACGACCAGCGTCGATGATCTCGTGCGTTTCTCACGCGGACTGCGCGACACCACGACCGGCCTGCAAGCCATGCTCGAGCAACTCAAACCCGGCGCGTTTCCCGACTCGAGCGACGACGGCTACTCGTTCGGCCTGTTTCGTGGGAGCGAGCTGAATCCGGATCTGATCATTTATCGCGGCGTCGGCGAGTACAACTGGCTGACGGTCAGCGCCGACGGGTCGCTTTCGGTGATCGTGCTGTGCAACGCGTACAAGGACATGTTTCTGTTCGGGCCGGCACTGACCTCGCTCTACACTGGCGCGCAGGATAGCGCGGACGCTGCGCCGGCAACCACGCGAGTCACTCGCGGTGGATCGCTGGACACGGTGGCAACGGTCGCGGTCTCACCAGCGGAACTGCAGCGCTACGTCGGCGAATACCGAACCGCCGAGCGCCGCCGCTCGGGAATCATCGTGGACGTCGTTGACAACGTGCTGCGCTTCAACGTGCCCGACGGCAGACGTTTTCTGACGCGATCCATCGGCGGAGGACGCTTTGAGTTTATCGCGGCCCCGGGATTGCGCGTGCAGCTTGCCTTCGCGGGCACCGATTCCACCGAAGACGTGATAGCCCTTCATCAGACCATCGTGGAAACCGGTGAGTCCGCCGGCGACGACCTGTATCGCTTTGTCGAATGGCAGCCCGGACCGGGAATGCTGCAATCATATCCAGGCGCGTACGTGAGCGAGGAACTGGACCTTGTGCTGCACGTATCGGTGGATGCGGATCGTGTGCTCATCGCCGGTCGCGGCCTGCCGGTGACGCAAATGTCACCCATGCGTGAAGACGCGTTTGAGATTCCAGACTATCGCGTGCTGTTCCATCGGGACGCTCGTGGACGGATCACGCATCTGACGCTCAACAGCACGCGCGTTCGCGACATGCGGTACACACGTCGAGCCTCTCCCTGAGTGCATCGCACACAATTGTCAGCGCCCGTCCCCTACTTCGTCATTGCCGCCAAAATCTTGTCAGGCGTCATCGGGAAGGTTCTCAGCCGTGCACCGCACGCGTTGTAAATGGCGTTGGCAATCGCGCCCGCGCCGCCGCAGATGCCCAGCTCGCCCACACCCTTGGCCTGGATCGGACTCGCCACCGGATCGCGTTCCTCGACCAGAATCGTCTCCAGGTGTGGCACGTCGCGGTGTACCGGCACGTGGTATTCGGCGAGGTCGCAGTTCACCAGATGGCCATTCACCGGATCGAACAGCAGGCTCTCGGTGAGCGCCGCGCCAATGCACCAGGTCATGCCGCCGATACACTGCGACCGCGCGGTCTTGGCATTGAGCACCCGGCCAAACCCGAAGGCACCGAGCATGCGGCGCACCCGCGCCTCGCCCGTCCAGTCATTAACTGCGACCTCGGCGAAAAATGCGCCGAAGCTGGCGGCCGCGTACTTCTCCTGAAGGTCGCCCGGCTTGAAATGCCCGGTGCGAGAGATCTCACGATTGCCGATCACTTCTCGCATGCGCTTCTGCGAGCCGTCGGCCGAGCAGATCCCGTCAGAAAGCTCCAGCGCGTGCTCGCTCGTGCCCATGCGTCCGGCGAGTTCCTCGCGAATAGCCTCGCAGGCCACGAAAACGGCGGAACCTGTTGATGCCGCCCCCCAGCTTCCCCCCGACCCGGCCCCGCGCGGATGACGCGTATCGCCAAGATCGACCCGCACGTTCGCCGGATCGAGCCCGAGCATTTCCGCCGCAATCTGGGTGAGGATTGCGTAGGTCCCGGTGCCGATGTCGGTCATGTCGGTCTCGACAAGCGCGGTGCCGTCGACATGCAGCGTGACGCGCGCCTGCGCCGGCTTCACGCTGTGGGCACGCGCCGCGCTCGCCATGCCGGTGCCGATCCACCATTCGCCGTCGCGGCGCTGGCGCGGCTTTCTCGGCCCGCGTTCCCAGCCGAAACGCTCCGCGCCCTGCTCCAGGCATTCGGCCAGCTTGCGCGACGAATAGGGAATGCCTTTGGTCGGGTGCTTGTCGGGGATGTTGCGCAGGCGCAGGTCAACCGGATCGAGACCCGCCTGCTCCGCCAACTCGTCCATCGCCGCTTCGAGCACCGGCATGCCCACCGCCTCGCCCGGTCCTCGGACGGATCCCGCCGTCATGCGGTGGATGCGCGCCAGTTCCAGCTGAAGCAGGCGGTTCTCGCCGCCATACAGGAACTGACTCGACTGCACCACCGGCTCGGTATACTCCTCGCCCGGAAGGTTGGAGATGCGCGCTTCGTGGCCGAAGGCGGTCAGCCTGCCGTCGGCATCGGTGCCCAGCCGAAGCCGCTGTTCGGTTTCGGTGCGGCGCATGATGGTCTGGAACACCTGCTGCCGGCTCATCACCACGCGCACGGGCCGCTTTAGCTCCATCGCCGCGATGGCCGCTGCGACTGCCTCAGGGCTGATGCCCAGCTTGGAGCCGAACCCGCCACCGACATAGCGCGACACGCATCGGACCCTGTCTTCCTCCAGGCCGAGGCAATCCGCGAGTTCAGCGATATTGTAGTTCGGCATCTGAAGCGATGCATGCACGGTCAACTGCTCGCCGTCCCACTCGGCGATGGCGGCGTG
>JBBQNT010000280.1:0-5024 GCA_038330215.1 Gemmatimonadales bacterium
CATACGAATGCCGCAGCGTATGAATGGACGCATGCTTCGTCAGGCCACTCCCGCGCACGACGGCGGCGAAGGTCTTCTGCAGACTCGTCGCATGCAGGGGCCCCGTCGCCTCACGATTCGCGAACACCCACGGACCGCGCGGGAGCCCAAAGCGCGGACGCGGCGCCGCCGTCCGCCAATACACCCGCAGCAACTCGAGCGTCCGATGCTTCAGTTCGCCGCAGCCGAATACCTCATGCACGGCATCGACGTGGCGGTTGACTGTTTTTGCACCATGAGGGATGGGCGTCACCTGGAGGACTGCGCGAGGAGCTCCCGCGCGGCGCGGCGTTGGCCGATCAGATCCGGAAGCCCCGGAAGGACGGCCTGCGCGTGGTGCTCATCGCCTATTCGCGCGGGAGCCTCGCTTCTCAGAGCGCACTCTGCCTTCTCGAGCGGCCAGGTCGCGGAGGCACGTGCGGCATCGGGGTCGTGTCGATTGCATTGTCGGATGACGTGGCATTGGCGCCGTCCGTGTCGCGAGTCGCGGTGATCATCGCTCAAGACATCGTCCGACTCCGCAGCGGCCCGAGTCGGCGAGTCGAGATCGCACCAACCTTTAAGGGCTTGCAGGCTGTGCAAGGCTATCACGCGTTCGACCCGCATCTCGCGGCGCCCGAAACGCGCGCGGCACGGTTGGCGCGTTTGCGGACAGTCACGGCGGCGGTGCGGACGGCGGCGTGCGCCTCGTAAACCCTAGTGTGCGCCCGTTCGCGGATGGAAAGCTCTGGGCGCGATACGACTCGGAACACAGAAGGCCGGGCCGGATTGAGGCAACGCTAGGCGAAGACCACTTCCGTGGGGAGCGCTGTATGCTGCCCGGCCAATGCGTGTCGCGTCGCCGCAACGGCCCAGCGAGAACCCGGCAGCACATGGGGAGACGGCGACTCGCGAGCTGGTCGGGCGGCGCAGCCGGATGCTCGGCGTGAGTGGCTAGAGTGTGCTGTGCTGAATTGCCAAGGTACGGCAGTCCAAGGGGCACCTGTCCACCGCGTGATGAAGCTCGCCTTCGTCATGCAACGGGCTCGTCAGCCGATTCCGCCAGCACCTGCTCCCTGCGATCCCCACGCACCCGCCAGTCAATCGCCGCGAGCGCCGCCTCCACCAACGACTCCGGATATCGCATGGTGCGCAGCAGGGCAATTGCGTTGCGCGTCGATGCCGGTCCAGGCCGCAACGTGTAGTCGAACGTGAGTCCGCCGCCGTCCACCTGCTCACGGAAGTGATGCGCGGCATAGCGGTCGCCAAGCAGGTCGAGCACCTCGATATCGTGCGTGGCCGCCACCACGAGATGCTTGCCGCTGTTCAGGTGCTGGAGTACCGCGTATCCGGCCGCGACACGTTCAGTGGTATTCGTGCCACGGAAAATCTCGTCGAGCAGGAACAGATGCTGCACGCCGGATTCCTGAGCGGTGACCAACGCGAGGATCGACTCCACTTCGGCCAAGTAGTAGCTCTTGCCTTCCATGAGGCTGTCGTCGCGGCCGATGGAGGTGCGCACGCGAAGTAACGGTGCGCGCCAAGTGACGGCGCACGCGGTACACAGCGTCTGCGCCAGGATGGCGTTCACCCCGATCGCGCGAATGAACGTTGTCTTACCCGACATGTTCGATCCGGTTATCACGACGCCGGTGCCGTGCATTTCGAAGTCATTAGGCGCAGGATTCGCGAGCAACGGATGCACCAGCGACCTGACGTGCAACCGCTTATCGGCGCCCGTGAACTCGGGGACCGTGCACGGCTCAAGCCCGCGCCGCCACTGATCGATGGACTGCACGGCGTCGATATGGCCGAGCGCCTCGAACATGTGGTGCACGTCCCCCCGGGCGGCGCGCAGTGCATTGCTGGTGAACACGAACGCGTTGACGTCGAGCAGGAACAACAGGTTGACGTACTCGTACAACCAGCCGGCCATCTCGCTCGACTGGCTCGGCTCGAACATCAACCACCGTGTTGCCCGACGCACTGACGATAGGCGTTCGGCTCCCTCACGCAACACCCGACACTTGTCCGCAAGCTCGACGATGTCCATTGCGCCGAGTTCGCGCGCCGCGTCCAGGAACGCCGGCATCTCGTGCAAGGCGACAACGAGGTGCTTCACGCGCGGCCGGTACACAAGCTGCACGCCCGCATTCACCACGCAGATACCGAGCCATGCGATTGCCGCGCTACTCCAGAGCGCGAGTGATGCGAGACAGAGCAGCGAAGCGGAAGTGAGCACGGGAGCGAGCCACCACAGCCGAGGGCGCGCAGGCAGCTCACCGAGCACGAGTTGCTGCAGGTACGCCGCTCGCTTGTCGCTGAGGCCCTGCAGTGCGCGGCGCACGCGGTCCGAGAGTGCTTCATCGCCGAGTCGCTGTACGGCTCGATCAAGCTTCTGAAGCGGTCCGGCGCGCTCGTGCGGACAGCGCAGCATATGGTACAGGTACTGTCGTCCCGGTTCGCTGATGGCGTAGTCGAGCGAATCGAACAGCTCGTCCATGTTCAGGTCGGCCCATGTGCGCTCGCTGATGCGACTCGGCGGCAGGTCACACGATGCGACGCCACTCAACGCATCGTCGGCACGCATGCGCAACCCGTCATGATACGCGCGCAGCAGCGTGCGATCGTTGTGACGCGCACTGCGGAGCTGGCGGAGCGTATCCACCATGCGCAGCGTTGCGCCGGCCCTGGCAACCATGCGCGGCACGAACAGCACGAGACCAGTCAGCACCGCGCTGCCAATCATGACCCCGATGGCGGTCTCGTTCATCACCTGCTCCGCCGGTCGGGCACGCGGCGATGGCTCATGTGGGAGTGTGCGAGCTGCATATGGTCTGCAAAGCTGTTGCGGGGAGGCGCCATTGTCGAGCGCGCGGCAGAGCACTCTGATGGATGCCGGCGCCAACCTGCGAACGACAAGGCTTCGCACGCAAGGAGGAACGGGAGCTGGCCTGCGTGTCTCACATCCCCTGCCCAGCGGAATTGGGTTGGGTGCGGACATCGGTCTGGTGCTCAGCACCCTCGGGGGCGTGTCGGACAAGCTGCTCGTTGATCCGCACGCACTCGCGCCTGGAAAAGGCGCTGATCTTTCCGTAGGTGACTTTGCGGTTCGTTTGTGGGTCGGGGCGCCGATTGTTGCGTCCGTGACTGGTGAAGTTGGAATCGGTGCGACGAGGAGAGCCACGGAACGTCTTGAGGGTGCTCTCCTGGTGGATCGCCTTGCGCTGCATCCTACTGTCGGAGCCGCACTGCGGATACCGGTCACAAAGTTCGGAGTTTCGCTTGCACTCGGTGCCGATCGGCTGTTCGGCTCCGACTACGAGGTCATGCAGCCACTCCAAGTGGCCTCGGGCGCGTGCTACGCGGCAGCGGTGCACGATTCTACGCGCGCGCATTCGTGCCGCTCGATAGGCGACGCGCCGCCTCCTCTTCTAGCGATGTAGAGTCAATCGACGGGGGGTACTTGTCGGCACCAATGATTGAGTTCACGCTCGAGAACGATCTGCTCTGGACGGATCGAGCGTACACCAATGGCGTGCGGTTGCGACTCCATGACATTGGCGGACTTCACGTTGTGCCGAGCTGGATTGGCATCGAGACGCCCCGGTGCGCGACGCAGCCGGCTAAGTCTGCGCCTGCTGTGGTGACGTGCCTGCGGTCAAGCGTGGCTATTCAACAGACCATGTACACGCCAACGAACCAGTACGCCGACTCCCTGCAACTGCTCGATCGTCCGTTCGCTGGACTGCTTTTGGGAGCGACGCGTTGGGAGCTCATTCATCGGCGATTTGTCGGTAGCGGCAAACCGCACACGTGGCTCGGAGGCGACGTCACTTTCGGCGTGGAAGGGCAGCTCGGTGTTATGGGTCCCACAGCACAAGCGCGCGAAACGCAGCGAATGGCACACTTTGCGGTCGGGCCGAACGTCCCAATGGATGGAAGTACCAAGTCGGGAATCGCTGGTATGCGCAAGCGCTGACTGATGTTTGGTATCGTCCGAGTTTCCTGACGGGCGCGACACTCCGCGATGAGTGTATCTCAAGTATCGCTTGCCACCTGCTCGCTTCGATTGACGGGGCAGACGCTGCGCTCCATGCGGGAGCTGCGCTCGGCACCATCTTCCATCGCGGCTCGGTCGGAGTGACAGGTCGATGGGCGCACAATCGACGTTGGCTTACGGGAAGCCCTTTCGCCAGAGCGATTGATCCGACCGTCATGGTGCCGCGGCTGGCGTTGGCAGGCGAGGGCCCGGATTCATCGCGACGCGGCGGTCCGAGCGACCGCGCGGAGTGGCCGCCTGCCGTCGCCGCGAGTTCACAGCACGTCCCGGTGCCGCAAGCGCCACGTATTCGATACGCCCTCATCGGCTCGGTGCAATATCGCGCGACGGCACGCAACGAAACAATCTCCGGTGGTCATGATCTTTCGTCCGTTCCCAGCGCTTCGCGTCCGCTGCGTGTGGACGAACTGAGAGTGACCTCCGGCTACAAAGAAGCGAGCTTCGGCGCCGAGCTAGAGATGCATCGGACTCGCGTCAACTTGCAGAGCATTTGGCGCGGCAGCGAGTTCCTCGCGGGCCCGGCACGCAGACTCGCTGACACCAATCGCTACTTCACGTTCTCCGTTGCGTATCGTCTCAACTGAACTTGCCGCGTCAGTTGTAAAACATGGCGTTACGATATGCCGTGCGTGCGGCAGAGCTCGGGCAAGGGCATGCCACCCTCTGCTTCTTTCAGAATCGCGACGTTCTGGCTGTCGGTAAACCGCGATGTTTTCATGAAAGTCTCCTCGGGTCAGTGTACGAGAATATTCCACTTTTGGCGACCCCGCTTTTCCGGGGGGATTACCTCACGACGCCGTCCCCCAGAATGTTCTTTCATTCGCGAACGCGGTTGGCCCGCTCGGCGATATCGGCACATCGCGCCATGAGCGCGTCGAAAGGCTCGGCGTCTTCCAGAAGAAGACCGTCGTCGACCATTCGGGCGTAGTCCTCTTTCAGCGCC
>JBBQNT010000281.1:0-5012 GCA_038330215.1 Gemmatimonadales bacterium
GTCCGACAATGCGTCGGGCAATCTGTTCACGAAGTTGTGCGCGCGCTTCAGCCAGACGGGTAAGCAGCGCCAGGTCGTCGGCGCCAGGATCGGTTGCAGGACGGCTCGGAGAGGTCATCGTCGAGAGGAGGGAAGCGAAGCCAGAATCGTGGCACCGGGCGGGCCTGGTGCACGCGCACACGCGTAACCCGAACGCGCGATAAAAGAACGCGTAAAGCTACGCGCGCGTTGTGTCTTGTGCGTTGTGGGTGGTGCGTTGTGGGTGGTGCGTCGCCGCGTGCGTATCGCGCGCTACTGCACGTTGAAGTCGACGCGCTTTTCGACCGGGTGCGTGTCGCTGTGCAACACGGCGACCAGCGTATAGCGCCCACTGCTCGGCGGGGCCGGCCAGCGCTCGTCGTACGTCACGACATCGCGCGCTTCGAGCAAGCGATTCTGCATGAGCTGCGTGAACATGCGTCCATCGCTCCAACGCCACACTTCGCGACCCGTCACGTCGAGCACGACGAAGTCGTGTGTTTGTCCCGACGGAAAGTTGAGTTCGACGCGGCGACTTGTACCGTTCGTCACACTCAACGCGAATCGCACTGTGCGTGCACCGGGTGCCGCCTCCACGCGAACGATCGCCGACACGACCGTGTCCGCGATGGCGGGCCGGGCCGCCACCAGGTCGTTCTGGCTGCGCGAGCCCCAGGAAAAGATGAGGACGGCAGCTGCGATGAGTGGAACGGTGATGCGCGCGAGCATCAGTCTTCAGTTGAATGTGTCAGAGCGCACAATGCGCTCCTGCAATGACTTGGACGAACGGGCGTCACATTTTGCAACATGACGCCGTTATCAACGAACAGGTGATGTATCGAGGCAACAGTGGTGGGCTAAGTATTGCACTGGGGCCAACTTCGCACAATAGTGAGTTGTTCATCGGCGTTTGTTCGGGTCCGTTGCGGATTGCTTGCGAAAAATTTCACAAGCTCCTAGCTTCCCGATCTCATGCGCGACGTCAAACGATCGTCGACCCCTAAAACGCCCGATTCGGACGTCAGTCCGTGGGCGCTTGCGGGACTCGGAGTGCAGTTCGCGGTCGCGCTCGTCTTGTTCGGTTATCTGGGACAATGGCTCGACCAGCGCTTCGGGACGGCGCCCTTGTTCCTGCTGACCGGCGTTCTGGCTGGAGCGGGTGGCACATTCTTCGTGAGCTATCGGCGCATCATCGCGCCCCGGACGTCGAAGACGCAGCGGCCGAACCCCCCGTCGGGCGAGACGGACACGTCGGAACAGGATCCTTCCGACCGGACGACGCCGTGACGGTATCGCAGGGAACGGCAACATCAGGCATGCTGCGCGCAGTTGGTTTGTTTGCCGCGACGCAAGTGGTGGTGCTGGCGGTTGTCGGTGCAGGGCTACGTTGGTTCTTTCGTGTGCCGGGTGACATGTCCGCGATCATGGCGGCGGCATGGGTGGCCTTTGGTGTGCAGCTCCTCACGTTTGCCATCGTTCGGTTGGTGGCGCGCGAGCAGGTGATCGCGGCGTGGGGGTTGGGTGTGCTGGTGCGATTTGCCGTTGTCGCGCTGTGGGCGTTCGTGCTGATTCCGGCGTTGCAGCTGGCCGCCACGCCGGCGCTCATTTCGCTGGTGGCGTTCCTGTTCGTCTCGACGGTGATCGAGCCGCTTTTCTTGAACATTTGACCCCGATGTCCGGGATGCTTCGACGTCTACTTTGCACCGCGTTGCTGCTCGCGCCGCTGTCGCTCTCAGCGCAGGCCGAGTCCGCTCCGTTGTCCGCCGGCACGACTCCGATCGTGACCGCGTCCTTGTCCACCACATCGTCAGCCGCATTCGCTGCCGCGCTCGCGCAGCAGACGCCCGGCACCGAGTCCACGACCGATGTCGCAGCGCAAGCCGCGGCCGAAGGACCGGTGGATTTCATTACGCCGCATATCTCGGACGCGTCGTACCTCGAGCTGCCGTACTGGAAGCCGCCCTTCCACACGTACGTGAATCTCCCGAAGTGGGAGCCCGTGCATGTCGGGCCGCTCACGTTCGACTTCTCGCCCACAAAGCACGTGGTGATGATGCTGATCGCGGCCATCGCCGTCGCACTCATGCTGATCATTGCCGCCAACGCGAGCCGGCGCGACCATGCGAACGAAGGGCGCAGCAAGGGCTTCGGCGGTGCGATTGAGGCGCTCGCGCTCTATCTGCGCAATGAAGTCGTGCTGCCGAACGTGGGACCGCACGGCGAGAAGTACGTGCCGTTTACGCTCACGCTCTTCTTTTTCATCCTGTTCATGAACCTGCTCGGGATGATTCCGTTCGGCGCTACCGCTACGGGCAATATCTCGGTTACGGCCACGCTCGCCATCATCACGTTCATCGTGGTGGAAGCGGCCGGCATTCGCGCGCAGGGCGCCGGCTACCTGAGCACGATGTTCTACTGGAACAACGATCTGCCGGTGCTCATGCGCCCGATCATGTTCCTGATCATGAGCCCGGTTGAAATGCTCGGCAAGCTCACCAAGCCGTTCGCGCTGGCCATTCGTCTGTTCGCCAACATGACGGCCGGTCACATCGTGCTGCTGGCGCTCATCGGCCTGGTGTTCTCGTTCCAGAGCTGGCTGATCACGCCGGCGCCGCTGCTCATGGCGCTCGCGATCTCGGTGCTCGAACTGTTCGTCGCGTTCCTGCAGGCGTTCATCTTCACGCTGCTGGCCAGCGTGTTCATCGGACAGATCCGCGAAGCGCACCATTGAGTCGTACGCATCACCGATAGTTGCAGGACGGCAGCGCTGGTGCTCCACACGCTGTCACACGTACCCGGTCGAGTGACCGGGGAAGGTTCACAGAGCCGCTGGCTCACCCGTGAACAGGTGTCGTTCGGCACCGCGGAGCACGCACTCCTCACGCTTACGTAGAGAGTTTGTCATGATCGAAGTGATCGGACTGTTGCAGAACGCCATTGTGCCCATCGTGCAGGATCCGCGCGGCATGGTGGCCATTGGTGCCGGCATCGCCGCCGGTGGTGCCGTGATCGGCGCCGGCTTGGGCATCGGCCGCATCGGTGGCTCGGCTGTCGAAGGCATGGCGCGTCAGCCGGAAGCGGCGGGTCGCATCCAGACGGCGGCACTGATTCTCGCCGCCCTTATCGAAGGCGCCGCGCTGTTCGGCGTCGTGATCGGATTCCAGCTCCAGGGCAAGATCACGCTCTGACGTGATCCGGTGTCGGGGACACATCACGTGTTCCCGACCCGCGCTCTTCTTCCAACTTTACGGAACAGATTCATGCGCCTTGGTATCTCGCGCACCGCCGCTGTCGCACGTTGCGCTGCACTGCTTGCTGTGATCTCGCTCATTCCCGGCGCCACGGCATTCGCCGCGCCCGAAGGGGCAGCGGCCCCGGGCGGCCTGCTCGATCCGAATATGGGCCTGATGGTGTGGACGCTGGTCGTCTTCATCGGCCTGATGTGGGTGCTCAAGCGCTTCGCCTTCAAGCCGCTCTTTGCGGCCGTTGAAGAGCGCGAGCGCGCACTCGCCGACGCGATCGAGGGTGCCCGCCGCGACCGCGAGGCGTCGGCCGCACTGCTGGCCGAGCAGAAGGCACAGCTCGATGCCGCGCGTGGGGAAGCGCAGCAGATCATCGCCGATGGTCGCTCGGTCTCGGAGAAGATGCGCGCCGAGATGCTCGACGAAACGCGTCGCCAGCAGAACGAAATGCTCGAGCAGGCGCGCCGCGACATCGAAGCTGAAACGGCCAAGGCTATCGCCGACCTGCGCCGCGAGGCCGTCGATCTCGCGATCGCCGGAGCGGGCAAGGTGATCGAGCAGAACCTCGACAGCGCCGGCAACCGTCGCATCGTCGACCAGTTCCTCGCGTCGCTCGACGCGCCCAAAGGCCGCGCATGAGCGTGCAGGGCTCTACCACCGGGCGCAACTACGCCGAAGCGCTCCTCACGCTGGCCCGCAAAGCCGACGATCCGGAGGGCTGGGGCGGACTGGTACGACAGATCGCCGACGCCCTGGACTCAGACGAATCGCTGCGCCGTTTTCTCGAGTCGCCGCGCATTTCCGCCGCTGCGAAGATGGGCGTGCTCGAGAAGGCGCTCGGTGATCGTGTGCCGCACATGATGCTGCGTTGGTTGCAGGCAGTCTCCCGCAACCGTCGTCTCATGATGCTGCCCACGATCTCCTCCGAGTACGATACGCTGCTCGACGAAAATGCCAACCGCGTGCATGCGCGGCTCACGTTCGCGACGCCGCCCGGCGAAACCGACGCGAACGATATCGCAGCGCGGCTTTCTGCCGTGCTCGGCAAGACGGTGATTCCGCACGTGGCCATCGATCCGGCCGTGATGGGTGGAGTGGTGGTGCGTGTGGGCGATACGGTCATGGATGGCTCCGTTCGCCGACGGTTGCAGGTGATGCGCCGGCGGATGCTGGGCACTACGGGGCGCTGATCGCGAGAACAGCATAGCGGCCGGCGGCAGGCACGAACGCAGCGGCCGACCGACTTGTACAGATTGCACGGGCGCGGTCGCGAAGAGCGATCGCGCCCGTCATCTTTGGGGGATGAACCCCTCCCTTCGAGCCGCTCGCGTGGCGCTCTCCGCTGGCTGCGTGATGCTCGCCGGCGCCTGCACGCAGACCATCGCCCGTGCGCGCCCCACCGATATGTTGCCCAATCGCGGCCCCGAAGCGCCAGCGATTCCCGTCTCCCCCGCGACCACGCCGGCCAGCGGTGACACGGCCGGCTACTGGCAGCAACGCGCCGACTACGCGATCATCGCGTCGCTCGATGACGCCACTGGCGTGCTCTCAGCCACCGGCACGCTGCGCTACACCAACAACAGTGCGGAGACGCTGCGCGAGCTCTGGCTGCACCAGCACCTGAACGCGTTTCGCCCGGGTTCGCGCTGGAGCGCCACAGATGCCCGTGAAGGGCGTGACCGATATCAGTCCATGCGGGAGCCTGACTTCGCCTACGAGCGCTTCACGCGCGCGCCCAGGGCCAACGGGCGC
>JBBQNT010000282.1:0-4996 GCA_038330215.1 Gemmatimonadales bacterium
GACAGGCCGGGATCAGCTTGGCGACCACGCCTTCGGCATTCGGTGCCACCTCCCCGTCGAACGCGACACACAAATCGACGCGGTGCTCGGCGGGCGGCGTCGAGCGCGGGTCGGTATGATGGACACCGTAGGTCGCATGCCGGTCGGGCGCCAGGCGATGAGCGATGCGCCAGGCGATGAGCCGGTGCGCGGTGGCATGCTCGAGCGCAGGATCGCCGCGATGTTCAACAGCCGCGACTGGAGTCTCGGGGAAGCTGACGATTCCGACGCGCATAAGTACGAGAAACGAGGAGTGTGGTGAGTTCGTCAGCGCGCCGCGCGATACGTACGCCGCGCAACTTCGCGTGCGAACTCCGGGAAGTCACTGTTCTTCCATGAATCACCCGGAAACGTTCCGCGCACTTTCAGGAATCGTCCGCCAACAACATAGAGATACTGATAGTCCATGCGCGTGGTGCCGCTGGGTCGCACCGCGATCGCGATGGCGTGCTCGCGCAATACCGCGTTGTCCACTACCACATCGCTCGTGGTGGAGAAGGCCTTCTCAAAACTCTGGATCCGGCCCTGCTGCAGCAGGATCGACTGCACTTCCTCGAACCGTTCACCTTCCGGCGTGGTCCATGCCTGCGGATCCGCGCCGACCTTCACGTTCTCCGGCACGTCGTAGCGAATCACGGAGACCGTGGCTGGCGTGCCGTCGGTGAATCGATAGATGGAGTCGTTGCGCGTGGATCGGATCAGCTCTCCTCGTGTGAAGCGATAGCGGCCCACCGGCGTGGTACTGGTCGCGCTCGCAGCGCTGCTCGCGTTCGTCGTGCTCGCCGCGCTGACCGGGCTCTCAACGACGGATGCGGAAGGTCCCGCCGGACGCGTGGTCGTTCTGGGGGCGCATGCGGTAGAGGCGAGCGCGGCGAGTGCAACGAGCGAGAAGATGTAGAGTCGGGACATGGCGGTCTCGTGTCGGCGCGTAGGTGAGCTGCGAGTTCAAATGCAAGAATGCACGTGCGTTTTCGCGAAGCGTATATAGTGCTGCGCAGCGCGGCGAAGCGCGACGTGATGAACAGGAAGGGCGCCCGCAGCACGAGCCGTCGGCCTTCCGCATCCGATCTTGGGTCGCGAAGTTGCCCCATTGGGCGAACCGATCCTGCTCCTCCGCAGCGCGATGTCGCGCACGGCGCAGCGCGCCCGCTCCTTGAGTCGCGCAGGCTGACGCGTTGCAGCCCACGCTTCGGAGTCGCCCCAGGTGACCGTCAGTTCCCGCCGCTCGTTTGTCCATGGTATGGCCGCCAGCGGTGTCGTGCTCGCGCTGGGCGCGCCGGTCCTGCTTTCGTGCAGTTCCTCCGAATCCACCGGCAGCCCCGATCCGGAGCCACCCACCCCGCCTGTTGATGGACGCTTTCGGCTGCGCCTCGCGACCGAGGTCTCGCCCACGGCGCTCACGCTGACGGCGGCGGCGGGTACGGCGAACCTCGGCAGCACGAACGCCCCAGCGTGGATGCTCAACGGCTCGCTGCCATCACCGCTTCTTCGCGCGCGACGTGGTGACCGGTTCCGTGTTACGATGCGCAACCAGCTGCCGCAGGATCTCATCCTGCACTGGCACGGCCTCACCGCACCCGAGGACAGTGACGGACACCCCCGTTTTGCGGTGCCACCAGGCGGTACGTACGAGTACGACTTTGAGGTGCGTGATCGTGCCGGCACGTATTGGTACCACTCCCACACGCACATGCACACCGGCGAGCACACGTACAAGGGGCTGGCTGGACTGCTGCTCGTGCAGGACGCCGAGGAAGATGCGCTCCAGTTGCCCTCGGGTACGCGCGAACTGCCGTTGATCCTGCAGGACCGTCGATTCGATGCAGCCGGAGTGCCCGTGTACAACAATGCCGGCCCAGCCATGATGGCCGGCGTGATGGGGCCCGAGCCCTTCGTCAACGGCGTGCACAAACCGTTCGTGGACGTCGACACGGCTCTCTACCGGTTGCGTCTGCTCAACGGGTCCAACGCGCGCATCTTTCGCCTGGCGCGCAGTGACGACCAGCCGTTCGTGCTCATCGGCGGTGACGGTGGTCTGCTGCCGCAGCCTGTCACGATGACCAGCTTGGACCTCGCGCCGGCAGAACGCGCCGACATCCTGCTCGATTTGCGCGGCCTCTCGGTGGGTACCCGCCTGATGCTGCGCTCGGCCCCATTCACATTGCTGGGTGGGATGGGATTCATGGGCGGCGCCAACCTGCAGGGACAGCCGCTCGACCTGCTCGAGTTCCGCGTTGCGCGTCAGGTGAACGATCAGGCCGTCGTGCCAACCTCGCTGCCCGCCGTGTCGCTGCCGAGCCCGGCGGCGGCGGTGCGCGAACGCCGATTCGTGTTCGAGTCGTTCCAGATGAATCACACCATCAACGGACGCGCGTTTTCCATGACGCGCGACGATGTGGTGGTGCCGTTCGGTGACACCGAGATCTGGGTCTTCGAGAACGCGAGCGGGCTGCCGCATCCAGTGCATCTGCACGCCACGCACTTTCGCGTGTTGTCGCGCAGCGGAGGCCGCGGTCAACTCATGCCGTGGGAGACAGGGCGCAAGGACACGGTGCTGCTGCATCCGTTCGAGACAGTGCGAGTGGCTGTGCAGTTCACCGCGGAGCGTGGCCTCTTTCTGCTGCACTGCCACAACCTCGAGCACGAGGACATGGGCATGATGCTGAACGTGCGCATTACATGAGCGACCGCGGAGCGCTACTTTCTTCGCCATGATGACGGCTCCTCTCACACCCCGGGAATGACCATGAACGACGACGACTCGCGCGTTTCCCGCCGTCAGTTGCTTGGGTCCGTCGCGAGTGCTGGTGCGGCGATGGCGTTGTCACCCCGCGGCGCAGCGGCCGAGTCGGCGTTGAACACACTGTCCGGAGCAGTCGACGCATCGGACCATGCAGTGGACAGCGCAGCAAGCGCCACCGCGTTTGCCGCAGACCCGCTTGCCAGTGTCTCGGATTTCGAGAGGGCTGCTCGCGTCAGGATGTCGACGATGGCCTACGAATACGTCAGCGGTGGAGCCGGTGACGAGCAGACACTCGCCTGGAATCAGAGCACGTACGGCGAGATCAAACTGCGGTCGCGAGTACTGGTGGATGTGTCGCAGCTCGACACCTCCGTGCAGCTGTTCGGGCGCACGTTGCCGCACCCGATTTTGCTCGCGCCGACGGCCTACCACAAGATCGTGCATCCCGAGGGTGAGATCGCGACGGCCCGCGGTGCCGAGGCCGCCGATGCCACGATGATCGTCAGCTCATTTGCAACCGAACGCATTGAGGACATCGCGCGCACGGTTCCGGGTGCTCGTCTCTGGTTCCAACTGTACGTGCAACCCGATCGCGGTTTCACGCAAGCACTGGTGCAGCGTGCCGAGGCGGCGGGCTGTCAGGCGCTGTGCCTCACGGTCGACACACCGGTGCTTGGTGCACGCAATCGGGAAACACGAATCGCGTTTCAGTTGCCTGCAGGCATGACGCGCGCGAACCTCGAAAGTCTGTCGGCCGCGACGGCCAGCAGCTCGCATCGGCCGCCGGAAGGCGCGATCTACAGCGAAGTGCTCGAACCGCGCCTCACCTGGAAAGATGTCGAGTGGTTGCGCGGCATCGCGAAGGTGCCGGTCTTGCTGAAGGGCGTGCTGGACGCGGAGGATGCGAAGCGCGCGGCCGATGCTGGTGTTGACGGGCTGATCGTGTCCAATCACGGTGCGCGTAATCTGGATACCGTGCCCGCCACGGTGACCGCGCTGCCGCGTGTGGCCGACGCCGTCGCCGGCCGCATGCCGATTCTGCTCGACGGCGGAATACGACGTGGTACAGACGTGCTGAAAGCCCTCGCACTTGGCGCAACCGCCGTAGCCATCGGTCGGCCGTATCTTTATGGGCTGGCTGTTGACGGCTCGGCGGGCGTGAGTCGTATCGTGCAGATACTGCGGACCGAGTTCGAGATGGCGATGGCGCTCACGGGTCGCACCTCGCTCGCGGCGGTGAACGGGACGGTGCTCTGGGAGTGACGTGCGACGAGCGTGTTGGCGAATGAAGACCGGCATGCACCGCGCGGGCATGCAAGGCGCGTTAGCTTGCTGTGCATGCGTGATACCACCGCCGAAGCTGAGCTGGTGCAGTTGACGGCCATCCGAGCCATGGATGGAGCCGCTCGCCTGCGCCAGGCGATGGAACTGAGTGAAGCGATGCGGCGGTTGGCACTGGCCGGACTGCGTGTGCGTCACCCCGAATACTCTGAGCGGGAACTCATCGCTCGATTCGCGCAGCTCCAGAGCCATGGCTTTTCCGGCCAGCCGACCCAGCCATGAGCGCGGCAGGATTGCTGCAGACGATCGTACGCGAGCTTGAACGCGCGGACATTCCGTTCATGCTCACCGGATCGATGGCGGCGGCGGTTCACGGTGCCGGACGCGCCACGCTTGACATCGATCTCGTGATCGAGCCAACCGCGGACCAGCTGCGCGCTTTCGTCGCATCACTCGCCAGTCCCGATCGCTACGTCTCAAATGACGCGGCAAGCGAAGCACTGGAACACGAGTCCATGTTCAACGTCGTAGATACGCGAACGGGGTGGAAAGCCGATCTGATGATCCGCAAATCGCGCGCGTTCAGCGAGACGGAATTCGCGCGTCGTCAGCCAATGTACTGCGACGGGGTTCAGCTGTGGGTCGCGTCGCTCGAAGACCTCATTGTCGCCAAACTCGAATGGGCGCGACTTGGCGGCTCCGCGCGTCAGATCGAGGACGTTGCAAGCTTGCTGCGAGTCGCGGGGGACTCCTGTGATGTCGCGTACCTCAACCACTGGGTGCATGCTCTCTGAGTCCAGGAACAATGGCAAATGGCGAGAACTGCCAGCGAGTAACGACGTTGATCCGATGGTCGGTGGCCGGCGCACTACCGATCATGTTCAATCATGTTCGTGCTGGACAGGTGGCGTCCGCAGCACGTACCTTCTCGCC
>JBBQNT010000283.1:0-4996 GCA_038330215.1 Gemmatimonadales bacterium
GCCAGAATCCACGGCGCCCAGACAATGCCGTAGCCCGTGAGCAGCGCGCGCAGCAACCGGGCGCGGGATCGTGCTGCATCGCCCGAGGCCCGAGCGCGACCGATCACGGCGGCAACCGCCAGAATACCGAGCGTGGCAACACCAGCGATCAGTAGCGTGCTCGCCATCAGCACGATCGGCACGGCCAGGAGTCCGATCACGGTAAGCGCGAGTGCCAGCAGCACGAGTGCAATAATGGGCAGCGTGATGGACTGTGCAATCACGCCTCGCCAGAACGAGGCCGAAACGTCGGCCTCGACAGTCTTGATGATGCCCTCGAGCGGACCCAGCGCCGTCACCAGCACCAGCATGGCCAGCACAAGACCGATAATCGAGACGCCAGCCACCTGAAGCAGTGCGCTGCCAGTGCGCGCACCCGACGAGAGCGGCTCGCCGTCATCGCCGGTACGACGATGTTCGAGCAAGGAGTCGAGACGTTCCGCCAGACCAGGCGCGAGCCGCCGACCGCTCTGCACCACTCGATCGGCCGCGATCCCGACCACTTCCCGGATCGCCTGTCTCACAGATGGCAGGCCCGGCACTGAGACAGTGCTCGGCAACGCCTGCGCCTCAACGTGGCGCGGCGCCCAGAGTGCCACGGCGAGCAAAGCGCCGAGCAGGGCAAGCGCGCGGCTGAAACGCATAGCCACTACTTCTGACGCGCCGTCGTGAGTGCCCGGAGGCCCGCCATGACGGCACCGGCCGCGACCACGAATCCGGCGCCGGCCGTGACCGCGACGAGCGGTCCGCCCGCAGCCCAGGCTTCGAGACCCGTTTGACCAACGGCGGCCAGAATGATGTCGGACACCGCCGCGTTCGCGGCCACGCGCGCCTCCTCGATGCCGACGTTGGCCAGCAGCAGTCCCATATCGGCGCGATTGAGCGCCCAGATGCCCCCCGAAACCATGATCGCCGTCGATGCCGCCGCAGCCACGCCGGCCGCGACCCGGGCAGGCCCCTTGGCCGGCACAAAACGGAGCACGCTATTGCGGGCCGCCACGTGCCAGGGCTCGAATACCTGCACCTGCATCATCACGCGGTTCGCGAAATTCGCGGACGGCGCAAAGTGCGGCAGGTCTTCGAGCACCATAAGAACTGCCCGGGCCTCTTCCAACTCGGACTGGCAGGAAATGCAATCTCTCACGTGCGCCCGGAGGGGCTGCACGCCGAAACCCACCTCGGTGTCGAGGAGGAGATCGATTTCGTCGGGTCGTAGGTGTCTGTCTAGCAAGAGTAGTGCCTCCAACGGGGCGTACGGCGCGTGTGCGCAGCCGGTTTCAGGGCCGCGCGAATAAAATGGATCCCCGTGTTCGGGGACGGAAAACGCGTGTGCTGTGTCACTCTTTCAGGTCGTCCAGTGCCTGCCGCAGCTCGTGCCGGGCCCGGTGGATGTACGTCTTGACGGTGCCGAGCGGCAGGTCGAGCGTGGCGGCGATGTCCTCGTAGGCGCGTCCCTCGACATGACGCAGCATGATGCACGCCCGGTACTCAGGGCGCAGCTTGCCGATGGCCGCCTCGATGGCGTCGCCGAGCTCTCGCGCTTCCAGCTCGTCGAGGGCGGATTCCTGATCGGCCGCGACGTCAAAGGACGAGGCTTCCACCTCGGTGGCGCTGGCGGCATGCGGCGAGCCGTCCATGCTGATCGTGTCCAGCCGACGCCGCCGCAGGTGATCGATGGCGACGTTGTTCGCGATCTTGAACACCCAGCTCGAGAACTTGAACTCCGGACTGTAGCGGTCGATGTGGTTGAGCACCTTGATGAACGCGTCCTGCGCGAGGTCTTCGGCGAGCTCGCGGTCGCGCACCATGCGATAGACGAGCGAGAAGACGGGGCGCTCGTAGCGGCGCACAAGTTCACGGAATGCCAACTCACGCCCCTCTTGGGCGAGGCGCACGACATCCGCGTCAGGAAGCGAAACCAGGTCGTCGGTAGTGGGCATCAGGGCGATGGCAAGGTAGTCCCATGCTTCGTACGGGACCAGCCGTAACCCCCTCAATGGCGCGAACATGGCGCGTGCATGCGGCTGCGTCCGTGACCATATTCGCTTGCTCCGGCGCATGCGCTCGGCGACTATTCGTGATGGTTTCTCCCTCGATCGCCGGTCCGCCGGCCGCGCCCGAACGCTCGCGTAAAGCCGCGCCGGCGATTGACGTTGCCGCGGCTGCTGCCCAGGGGGAGGGGAAGCACGCGTACGTACAGCGCATGTTCAGCGACATCGCGCCGCGCTACGACCTGCTCAATCACGTGCTGTCGATGAACATTGACCGGGCGTGGCGCAAGCGGGCGCTGCGTGCGCTCAACTGGGCGCGCGTGCCCAACGGCAACTATCTGGACCTGTGCGCGGGTACGCTCGATGTGGGGGCGATGCTGGTGAAGCAGGACGGCTTCTCAGGGCGGGTGATCGGCGCGGATTTCGCTGTTCCCATGCTCCAGCATGGGCTGGGCAAGGCGCCTCGCGATCGCCTGGCGGCGGTGGGCGCGGACGCGCTGGCGTTGCCGTTTGCCGATGCGTCGCTTGATGGAGCGATCGTCGCGTTTGGCATTCGCAACGTGGCCGATCTGGACGCCGGACTCCGCGAAGTGCGCCGTGTGCTCAAGCCCGGTGCGCGATTCGTGATTCTCGAGTTCAGCACGCCACCATCGCGTATCGTGCGCGCGGGCTATCATGCCTACTTCCATCACGTGCTCCCCAGGATCGGGCGACTCGTGAGCGGCCACGGCTCGGCGTACACCTATCTGCCCATGTCGGTGGCGACCTTTCCCACCGAGCAGGCGCTTGCAGACCGCATGCGCGGCGCGGGCCTCAGCGACGTGTCGTTCGAGCGCGTGAGTCTTGGCATCGCCGCGATTCATGTGGGAACTGTGGCCGACACCGTGTCTTCTACCTGACGTGTCATTGGATACCCTGACCGCATTCATTGCCGAGATCGAAGAGGCCGGCGAACTGCATCGCATCACGCAGCCCGTGCGTGTTCACCTCGAGTTGTGCGAAATCGCCGACCGTGTGATGAAGATGCCGGGAGGCGGGCCAGCACTGCTGTTCGAGCATGCGATTCTGCGAGACGGCACACGCTCGGAGATGCCCGTTGCCATCAATCTGTTCGGATCCATGCGGCGCATGTCACTCGCACTTGGCGTGGACGATCTCGACAGCGTGGGCGCGCGCATCACCGAACTGCTCGACCTCAAGGTGCCCGACGGTCTGATGGCGAAGCTCGGCTTCGCGTCACGCCTGTTCGAAGTCGCGAAGTTTCCGCCGCGCACGAGCAGCAGGGGCACGCCGGCGTGTCAGCAGATCGTATGGCGCGGCGATGAGGTGGACCTGGACAAGCTTCCCATCATCACCTGCTGGCCCGAGGACGGCGGTCCGTACGTCACGCTCACCATGGTGATCTCCAAGGACCCCGCACGTGGCATTCGGAACGTGGGCATGTACCGCGTGCAGCAGCTGGGCAAGCGCGACGTCGCCATGCATTGGCAGCGCCACAAGACGGGCGCCGAGCACATGCGGCAGATGGCGGAGCGCGGCGAGAAGATGCCGGTGTGCATTGCGGTGGGCGCAGATCCCGCGAGCATGTACAGCGCGTCGGCCCCGCTTCCGCCCATGATCGACGAGTTCATTTTTGCTGGGTTTCTGCGTCGCTCGCCCGTCAAGCTGGTGAAGGCGGTCACCTGCGATCTTGAAGTGCCGGCCGAAGCGGACATCGTGATCGAGGGTTACATCGATCCGGCTGAGGCGCTGGTGATGGAAGGACCGTTCGGCGATCACACCGGCTACTACAGCGAAGCCGATCTGTATCCGCGAGTGCACGTCACCGCAGTGACCATGCGCAAGCAGGCGGTGTACGCAACAACGATCGTGGGCAAGCCGCCCATGGAGGATTTCTACCTCGGCCATGCCACCGAGCGCATCTTCCTGCCGCTGCTCAAGCTTACGTGTCCGGAAATCGTGGATTACCACATGCCGGCCGAGGGCGGGTTTCACAACCTTGTATTCGTTTCCATTGAGAAGCGCTACCCGGGGCAGGCGGACAAGGTGATGCACGCGCTGTGGGGTGCGGGGCTGATGTCGCTGGCCAAGGTGCTGGTGGTGGTGGACCATGACATCGATGTGCGCAACACCATGGAAGCGTGGTGGAGTGCGCTCAACAACATGGACCCCGAGCGCGACGTGCGCTTCACGATGGGGCCCGTTGACGTACTCGATCACGCGAGTCGCGCGTTCACGTACGGCAGCAAGATGGGTATCGATGCCACGCGCAAGCTGCCGGAAGAAGGCAGCACGCGCCCATGGCCGAAGATGATCAACATGGATGCCGAGACCAAGGCACGCGTGGATGCCCTGTGGCCCAAGCTCGGCTTGCCCGGCACGGCGCGTTTGGGCGTGCGATGAAGCAACCCGCCGGCATGCCGCGTCCGCCCGGCGCACGCGATGGGCAGACGTTCGAGGGCAGTTCGCTGCTCGTGCGTCTCGCCAACTTCGTGAAGTTGCCGCACACGGTGTTCGGGTTGCCGTTTGCGCTGGTCGGTGTCTGCTTTGCCACCGCTGTTGCACCGCTCACCTGGTCGATGCTCGGTTGGGTGCTGGTGGCGTTCACGGCGGCGCGATTCGCCGGCATGGGCTTCAATCGCATTGTCGATCGTGACGTGGACGCGCTCAATCCGCGTACGTCGATGCGTGAGATTCCGCGCGGAGCGTTGACAGTCGGGCAGGCCACGACGGCTGTGGTGGTGATGAGTGTGTTGTTCGTGGTCGCGGCGTGGCAACTCAACCCGCTTTGCCTCGCACTCTCACCGATCGCGCTGCTGTGGGTGCTCGGCTACAGCTACACCAAGCGTTTCACGCGCTGGTCGCATCTCTGGCTCGGGCTCGGACTCGGCATCTCGCCGGTGGGCGGCTACCTCGCCGTCACTGGCGCATGGAGTGACCCCGTGTGGATGCTGTGCACGCTGTCG
>JBBQNT010000284.1:0-4984 GCA_038330215.1 Gemmatimonadales bacterium
GAAGGCGGGCGTGGATGCGCTCACGCGCACACTGGCCATGGAGTGGGCGCCGGATCGCATTCGCGTGAATGCCGTTGCACCCGGCCCCATTCCCACGGAGGGCGTGCGCAAGGCGTTCACGCCACCGGCAGAGAGCGGCATTCCCGACCTGTTCGCGGCTGCAACCGAGCGCATGCAGACGTACGCGCGCGATCGCATTCCACTCGGCCGATGGGGAACACCGCGCGATATTGCGAACATGGTCGCATTCCTCGCGTCACCGGCCGGCGATTGGATCACTGGCGCGATTTTTGTGATCGACGGCGGTGAGTGGCTGTCGAAAGCCTGATCGCTCGGTGCGCTGGATCACTGCGCACAATGTCCCGACATGGTTACTTCCATGATGCGTGCCAGCATGGAAGCTGGGCGCTCACTCTCACGGAGGCATCTATGCGTCAACTGCGATTGTTCGGAATGGCGGCACTGGCGGTGACGTCGCTCAGTGCGTGCGCTACCAAGGGGTTTGTGCGGCAGGGGCTGGAAGATCAGCGTGCAGCGCTCTCGACGGAACTCGCCTCGGAGCGCTCAAGTCGCATCGCCGGTGACAGCGCTGTGCGGGTCGACATGACGCGCGACCTGGCCGCGTTGCGCGCCGACCTGACCACCTTGCGCGACGACTTCGGCGCCAAGATCACGGCCATGGAAGGCAAGGTGAAGTTTGCGTTCCCCGTGCACTTCGCGTTTGATGACGCGAGCGTTCGCGAGGAAGACCGACAGGCGCTGGAGCGCTTCGCGTCGGTCGTTCGTACGTATTACAACGGTGCCGCGATCACGGTGGAAGGCTTCGCCGATCCCGCCGGCTCGCGTGCGTATAACGTGGATCTCTCGCAGCGTCGTGCAGACGCTGTGCGCGAGTACCTGGCGAGCCAGGGCGTGGCGCCGTCGCTCGTGCGCAGCATCGGTTACGGCAGCACGCGTCAGGTCCGACCGGGCGCCATGGGTGGCGATGCCGGTGCACAGCTCAACCGTCGCGTGTCGTTCGTGATCGAGACGCCGGCTGAAGCCACGGTGGCTGCAATCTCAATGCTTCCGTAACACCAACGGTGACAGTCACGTCACGATTGCGTGTCGTGTCTGTCACCGGCTGGATGCAGGCTCGGACGAGGCGTGATCGCGGCTTGATGCCGGAGTAGCATTCGCAGTCATGACGAGCCTTCGCCGTCACAGTCCCTCGTTGCCCGTGCGCGTCTTGCAGACGTTCACGGGCGACGTGCATTCGCGCCACGCACGCGATGCTGAGGGAGGCGAACCGAGGACTCCGCATGAAGCGGAAGCGCAGTTGCGCGATCCAGTCGATACCACGAGCAGCGCCGACCCGCTTGCCGACCAGCGCGTCAACGAGCTCGTCGGCGGCTGAGCGATCCCGCCGGCCTCGGCCCTGGTCTCCCTAGGGGTTTGAAATAGGGGAGAGGGGTATATATTCCGGCAGGACGACGGGCGTCGTTCCTGTCGCCGCGACTGACGGCGACTGTGCACTACGACGGCAACTGCCGAGGACGAAACATGAGCACCCTTGCACTCCAGATCGATGGAATGACGTGTCAACACTGTGTGCGCGCAGTCAACGAGGCGCTGACCGATTTGCCTGGCGTCACCGTTGAGCGAGTGGAGATCGGGAAGGCGTCGGTGGAGCTGGACGAGGCGCGCGTCAAGCCGGCGCAAGTGATCGACGCCGTGCAGGATGCGGGCTTCGCGGCCCACGTAGTCGCCTGACGCACGCATCGCTATATTTCTCGGCTTGGTCGCCGCGTGAGTGGCAGCCTTGACCCGGTAGCTCAGTTGGTAGAGCAGCGGACTTTTAATCCGTAGGTCGTGGGTTCGAGTCCCACCCGGGTCATCGCGCGTACGCGCACGCCACCCGCACACACTTTTCCGACGACTGCTCCGCACCTGCTCGACCGCGGTGACGTCGCCCGCGAGTGACGCGTTCCTGCCTCGCCATGCGTGCGAGCATCGGCGGGGGCGCATTCGTGGCGCTTTTTTACGCGACGGCAATGTCGACGCAGGACTGTGAAACGCGCCTCTACCCGGACATGTACGGATACGATGATCAACTGGTCCGTCTGCTCGCCGGCGGTTTCCCATATAACATTGATCCAACAAACATCCGTGCGCACTGAGTTTCGCGCCGTACGGGCGTTTGGAGCGCGCTCGCTGTGCGTGGCGTTCGCGCTCATCTGCGCGAGCGTTTCTCTCGTCTCACCGGCGCACGCGCAGTTTGGTTTTCTGCCCATCACGCAGTCGGCTGCCGACTCCGCGGATATCGCCGCCGCCCCGCCGTCGCCCGAATCGCCGCGCGCGTCGGTGACGGCGTTTCTGGAGCTCGCCCAGCGGCACAATTACGAGCAGGCCGCTCAGTATCTCGACCTGCCGGCGAGTGCGCGTGGCCGTGGCCCGGAACTCGCGCGCATGTTGCGCGAAGTGCTCGACCAGCGGCTGTGGATCGTGATGGAACGCGTCTCTCCGCTGGCGCGCGGCGATACGACGGACGGCGAGCCCAATCGCGATCGCCTGGGCGTCATTCCCGGCGTTCGCGGGCTGCCTGATCCCGTGTATGTGCGACGCTATGACGGCGACCGGGTGCGTCGCTGGCGATTTGATCAGGAGACGGTCGCGAGTATCGACGGCTGGTACGCTGCGCTGCCCGACGTGTGGCTGCGTGGACGCCTGCCAACGCCACTGCTTCGCGAGGGACCGCTGGGAGTGCATTACTGGCAGTGGATCGGCATGGGCATCGCCATTCTGCTGACCATTTCGCTGGCCGCAGTTCTCGCGCTGGCTGCGCGCTACATCATCGGTCTCGTGACGGCGCGTACAACGACGGAATGGGATGAACGGATCGTCGCTCGGCTGCGCGGACCATTCCGGCTCTGGTTGGTCGGCGTGCTCGCCATGCCGATGTTGGGCGTGCTCGGCCTGAACGCGCGCGCCAGCGAGTTCATCACCGCAACAGCGCGTGGTACCGTGTTGCTCGCGGTCTTCTGGGCCGCCCTGCGCCTGATCTCACTGGTGCAGGACCAGCTGCTCGTGGGCTCGTGGGCGAACGGACAGGCGCAGGCGCGAACTCTGGTGCCGCTGCTGACGCGCTTCCTGCGCGTGATGGTCGTCATCATCGCGCTGCTGGTGCTGCTCGCCCAGTTCGGCTATCCCGTGGTCACGCTCTTGGCCGGTATCGGCATCGGGGGCGTTGCGCTTGCTCTCGCCTCGCAAAAGACAGTCGAACATCTGTTCGGCTCCGTCTCCCTGGCCGCCGACAAGGTGTTCCGTGTGGGCGACTTTGTGCGCATCGGTGAAGTGGAAGGCACTGTCGAACGCATCGGACTTCGTTCCACGAGCTTGCGCACGCTGGCGCGCACCGTGGTGCGCATCCCGAACGGGCGACTGGCCGAAGAACGCGTGGAAACGTTCGGCGAGCGTGACCGCTTTCTTTTCGAGCATTTTCTGGGCGTCACCTACAGCACCACGCCGGCGCAGATCCGTACGATCGTCGCGGCGATCGAGGCCAGGCTGCGTGAGCACAAGGACCTGTGGCCGGACACCGTGGTCGTGCGCACGTCCGGCTTTGCAGACTCCGCGATCACGATCCGCGTGCGCGCGTGGTTCACGGTCCAGAACTTCGTGGACTTCCTCGACGTGCAGCACGAACTACTGCTTTCCTTCATGGAGATCGTCGAAGCCGCGGGTTCCAGCTTCGCGTTTCCCTCGCGTACTGTTTACCACGTCACGCCCGATAGCAACGGCGCCACTGCTGCACCGCCAACGCTCACGCCATGACGCCGCATCCGCTTGTCCTCCAATGCGCCGAGGTGATCGAGCGCATTCGCGCCGAACGTCCGCTGGTGCACAACATCACCAACTACGTGGCGATGGACATCAGTGCGAACGCACTGCTGGCCGCCGGCGCTTCGCCGGCGATGGTGCACGCGAAGGAAGAAGTGCGCGATTTTGTCGCCATCAGCCGCGCACTCGCGATCAACATCGGTACGCTGTCGCCCGCCTGGGTGGACGCAATGCACCTGGCCGCGACCGAAGCGGTCACGCGTGAGATCCCGTGGGTGCTCGATCCGGTGGGCGCTGGAGCCACCACCTATCGTACACACACGAGCGAGTCGCTCGCAGCTCGCCGTCCCACGGTGATTCGCGGCAACGCGTCCGAAATCCTCGCGCTTGCCGCGGGTGCGCCTGGCACGGGCGGCGTGGATGCGTCCCATTCCTCGCATGATGCGGTGGACAGTGCGCGGGCGCTTGCGAGCCGACGCGGCACGGTGGTCGCCATGACGGGTGAGACGGACTACATCACAGACGGCACGCGCACGATCTCGGTGACCAATGGGCATGCGATGATGGCGCGCGTTACCGCGGTGGGATGTACGGCCACCGCGCTTGTGGCGGCGGCTTGCGCGGTGGAGCGCGACGCACTCGTGGCGGCGACGGCGGCGCTCGTGTTCCTTGGGATTTGTGGTGAGCGCGCAGCGGAAGGCGAGCCATCGCCCGGTACGTTTCGCGTGAGACTCATCGATGCGCTGTTCGAGGTTTCGCCCAACGACATTCGCGCCAGTGCGCGATTGCTCGGCTGATCGCCGCCATCGCCGCCGCACGCTGATCGCCTGCCATGCTGTCCGACGCCAATCCGCTGCTCGCGACCGAGTTTGCCGCGACACTGCTGCAAGGGGTGTTGACGAGCGGACTCGCCGCGCTCTGCCTGCACCTGTACATGCGGTACAAGCGGCCGTGGTTCGCGTGGTTCGCGCTGGCGTGGGGCGTGTATGTGCTGCGGCTCGCGTGCATCTCGAGCTTCCTCGTTACGGAGCAGTACGCCTGGCTGTACTGGCATCAGGTCACGACCGGTTGGACCGCACTCATCCTGCTGTGGGCGTCGCTCGTCTTCTCGCGCCAGCCGCGCACGCGCTGGTGGCATGCGCTCATCCTGCTCTTTCCGCCGCTC
>JBBQNT010000285.1:0-4963 GCA_038330215.1 Gemmatimonadales bacterium
TCGCTCCACCACCGCGGCCCGCTCCTCTTCGTCGAAATCGGCGTTCCACGTGAGCAGACAGAGCACAACCGGCGCGTACGGCTTGACCACACGTGCGAGTTCGGCCACCGCGCGTGCAGGATCGGCAACGGCGGCGAGCACGGGTTCGCCGATCGCGCCGTCAAATACGGCGTCGTCAAACGGCAGATCGTCGAGCGGCGAAACCTGAAAGCTCACTGGTGGATGGCGTTCGGCATTGCGCACACGCGTACTGGCCGCAGCCAGCCGCTCTCGATCAGGATCGACACCCACCACCGACGCTCCGGTTCGGAGCGCGAGCCACTCGGCGTTGCGCCCGTCACCGCAACCACTCACGAGCACGTCACGTCCCTCGGCAGCTTCGAGAAGGTCGGCGAGTTCGCGATACAGCGTTTCTACCGAAGCACGCCATCGTCCGAGCACAACAGATTGCACCAGGCGCAGCACTGCGGGAATGGGCTTTATGCGAGACGGGGCTGGCATGCGATCAGGCGGACGTCGCGTCAGGGTGTGTGCCGAAGCACAGCCGGCAAGGCCATGCGCACGACGACCGGCGGCGCATCATCGCGGTCCGCCTCCACGGCGATGAGGTCGCGTTCACGCACGGCGGCGATTCGCCACTGTCGAGCCAGCCTGAGACGGCTGAGCGGCATACCGTCGCTGTCGAATACCCACCATACCCAATCGTCGTTCAGTCCGGTGACGGGCAGGCGCACCCAAATGCGATCCCATCGATCCGCAAGCAGACCCGATGCGGTCGATTTGGCCGGCGGAAACGATGCCTCGGATGCCATGCGGCGTCGCACGGCCGAATCCGAGCGTGAGCGCGCGGTCGCGAGCACTTCGGACATGAAGCGGGATTGATCCTCTTCCGTCACCGCCTCGATCGTGCAGTGGAACTCGAGGCGCAACGTGACCGCGCCCGTCGAATCGTGGCGAATCACATTACACGATTCAGTGTCGAGAACGAGCACGTTGTCACGCCCCACCGTCCACAGCGATGTGCGGCCGAGCGGGATGTTGGCAACACGCACGGGCACGTCGACCTCACTTCCCGATCGTCCGAGCAGCACGGCGCGTTCGGGGCCGCGCATGTGCAGGAGCGTGTCGCGAAACGCGCCGTCGGGAGTGAATCGCAGCAGCGCCATCGCTGCTCGCGACACACCGGCGCCTTGTTCACCGGGAAGTGCAACGGTCACGGCGATGGGCGTTCCATCCGACCACGCACCGGACACGGTCGCGATGCGCCGTGGGTCGAACTGCAAGGTGATCGCGTCACCCAACCCGCTTGCCGTGACGCGGGTGAGACGCGCGGCATCGGCATCCCAGAGCAGGAGCGTGTCGGGATGAAATGGCAGCAGCGTGGAGCGGGTGCTGTACGCGCCAGCGGCGGATCCGGGGGCGCCGAGCGTGTCGGGCGAGGCGTTCGCGCCGAACGACGAAAAGCGCAACAGGGATGGTCCGCTGGCGCTGAACAACACGAGTGAAGAATCGGTCAGCGGCTGCATGGAAAGCAAGCCGACCACGGCCTCGGTCGCGGGCACGGCGCCGTCGAGCAACGTGTCGATCACGGCCAGCGCTTCTTGCTCGGGAATCTCGTCGCGTACGAATCCAGCGGACACGATGCGAATGCCGGCACTGTCGCGCACCTGCGGCGGCGGCGCGGCGGCCGCGATATCAGCCGCCGGCCGTTCACATGCCGACAGCAATAGCGCGGCGATGGCGCAGAGTGCGCAGCACACACGCACCACGTGCCAATGGTGCGCGCGTGAGGCAGCGCCTGACGACTCGCTCACAGTCCCGCCAGTGTGCGCATGTGCGTGATGGCTGCCGCCGCTGTCTGCTCCGGTGCGTAGCCACCTTCGAGCGCGCTCACGATTCGCCCGTTGCACCAGCGGTTCGCGCGCTCCATGAGCTGCGACGTCATCGACGCGATGTCATCGACCGTCCACGTAAACGCGCCGAGCGGGTCGCCCGCGAGACTGTCGAATCCGGCGCTCAGCAACACCAGGTCAGGTGTCCAGTCGAGCGTGGCGCTGTCGATCGCGTCGAACAGCGCGTTGGTGTACTCCGACGGTGCGAGCCCGGGGCCCATGGGCACATTCCAGATCGTACCATGCGGGCCACGCTCTTCAGCAGCGCCCGTGCCTGGATACCAGGGCCACTGGTGAATGGAGACGAAGCGAATGCGGGCCTCATCTTCCACGAGTGCCTGCGTACCGTTGCCGTGATGTACATCCCAGTCGACGATGAGCACGCGTTCGGCGCCGTGCATCTGCAGCGCGTAGTGCGCCGCAATGCCGACGTTGCCGAACAGGCAGAAGCCCATGCCGCGGTCGCGCACTGCATGATGTCCAGGCGGACGCACGGCGCAAAATGCGCTCGACGCTTCGCCGCGCATGACCAGATCCACGCCGTCGAGCACGCAACCGGCGCCGGCAGTCGCTGCGTCCCAGGATCCTGCGCTTACGACGGTGTCCGGATCGAGCCGTCCGCCGCCCGCCTGGGCCAGCGAGCGCACCTGCTCGATGTAGTCAGTGGTGTGCGCAATCGCGAGTTCGTCAACGGTGGCGTGCCGGCCTTCGTGATGCTCGAGCGCGGAGAACAGGTCCGGATGGTACTTGAGCGCGCTTGGAATCGCGCGAAGACGGCCAACGTGTTCAGGGTGCTCCCACCCGGTGTCGTGCAGACCACAGTCCGAGTGCGAAATGAAGGCAACAGGCATGGTGGATGTTACGTCCGGTGCAGGCGCAGCCGCTACCGTCGTCGTTGAAGGCGACACGTCAGCGCGCACCATTACCGCGCACCTCGCAGGCGGCGTGACCACCATTCGGCCAGCAGCGCGCCGGCCGCAATGACGAACCACCACGGAGACGGCGGTGTGAGCGGGCCTGATGTCGTTGGTAGCTCCGCGGGTGCCTGCGCCGGTCCGAGACGCGCCACCAGGTCGGCCGCAGGCGCCGCGTCGCCGGGAAGAGGTTGCCAGCGGTCGGTCAGCGAGTCGCCGCTGGCGACTGGCGCGTAGGCCGTGCGCTGGAGCAATGCACGCCACCAGTCGCGGTGGGACTCGACGGCATCATCCCCGCCGAGCATGCGCCATTCCCAGGTCTGCTCCCATCCCACCTGCACCACCCTTCCCAGGCCAACTCGGCGGGCTACCATGGCGATTGGCGATCCCGGCCGCTCGCTGCGTTCGAGCACGACGACATCGGTGGCGAGCGAGGTGACCGGTCGGAGCGCCAGTCCTTCGCGCGGCATGGCAGTGCGAAGCGCGCCAGGAATCCCCGGTGACACTGATGCGCTCGATCCCGCCCGCATCGGAGCCAGCGCACCACCTGACGCGGCGCTGCCAAACATCACCAGTCCGCCGCCCTCGCGAACGAAGCGCGCGATCGCATTCCCGCTTGGCCATGCCGTGCTGTCGATCGCAATCACCGCACTGTAGCGCGAGGTGTCGAGCGAAGCGGGAGCACCGGCCGTTATGGACACGCGCGGCGCGATCATGAAGTCTGCGTCCACGGTCCAACCGGCTTCCTCGAGGGCTTGCATGGCAAAGCGCGCTTCCCACCCCGGCGCTGCAAACAGCCGCACTCGGCCGAGTCGCGGGTGTGCCGTGGCAGCGCTGCGAGCGCCACTTACCTGGAAAGCGCGCGCGGGACCTGACACGTTCCACTGAACGCCACCGCGAACGGCCGTGGCGCTGTCAAGCCATCCGACGGAATCGGATAGCGAGAGTGGTGTACCGCTTTGCGCTACCGTGCGAACGATCGTGCCACCGGTAGGATCGGCAAGCGCCGATACTGCGAGCGCGACGGCCGGTAGTGTGGCGCTGTCAGCGCGCCATGAGACTGGCAGCCCGGAAAGCAGGGCGGCGTGCAGCAACGCACGTCGCTCGGCGTCTGGTGGCTCACGGAGATGCGCGTGCATCGCTCGCGTGGCGGGATTGCTGGCGGCGTCGCCGATGGCGCGGACATCGATCGTGCCCGATGAATCGTGCACCGTCATCACACCGTCTCGCGAGCCGGCGTGGCCTGGCGAGTGCCAAGGCAGTGGACGCGAGGTGGACCACCATGCGAGCAGCAGCGCGATGATGGCCACCGATCGCGCGGTCCACTCGGCGACCACTCGCGCGGCGTCTGCTGCCGCCGTATCAGTGGGTGAGCGCATACACGATCAGATTCACCGCGAAGCGCGTCGGGTCGACACCCAGAAAGCGCTTGTTGTCCGGATGGAAGTTCCACTCGGAACTGTAGTCCTTGTTGCTGTACAGCACTCTGATGCGATTGTCGCGCTGCACGGCGAACAGATGTTCGTGGACAAGATTGTCCCCCCAACCATTCAGTTCGTGACTCGTCGTGGGCGGACCGTCCTCGAACCTGAAGAACGCGGAGTAGAGCGCATGATCATTCGGCAGCGGCGACAACGGTCCGATGAGTCGCGTGATTTCTTCGGTGGCCGTTTTGTGAAACGCGCCGTCGATGTCGTGGTTGTGATCATCCACGAACAGCAGTCCACCGCGCTCGATATAGCGCTGCAGCACGCGTCCTTCCTGCTGTGTGAATCGCACCGGCAGGTGTCCTGTGAGGAACAGCAACGGGTAGCGCAGCGCGTCTTCCGACGAGAGCGACACTGACACGCCTTGAGGGGCGACTGGCAAGGAGGTGTACCGGGCGACCGTGTCGATGATGTTGCCCGACAGCGACGGCGCGGAGTCCCAGTCGCCGGATTCGTACTGCGCCGTGGCGAAGACGAACGGCGAGGTCGCGTGAAAGTTCACGGCACTGCTCACCGCTCCACTCACGGTACGCTCCACGCGGACACGCCGGGGGTCGGTGTGGGCCGCATGAGCGTACGCCGCGCGCGAACCAAAGGCTCCGTCGCATCGGTGCCCTGGTTGATCGCGTTCAGCACGAGTTCGAGCGCGCGCGCGAGATCCGGCGACTCG